>NZ_JH417617.1 GCF_000239295.1 Flavonifractor plautii ATCC 29863
AGCGGCGCACGGATACCCGTGCGCCGCTGCTTTTTAGGTGACTCCCCGGTACTTTTTGCGGGTTGCGATACCGCCCCGGATATGCCGTTCCGCTTTATTTTCGTCCAGCACCTGCTTGACCTGGAGGTAAAGAGGCTTGTTAAAGGCGGGCAGACGCTCGCTTAGGTCCTTGTGGACCGTGGATTTGCTGATGCCGAACCTCTGGGCCGCGCTGCGCACCGTCGCTTTGTTCTCTATGATGTAAAGCGCCAGCTGGCAGGCGCGCTCCTCGATGTTCCCTTTCAAACAGCAACACTCCCCGCAATGATTCTCACGGGGCATGTATATGCGTCGGAGCGGGGAGATATGTTGCGCGCAGTTACGTCTGCATGTTTCCGGAAGGTCTGGCGCAGGGCATGCAACTGGCGCGTTCGACGATATGGTAGGGCAAGCTAATTTTAACGGGCAGTTGGTGACCGCCATTGATTCGGTCGGCTAGGGTACGGACTGCCATCTTGCCCATTTCATCCAAAGGGACGTGTATGCTGCTTATTTTGGGCTGGACATAGCGAACGTTTGGAATGTCGTTAATTCCAATAATGGAAATTTCGTCAGGAACCTGAACGCCCAACTCCTTGCAGGCCCGAAGCGCGCCGATAGCGGTCATATCATTGGCGCAGATGACGGCTGTAATGTTGCGGTTCTGGCTGAGAAGCTGCTTCATACCCTGAAGACCGCCGTCCATGGAGAGCGTATTGATTTGAACCAGATGCTCCGGACAAGGGGGCAGGCCGCATAGGCGGAGCCCTTCTAAATAGCCGCGGTAGCGTCCCTCCTGCTCTGCTCCAATAAAAGCGATATTCCGATGATTCCGGTCATAAAAATAGCGTACGGTATCCCGAACGGCAAAAAAACAATCACAGAGTACCTGGTCACATTCAGCCTCCAGATTATTGAGGCCAACATAGACAATATTGCGGAATCGTTTTTTCATGGAGGTGAGGAGCGAGGGCTGAAACCGTCCCACAATGATCAGGTTATCTGAGTCGCAGCCCCCGGACTGGCGTGCTGCCGCCGGAGTTTGAAATTCCAGCATGGAATAGGTGTATTTCAGTACAAAGTTGCTTTGAAATGCTTCCTGCTCAATACTGGAGATAATGCGGGGGAAAAAGGGGTCATCCCGTACCTCCCCGGGGGAACAGGCAATTAATCCGTAGATAGACTGCATAACCGGGGTGGGCTGTAAAGCATGCCGGAGCTCGCGTGCGACTGGATTGGGGACATACCCGGTTTTTCGAACAATGTTCCAGATGCGCTCCTGTACCTGAGCGCTGGCCGCTTTGGTGTTTGGCTGGTTTAAAACACGGGAGACAGTGGAGATGGAAACGCCCGCTTCTTTCGCAATTTCTTTGAGTGTCATGATATGCCTCCCTGTTTGAATAATTTGTTATTATTTTAACACAAATTTTGAGTAAAACAAGAGATACACTTAAGAAATTTTATGAACTCTCGTGCCAAGTGGCAAGATATTTGTAAAATTTTTTACATTATGTGCAATATGTAAAAGGTATACTACTCTATATTGTATTAAATCAATAAAATTAGCACAAAAAACAATCGATTGCTTAAAGATGGGTGCCAAAGTTTGAGTAATATTGTTGAAGTTAATAATATGGTGTGTTAATATCTTGGTGTAATTTAGTAATATTATATAGTGATAAAAAGTATTAGGAATAAACTTAACTTTTCTTAAAGCAAATTTGCGTAAATTAGAAGAGGTGATTTTGTGAAACTGGAATTTGAGTATGGGCAGGGCCTGGTGGGCGCGGAGCTGCCCGACAGCACGGACATCTTCATCCCCGGGGAGACCGTGGCCGATCCGCCCTGTCTGCCCCAGGACTGGGACAGCCTGTACGCCGCCACCCTGGAGTCCATCCGCAACCCCATCGGCATGCCCCCGCTGAAGGAGCTGGCCGGGCCGGGCAAGTCGGTGGTCATCGTCATTCCAGACATCGTCAAGGGGGGCAACCAGCCTACCAGCCACCGGAAGGTGGCCATCCGTGCCTGCC
>NZ_JH417618.1 GCF_000239295.1 Flavonifractor plautii ATCC 29863
AGTAATATGGCAAGGCGGTGCCTCCCTACTCCACTACAACACCGGTGAGAGCCGTGGGCGGGAAACCTCCCACTCGCTCAACTATCAAAAATTGGGGAAAAGTCTGATGAGCCAGGACGAGCTGGCCGTTATGGACGGTGGAAAGTGCATCCTCCAGCTGCGCGGTGTGCGGCCTTTCCTTTCGGATAAGTACGACATCACCAAGCACCCCAATTTCAAATACACAGCCGACGCAAGCGACAAGAACGCTTTTGACATTGAAGCGTTCCTGTCCACCCGGCTGGAACTCAAGCCCAATGAGGTCTGCGACGTGTACGAAGTAGATACTCAGGACGCTTAAATCTGTTCCGCTGAGAAAGGAGTGGTCTTATCTATTCGCCGCAACTGCCCTTTTGGGGCCATTGGCGTACAAGGCGGACAGTCATCAAAAAATAATGAAAAAAGGAGGACAGCCGGAATCAGCCCCCGGAAACCGGGCGGCGGATTGTCCGGCTTTTGTATGCCTATGAATGACTGAAACTTTATCAAAACGATTCCGGCTAACAATTATTTATGGAATTTTTCAATGAAGCGATCAATGTGTTGCAGACCCTCGTGATTGCCCTTGGTGCCGGTCTTGGCGTATGGGGCGTTATCAACCTGCTGGAAGGTTACGGAAACGACAACCCCGGTGCGAAGTCACAGGGAATGAAGCAGCTCATGGCGGGCGCTGGTGTGGCTGTGGTCGGCCTGATCCTCGTACCTCTGCTTTCCGGCCTGTTTGCCGTCTAAACTGTCCCTGAAAAATCCTTGCCCCTCCCGTAATAATCGGGAGGGGCTGAAAGGAGGTCACACTGTATGGATTTTCTGCTGGACGCGCTTACTGAGTGGCTCAAGGAAATGCTGGTAGGCGGCATTATGGGCAACCTGTCCGGGATGTTCGATTCTGTAAACCAGCAGGTCGGAGATATATCCGTGCAGGTTGGGCAAACGCCGCAGGGCTGGAACGGCGGCATTTTCAGCATGATCCAGAACCTCTCCAACTCCATCATGGTTCCCATCGCCGGTGTGATTCTGGCGATTGTAATGACACTGGAACTGATCCAGATGATTACCGACAAAAACAACCTGCATGATGTGGATACCTGGATGATTTTCAAATGGGTGTTCAAGTCAGCCGCAGCCATACTCCTTGTCACGAATACATGGAATATCGTCATGGGCGTGTTCGATATGGCGCAAAGTGTGGTGGCACAGGCATCCGGCATTATTTCTTCGGATACCGCCATTGATATTTCCTCTGTCCTTACGGACATGGAACCCCGGCTGATGGAAATGGATTTGGGTCCGCTGTTCGGGCTTTGGTTCCAGAGTATGTTTATCGGCGTTACCATGTGGGCGCTGTATATCTGCATCTTCATCGTGATTTATGGCCGTATGATTGAAATTTACCTTGTGACATCCGTTGCGCCCATCCCTATGGCTGCCATGATGGGCAAGGAATGGGGCGGCATGGGCCAGAACTATCTGCGCTCCCTGCTGGCGCTGGGATTCCAGGCATTTCTCATTATTGTCTGTGTGGCGATTTATGCTGTACTGGTACAGGACATCGCTACCGAGGAAGATGTGATTATGGCGATTTGGAGCTGTGTGGGCTATACGGTTTTACTGTGTTTTACCCTCTTTAAGACCGGAAGCCTTGCAAAAGCTGTATTCCAGGCTCATTAAGGAGGAGGGAGTTTCTATGGCCTATGTACCTGTACCCAAAGATTTAACCAAAGTCAAAACCAAGGTTGCCTTTAACTTAACCAAGCGGCAGTTAATCTGCTTCGGCGGAGGGGCGCTTTTGGGCGTACCGCTATTCTTTCTGCTCCGTGGCTCTGCCGGGAACAGCACAGCGGCCCTGTGCATGATGTTCGTGATGCTGCCCTTTTTCCTTCTGGCGATGTACGAAAAGCATGGTCAGCCGTTGGAAAAGATTGTGGGCAATATCATCCGCGTCACGGTGATCCGCCCCAGGCAGCGCCCCTACCGCACCAATAACTTCTATGCCGTGTTGCAGCGGCAGGCAAATCTCGACGAGGAGGTGTCACACATTGTTTACGGCAATCAAAAACTGGCTGCACCGGCTGTTCGGAAAAAACGAGGAAAAAGCTGTGCAGCCGGTCAAAACAAAGAAAAAGCTGTCCCGCGCCGACAGAAAGCAGATTGAAGCTGCGATTGCCCGTGCCAACCGCACGGACAAAAAGGAAAAATCGGCGCAGGACAGTATCCCTTATGAACGAATGTGGCCGGACGGTATCTGCCGGGTATCAGACGGTCACTACACAAAAACCATTCAATTTCAGGACATCAACTATCAGCTCTCGCAGAACGAGGACAAGACCGCGATCTTCGAGGGCTGGTGCGATTTCCTCAACTACTTCGACAGCTCGATTCAGTTTGAGCTGTCTTTTTTGAACCTTGCAGCATCGGAGGAAACCTTTGCCCGCGCCATCAACATCCCTCTCCAGGGGGACGATTTTGACAGCATCCGTATCGAGTACATGACCATGCTGCAAAACCAGCTGGCAAAGGGCAACAACGGCCTTATCAAAACCAAGTATCTCACCTTTGGCATTGACGCGGACAGCATCAAGGCGGCCAAGCCCCGTTTGGAGCGCATTGAGACCGATATTCTCAATAACTTCAAGCGGCTGGGTGTGGCGGCGGAAACGCTGGACGGAAAAGCGCGGCTTGCTCAGCTGCATGGTATCTTCCACATGGACGAGCAGCTGCCGTTCCGGTTTGAGTGGGACTGGCTCCCCACCAGCGGTCTGTCCACCAAGGACTTTATCGCCCCCAGCTCCTTTGAGTTCCGCACCGGCAAGCAGTTCCGCATGGGCAAGAAGTACGGAGCCGTCAGCTTCGTACAAATTTTGGCCCCAGAGCTGAATGACCGGATGCTGGCCGATTTTCTGGATATGGAATCCAACCTGATTGTCAGCCTGCACATCCAGTCGGTGGATCAGATCAAGGCCATCAAGACAGTGAAGCGAAAAATCACCGATTTGGACCGCAGCAAAATCGAGGAACAGAAAAAGGCTGTCCGTGCCGGATATGACATGGACATCATCCCTTCCGACCTTGCCACTTATGGTGTCGAGGCCAAAAAGCTCTTGCAGGATTTGCAGAGCCGCAACGAGCGTATGTTCCTTGTGACATTTTTGGTGCTGAACACAGCGGACAATCCCCGCCAGCTGGACAACAATGTGTTCCAGGCAAGCTCCATCGCGCAGAAATACAACTGCCAGCTGACCCGTCTGGACTTCCAGCAGGAAGAAGGGCTGATGAGCTGCCTGCCTTTGGGTCTGAATCAGATCGAGATTCAGCGGGGGCTGACCACCAGTTCCACGGCGATCTTTGTGCCGTTTACCACACAGGAATTATTCCAGAACGGCAAAGAAGCTCTGTACTACGGCATCAATGCCTTGTCCAGTAACCTTATCATGGTGGACCGCAAGCTGCTGAAAAACCCCAACGGCCTGATTCTCGGTACGCCGGGTTCTGGTAAGTCTTTCAGCGCCAAGCGTGAGATCGCCAACTGTTTCCTGCTAACTTCGGACGAGATCGAAATCCTGGACCCGGAAGCGGAATATGCGCCTCTGGTGGAACGCCTGCATGGGCAGGTTATCAAGATTTCGCCCACTTCCACCAACTACATTAACCCCATGGACCTGAACCTGGACTATTCGGACGATGAAAGTCCGCTGTCTTTGAAGTCCGACTTCATCTTGTCGCTGTGTGAGCTGATTGTGGGCGGCAAGGAGGGGTTGCAGCCGGTGCAAAAAACCATCATCGACCGTTGTGTGCGGCTGGTGTATCAGGAGTATCTCAATGACCCCCGACCGGAGAATATGCCCATTCTGGAGGACCTTTACAACCTGCTTCGGGCGCAGGATGAAAAAGAAGCACAGTACATCGCCACGGCGCTGGAAATCTATGTGACCGGCTCCCTCAATGTGTTCAACCACAGGACCAATGTGGACATCAACAACCGCATTGTCTGTTATGACATCAAGGAACTGGGCAAACAGCTGAAAAAAATCGGTATGCTGGTGGTCCAGGACCAGGTGTGGAACCGTGTCACCATCAATCGCGCCGCCCACAAGTCTACCCGCTACTACATCGACGAGATGCACCTGCTGCTGAAAGAGGAGCAGACCGCCGCTTATACCGTCGAGATTTGGAAGCGGTTTAGAAAATGGGGCGGCATTCCCACCGGTATCACGCAGAATGTAAAGGTGCGCCCAGATAGGGCGCTGTGCAAAGCAGTCT
>NZ_JH417619.1 GCF_000239295.1 Flavonifractor plautii ATCC 29863
TTCAGATGTCCAATATGTATTGTAGTCCTACACAACCGTACAAGGCCGACTTTAAAACCCTGTTTACATTCTATAAACTATCGGGTATCATGAAAGGAGAACCGCACGAGGAGGCAGGACAATGGAACAGCGATATAATAAGGAAACCGGACTTCCCGTAGATCGCGCCTATCTGGAATGCGGCCTTCCGCCTTATTTGCAGAGGTCTCTGGATACGATGAAGCGGGCCTGGGAGGCGGAGGACAACGGAGCCAACGACCTCCACTTCGACGCGTATTATTGTGAGCTCCAGGCCGATATCAACTCCGCGGAAGTGGAGGGAGAAATCAGCTCTGAGCAGGCATGGTACCTGCGGGAAACCTATTTGCGCATTCAGCGCGGAGTAATCTGATATGATAGACTTTACGAATCTTCCAAGACGGAACAAGACCTATGGCGGCGCCAATGGCAGCAAGCGCTCTGTCATATATCAAGATGAGCAGTATATGCTGAAGTTTCCGCCGCATCCGTCCAGGAACAGGGACATGAGCTATGCCAATAGCTGTCTGTCCGAGTATTTGGGCTGCCACATCTTTGCCCTGGCGGGCATTCCAGTACAGGAAACTCTGCTGGGGACCTATACCTATCAGGGAAAAGAAAAGATTGTAGTGGCATGTAAGGACTTTACATCTCCGGGTGTTGTCCTGCAGGACTTTGCCTCAATGAAAAACCAGGTGATTGATTCGGAGCGGAACGGATACGGGACAGAGCTGGACGATATTCTGTTCTCCATCCATGAGCAGCCGGCCATAGATCCCAAGGAGCTGGAAGAACGGTTTTGGGATATGTTCATTGTAGACGCCCTGATCGGCAATTGGGATCGACACAATGGAAACTGGGGCGTCCTCTATGATACTGTGCGTGATATGGTAGCCTTGGCTCCGGTATTCGACTGCGGCAGCTGCCTGTATCCGCAGTTGGACGAGGGGAAAATGCAGGCCGTACTCAATGATCCACGGGAAATGGACTTCCGGGTATATGAGATCCCCCTGTCTGGAATCAAGCAGCAGGACAAAAAAATCCGGTATTTTGATTTTCTGTCCTCTCTGGAATACGAGGGCTGCAACGCGGCGTTGAAGCGAATCGGACCAAGGTTGGATATGGAGCAAATCTGCCGTTTGATTGATGAGACGCCCTGCCTTTCAGGACTCCAGAGGAGGTTCTACAAAGAGATTCTGGCGCTCCGAAAGGAACGGATCATCGACTACTCGCTGCAGAGGCTTCAAGAGCGTGAGCGAAGTATGCTTCCAGGCCATACAAAGAAACCGTCCAGAGATACTGAGCGTTAACATGGCTGGAGCTGGGTGTTACCTGTAGCACCCGAATCGCTACAATTTATCGTAAGATTTGGGCCCAGGGTGTGCAACAGCGCACCCTGGGCCTTTTGTCTGCGTCAGGAAATAGGGCAGGAACGGACGGGAAACAGCCAAGCTGCGACCGGATGGGAAGCACGCCTCCCGCCTTTTTTGTGGAAAAGCGGTCCGTCCCTCGGAATTTCAATCAATCATACCGCTGAAGGAGCAGCCCCGCCCTGGCGGGGCTGGGAGCCTCGCCGCCTCTGGCGGTGAGGCCGCGCAAGCATAGCGCAAAGATATCTTTTGCGCGCTTGCAGGGGTTGAACCCCTGTCCCCCATGCCGCCTTCGGGCGGAAAATCAGCGGCCACAGGCCGGAGAAGGAGTGACGATGCCAAAGAGCTACGAGATATGCCTGAGATTGTCCGCAGAAGAAAAGGAACGGCTGGAGCACAGTGCCCGCACCTGCGGTCTCTCCAAGACAGCCTATCTCCGCCGCCTTATTTTGGGGAAGGAGGTCAAGGCGCTCCCCTCACAGGAGATCAAGGCCCTGCGCACCGAGGTGCATAAAATCGGCGTCAACATCAACCAGATTGCCCGCAGCGTCAACGCCGGAATTGCCAAGGCGGAGGACGCCAGGCGGGGGCTGTACCTGCTGGAACAGGTCTATGAGCTCATGTATGAGGTAGCAAAAAAGTAATGGCCATCGCCAAGATCCTGGCCCGGAAGGGCCGCCTGGAGGTGGGCATCCGCTATGTGCTCAACGGGGATAAGACCCAGGAGCAGATCCTCACAGCCCGTCTCAACTGTGACCCTGGCCATGAGTGCCGGCAGATGCTGGAGACCAAGCGGGCCGTGGGCAAGGAGGGCGGCGTACAGTATTACCACCTCATTCAGTCCTTTCAGCCCGGAGAGGTCACCCCGGAGTTGGCGCTGGAGATCGCGCGGGAGTTTGCGGAGGAGCACCTGCCCGGCTACCAGACGGTCATCGGCGTCCATGTAGACAAAGAGCACATCCACGCCCACATCCTCTTTAACTCGGTCAACGCAGATACCGGCGAAAAGTACCACAGCAATGCCCAGAGCTACTACCGACAGATCCGGGCCATATCGGATCGCCTGTGCCGGGAGCGCGGCCTGTCCGTTCTCCTCCAGGGGGAGCCCACCCAGGCGGTCAGCTACATTGAGTGGCTGCGCCGGTCCAGGGGCCAGCCCACCTTCCGCTCCATGCTGGAGGAGGATCTGCGCACCGCCATAGCGGACGCCAACGACCTGGGCCACTTCTTCCTGCTCATGGAGCACATGGGCTACGAAATCAGCCACGGGAACCGCCTGGGCTTTCGCCTGCGGGGACAGGAGCGCTTCGTGATCCCCAGCAGGAAAAATCCACTGTTCACCGAGGACGGCATCCGGGCCGCCATCCAGGGGAACCTGTCTGCCATCGAAGTGGGACGGCGGCCTGCCGTCCAGCTCCGGCCGCAGTACCGCCCCTACCAGAAGTACCCCAGGTACACCGGCTTTTTGGCCCTGTATGTCCACTATCTCTATCTACTGGGGAAGATCGGCAAGCGGCAGTACCCACCCCGCATGACGCCCCAGCTCCGGCAGGAGGTCATGCGCTTTGAGCAGTACCGGGAACAGTTTGCCTTCCTCCGGGACAACGGCATCACGACCCGGACGGACATGGCGGCCTTCACCGCCCGCACAGAGGAGACGCTGGCCAACCTGATGAAGCAGCGCACCGTCCTCAATGTGCGGAGGAAGCGGCGCCGGACGCTTTACACCGCTTTGGCGGATGCGGAGGCCCTGGCCCCTGTCAAAGAGCTCTATGAGGCCGGACTGTCCGGCATGGAGACGGAGTTTGCCCAGTACATGGACGCTGTGGCCGCCCTGGAGCAGTGCGGCGTCCCCAGAGAAGGGCTGATTCAGGAAAAGGCGGAGCTCTATGAGCGACTGGCAGAGCTCAACCGGCAGATCCGGGCGGAGCGGAGGAAGCTGGCCCTGTGCCGGAAGATCCAAAACAGCCTGCCCCGGATGGAGCAGGAAATCGACAAAGCAGAAGCGCGTGAAAGCGAGGTGAGAACCAATGAACATAGGAGGCGGTGAGGCGGCCGACCAAATGGTGCGTATGCTGCTGTCCGGGACGGAGGTGGTCATTCGGCTGTCCGGCTCGGCCCTGAAGAACCTGCTGGCCCTCACCCTGGCCCTTGCCCGGAACCATAAGAAGCTCTCCGGGAAAGTCAACCTGGGGAAGATGCTACGGGAGACACGGGATCTCCGGCAGTTCTCCATGACTCCGGAGCAGTACAAGGAATTTCAGCACAGGGCGAGAAAGCAGAAGCTGTTGTTCGCCACCGTCCGGGATCGGGATGGCCGGGGGAAGCTGATCGACGTGATCCTGCCGGTGACTGAACTGGATCGGGCCAACCAGATCTTCCAGCGTATGCTGTACCAGGAACCGGACCGGCAGCCGGAAGCACCCACCCCAGAGAGGGAGCGGACGAAGGAGCGTACCAGCCCCGAAAAGGGCCCGCAGGAGCGCCAGAGGCACCCCAAGACCCCCACGGCACGGCAGGACCCGCCGCAGACGCCCACACAGGGCCGCCAGAGCGGCCAGACGGCCCCACATCAGGCAGATCCGCCAAAAAAAGAGTCTCGGTCGGGACGCGGCTCGCGCGATACAAGAACCAGCTCCTCTACCCCCCAAGGCCAAGGAACTATGACTGAACGCCCCTCAGTGGAGGGACGGCTCAGGGCTTACCGGGCGCAGTTGGAGCGGAGCTCCGTCCCGGCCAAAGAGAAAACAAAATCCAGGCCCAAGACGAGATAATGGCGCGTTTAAAACAGGCATTCCACTCCTCTGGGGTGTGCCGGTCTATGACCGGCGCACCCCAGATTTTTTGCGTTTTCCCGGAGGTGAACGCCACTGAAACAGCCATCCCAAGCAAACAGGCGTCTTGTCTGCCTGCTCTTTTACATCCCCGTGGTATGGGCGGCGCTGCTCATCGCCCAATCGATGGAAACCAGCCAGGGCCCGGCTGGCGGACTGCCGGCCCTGATCGCCAACCTGACCGCGGCACTCCAGAATCCCCTGGAGGTGCGGTGGACGGACAAGAGTCTCCTCTCCATTCTGGCCTGTACCGGCGCCTACATCATGGCCCTCGCGTTGTTGAGCGCGGAGCAGGGCCGGATGCGGGAGGGCGCGGAACACGGCTCTGCCGCCTGGGCCTCGCCCCGGCAGGTCAACGCCATGTTCGCCCAGAAGGAGAACAAGCTCCTCACCCGCAACGTCCGCCTGGGGCTGGACACCCACAAGCACCGCCGCTCCCTCAATGTCCTGGTCATCGGCGGCAGCGGCGCGGCCAAGACCCGAAGCTATGTCAAGCCCAACATCCTGGAGGCCAATACCAACTATGTGGTCACTGACCCGAAGCAGGAGGTGCTCACCGCCACTGGTGGCTGGCTGAAGCAGAACGGACATGAGATCCGGGTGCTCAATCTGGTCAACCTGGAGCAGAGCGACGGCTACAACCCCTTCCGCTATCTGCGGGACGAGAAGGACGCCCTCAAGCTGGTGAACAATCTCATCCAGGCTACCACCCCGAAGGGCAGCCATGAGAGTGATCCCTTCTGGACCAAGGCCGAGACAGCGCTCCTCCAGGCCATCATCCTCATGCTGTTCCAGGAGGCCCCGGAGTATGAACAGAACTTCTCCATGGTGATGCGGGTACTGGAGTACGCCGAGGTAAAGGAGGAGGACGAGGAGTACGTCTCGCCCCTGGACCTGCTCTTCCAGGCCATAGAGCAGGTCCGGCCGGACAGCGTGGCGGTGCGGCAATACAAGGTCTTTAAGATGGCCGCGGGCAAGACCTCCAAGTCCATCCTCGTGTCCACCGCCGTCCGGCTGGCTCCCTTCAATCTGCCCCAGATCAAGGCCATCACCGACCACGACGACATGGACCTCTACACCCTGGGCGAAAAGAAAGTGGCGCTGTACGCCGTCATCCCGGACAATGACACGACATTCAATTTCCTGGTGTCCCTGCTCTACGCCCAGGCGTTCCAGGCCCTCTACTACAGCGCCGACCAGATCCACCACGGGGCCTTGCCCCGCCATGTCCACTTCGTGCTGGACGAGTTCGCCGCGATGCCCCTGCCCGGCTTCACCCGCGAGCTGGCCACCATGCGCTCCCGCAACATCTCTGCCAGTACCATCATCCAGAACATGGCCCAGATCAAGGAGCTGTACAAGGATAGCTGGGAGACCATCCCCGGCAACTCGGACACCATCCTCTACCTGGGCGGCAACGAGGCCAGCACCCACAAGTACATCTCCGAGGCGCTGGGCAAGGCCGCCATTGATACCAGGACCCACGGCCAGACGAAAGGCCGCTCCGGTTCCTACTCCACCAACTTCCAGATGAGCGGCCGGGATATGCCATAATTCATGGTGACGAGTTCAGTTGCCTTGAATAACAGATGAACAGGGACACGATCAACTGGATTCGGATAAAACGAAAACAGGAGGTCGCTATGGAGAAATTGAAAAAGCATATCCATGATGACAGTAACGGTCTGGACTATGTTCTGGTCGGAGACTACTATATTCCAGACTTACAGCTGCCGGAGGAAAGCCGCCCAATCGGACGGTGGGGACGGATGCACAGGGAATATCTGCAAGAGTATTGTCCCGACCGGTACAATGAATTGCTTCTGTCTGGAAAGCTGTGGACATATCTTGCCAATCTGGATGAGCAGGCACAGAACCGTCTGGATTGTACCATTGCCCAGATAAAAGAAACAGAGGGAGTCACGGAGGAATTGAAAGCAAAAGACCAGCTTGCATGGGTCGGTCACATGAACAGCATACGCCACCGGGCAGAGGAAGTCATTCGGTCTGAGATGATTTTCGTCTGAGAAGGTGGAAAAACTGAGGCCATTCACTTTTATAGTGGACGGCCTTTTTGCTACCTGCGCTTTTTCTTTTTTGGCATATAATACGGCTGTGGCTTGGCTTTGCCCCGCATATTGTTTGGGTTTTTAAGCAGTTTGGACAGGCTCAGTATCCGCAGAAAAGCAGAAAAATCCTCGGATGAAATTTTTTCAAAAGGAATCTGCATTTTATCACAGAACTCATGGATCATAGCTTCTGTGTCGGTTCCCATCTGTATGGCCTGTTCAAAATTCTCTTTGACCTCATCCAGCGTTGGCTGTGGGTCAGCTGTGGTCTTGTCTTTCAAATGAGCTTCCCGTATATCCCGGACAATGCTGTCCAGATCATCATGAAGGATATGGCTGTAAAAATCGTTCTCCTGTACCTGACCCAATTTCAGCGTCCGCATATACAGATCATTTTCTCCAGGTGCGTGTTCTTTCAGAATGGTCTGCCGGGTAGCTTCCAGAATCAGATTCATCTGGTTCACCCGCATATCAGCGATCCGGTCAATAAAGATTTCCATATCAACCATCAGCCGCAAAAAATTCGGATGGGTCGCCAGTTCACAAAGCAGGCGGTTGTTGATCTTTCCGCTGCTCAAAAGTTCCACCATAGCGTCACTCAGATGCAGAGCCTGAAGCTCCGTGTTTGGGTGATTTTTATTTTCTGACACGCCCATCAGATAATCAGTGGACACTCCGTAAAACTTTGCCAGTGTCGCAATCGCAAATGGGCTGATGTCTTTGTAGTCATCGCTCTCATATTTCCCCAGTGCCGACTTAGACAGACCGGTCTGTTCTGCCAGCTGTTCCAGCGTCAGGTGCTTATCCACCACTCGCAGGTCTTTGAGCCGTTCCGGTATTGACAGTTTTGTGTACATCAAAGCACCTCCTTGCCAACGGTTTTTGTTTTTCATTATAGCACATTTCCGAGAGCGTGGAAATATGCGGTTTTCATGTGTTTTTCCTGCGTCTTGGACATACGGGAGCAGCCCTCTTTTTTCGGTAAACTGGTTCTTGTCAGGAGACATAGAACCTTGAAAAATGAATGACCGACTGCAAGGGGAATGACCTCCGGGGAAGTGACGCCACGATAAGAGCGCACCAAAGAGGACAATACGCTGGGAGAGAATCCGGGCAGGAATATTTTGCAGACAGACCGGCAGACAGAAAAATAAACGATGCGGAACATACCGCATCAAATGAATGGAGGTAGATCATTATGAAACTGAATATGAAGGAAAAGAAAATTCTTTACGCTTACGCCTGCCCCAGCCATCACAACACAGTGACAAGGCTGAAATGGCTGACAGCATTGACTGTTGACCCGGAGGCGAAAAGCCAGATGCTTCATCTTGCTCGTAAAATTGAGACAGAGACAGAGGAAAGGTGGTACGAAGCCTTTTACCATCATCTGCGTATGGAGATGGACGAATACCGCCGGATTAGACGCAGTCTGCGTGCGCTGAAAGCAAACACCGATTATGAGGAGGAACTGTATGAGGAAGCTGTCTAAATATGAAAAAGAAACCATCATCAACTGGAATGAGGGCGAGACGATTGCCAGTATCTACACCTTCAATGCCAGTTTGAAACGCAGACTGGAGGATTTCAGCCGGAAGTATCCTCTGCTGTGCCGCTTGGAACGCAGTACGCCGGAAGGTAGCGTGACCTATGTACTGGACAAGTCCCGACTTTCGATCCGGCTGGTGCCGCCGTACAGCGAAGAACGGCTGGCAGCTGCAAGGGAGTACGCAAAAGAGCATGGCTTTCAGGTTATCCAGACAGAAGAAAAAATCGCTTAAAATGAGGGCGATTTACGAAAAAATATCGGGTCTGCACCCGCTGTTTTGATTGGCAATTTCCGCAGGCGTATTCTGTATCCACTTCTCGCCTATGGGCGTAAATGTACGGATACGGAGCCGGTGAAACTGGTAAAAACCGCTTTTGCGGTGAAGGCCAGCTTCGCCGGTGCGGGAGTACAGAGGGCAGCCAGCCCTTTGTGCCGGGGTGCAGGGGCGGCAGCGCACTGCTGGGGTCAAGGGGCAACGCCCATTGGCGGGTTGAGGGCAGCCAGCCTCATCGGGTCAAGGGTGAAACGCCTTGCCCAGGGAAAGTTGATGCCTGCGTCAACTTGTACTGGGTATTACCTGACGCAAAACTTCGCAGGTCTGGCGGCTTAGCCGCCCTCCCCAGCCCAGAACATCTTTGCAGGAAGGAGGAAAAATGTTTGAAATTAACAAGACACAATGGACGATCTGGGAAGCATGGCACTTACAATCCCCGGCACAATGACCGTCGGTTCGATGTAGAAAATAGCGAACACATTGACGCTGAGCGTGCCAGACAAAATGTGTACTGGGACTGTTACCGGGGCTTTACCACCCACGACTTTCGGGAAAACCCAGAGCAGCCGGATTTCAGCTTTGAGGAAATTGAACGGATGTATTACTACGAGCATTATGCCGACCATGTCAATGCTCAGAACGCCCGGAACGAGAAAACCCGGCACATTGAGCGCAATCGCACTGTGGATGATCTTTTGAAAAATAACAAGACCTGTCCAGAAGAAAGCATCTACCAGATCGGCACTATGGAAGAATCCGTTCCGCCGGAGACTTTAGCGCTCATTGTCAGTGAATTTTATGAGGAATTTGAAAACCGTTTCGGTTCTCATATCCACATTTTAGACTGGGCGCTCCATCTGGATGAAGGGACTCCGCACATCCATGAGCGCCATGTATTTGACTGTGAAAATCGGTATGGAGAGCTGTGCCCCCAGCAGGAAAAGGCGTTGGAGGAACTGGGTATCCCTCTCCCTAAACCGGAACAGCCAAAAGGAAAGCACAATAACCGGAAACAGACTTTTGATGCAGTCTGTCGGACAATCTTATTTGACATTGCCAAACGGCATGGGCTGCATCTGGAACAGGAGCCGTCTTATGGTGGGCGTGACTATTTGGAAAAGCAGGATTATATCCTGATGAAGCAGAAGGAGCAGCTGGCGACACAGGAGCAAAAGCTGGAGGAACTGACGCTAAAAATTGAGGATGTAGAAACCTTACTGGAAGATGTTTCCGGTGCAGCCTATGACAAGGCGGTGGAGGTTGTGACCGACAAGGTTCGGGAACAAACCCAGCTTGAAGATATGGAAGTAATTGAGAAATATCGAAAGAGCGTGGTATCGCCCAATGCCAAAAATTCGCCAGAAGTTGTGAAGATAGCGAACACTCTGCTGAGTAGGGTGCGAGAAAAATTACAGCAGTCTGCTGAAAAAGTTCTCAAAAAGGTACAGTCGGTGCTGTTAAAACCGGAGGTCAAACAGGCTGGCAAAGAGCAGATCAAAAATAAAGCCAGAAAATCCATTAAGGAGAAGCTGGCACAAGGCAAACTGGACGCTGATCGGGAGAACCGGGAGCGCTGGGAGCGTGAAGGACGGATTGCTTCAACAAGAAAACAGGATATGGAATTGTGAGGCATCTGATTTTCTATGGAAACCGGATGCCTTTTGCATTGTTTGGAGGTGGAAGAAACGAATGTATTTGAAGCAGTAAAACAGTCTGTTACCACAAGGCAGGCTGCTTTGGTTTATGGAATTTCAGTAGGACGCAACGGGATGGCTTGTTGCCCGTTTCACGATGACAGGCATCCCAGCATGAAGGTGGACAGACGGTTCCATTGTTTTGCCTGTCAGGCAGATGGAGATGTGATTGATTTCACTTCCCGTCTTTTTGGACTAAGCAGTAAAGAAGCTGCCTTAAAGCTGGCAGAGGACTTCTCAATCAGCTTTGACCGCAAAGGCCACGATCCGCCACAAAAGAGAGTAATCAAAAGAAAAATCAGCGAGGAAATGCGATACCGGCAGGCAGAGCAGAAATGCTTTCGGGTGCTGTGCGACTACCTGCGTTTGCTGGAACGATGGAAAGAAGAATATGCGCCCAAACAACCGGAGGATGACTGGAATACTTTGTTTGTGGAGGCTCTGCACAGGCAGCCATATATCGAATATCTGTTGGATCTTCTTCTGTCTGACAGCATAGAAGAACGAGCTTTTGTAGTTGCTGAGTATGGAAAAGAGGTGAGGAAAATTGAACAGCGAATATCAGAGTTTATCTCCAGCTACCCAGCAGGCTGTGATGAGCGCAGCCGAAGCCATAGCGCCGGAACAGAGCGTTGATGAGGTGCGGCAGAGCCTTTCTGTTACCGACAAGGGAAAAACAGCCAACACCATCGACAACTGCCGGATTGTGTTCTGCTGCGATCCACTCCTGCGGGATGCCATCCGGCTTAATCTCCTGACAGACCGGGTAGACATTGTACAGGACTTGGGCTGGCGCAGGAATACCAGCGCTCTGACGGATACTGATGTGAAATATCTTCTCCTCTATTTTGAGAGAAACTATGAGCTGACCAGTGAGAAAAAGATCACGGCTGCCCTTTCTATCGTAGCAAACGAAAACTGTTACCATCCGATTCAGGATGTGCTGAACAGCCTTGTCTGGGACGGTACACCACGCATCCGATCCTGTCTGCACCATTTTCTTGGTGCTGATGAAAGTGACTATGTGGAAGAAATGCTGAAACATTTCCTGCTGGGTGCTATACGCCGGGTATTCCGTCCCGGTTCCAAATATGAGGAAATGCTTTGTTTGGTGGGCGGTCAGGGTGCCGGGAAGTCCACCTTCTTCCGACTGCTGGCGATCCGGGACGAATGGTTCTCTGATGACCTGAAGAAGTTGGATGACGACCGGGTATTCCAAAAGCTACAAGGTCACTGGATCATTGAGATGTCAGAGATGCTTGCCACCAGCAGCGCAAAGAGCATTGAAGAAATCCGTTCCTTTATCAGCCGACAGAAGGAAACCTACCGGACACCTTATGAATCTCAGCCTAAAGACCGGCTTCGGCAGTGTGTGTTCGGTGGTTCCTCGAATACGCTGGACTTTCTGCCGCTGGATCGAGCCGGGAACCGGCGCTTTCTCCCAATCATGATTTACCCGGAGAATGCAGAGGTTCACATTTTGGAGGATGAGGATGCTTCCAGAGCGTATCTTTTGCAGATGTGGGCAGAAGCTATGAGTATTTACCGCAGCGGCAAATATTCTATGAAATTCAGCAAGTCCATCCAGCGTCAACTGGTGGAGGTGCAGAAAGACTTCATGCCGGAGGACACCGAAGCCGGACAGATACAGGGATTTCTGGAACACTACACCGGAAACATGGTCTGCTCAAAACAGCTGTTCAAGGAGGCGCTGGGACATACCTTTGATGAGCCGAAGCGGTGGCAGTTCCACAATATCAATGAGATCATGAACACGGTCGTGACCGGTTGGAAGCCTTTTTCCAATCCCCGGATGTTTGCCGGATATGGCAGACAAAAGGGCTGGGAACGGGACACTTCCGGCAACGAACTACCCAGCAACGAAGGTGGATTTGTAGAACTGAGTGAAGAAGAATGCCGTCAGCTGGAACTTCCGCAGGAGTGGATCGCCTGACAAGGACGGTCTGTTGCCGGGATGGTTGTCGGTTGGTTGCCGGGTTCGTTGCTGATAAATTTGTGGTTTTGATATAGAAAAAGCCCGCAAGTAAAGGCTTTTTATGATCTATCTATGTTTTCGGCAACGAAAGCAACGAGATTTTATAAGAAAATTTGAAAAGTAAGAAATCAGGGTCAGACGATAGTTTACAGGTTTTTTGATGTTCGTTGCCGGACTTCGTTGCCGCAGCCACCGTCTGATCCCCTATTCTATGGAGGTAGCCTATGGAGAAAAACAAGAAGCAGAATAAAAAAGTCCAGTTTGTAGTGGTTCGTGAGTTTTCTGGGGACAAAACCATGCGAGAAGCCTTTGAGCAGCTGATCGAGCGTCAGACCTGCGAACACTTCGAGGAATGGTTGGAGCATCGGGAAATGGCACAGAAAGCGGCGTAAAGCAGTTGAATCAGGGACAGGGACATGGTATTATAATGGTATCGTGTCCCTGTTCATAGAAGGAGAACACTATGAGCAGGAAAAAACAAGTTAATCAGAAAATCACAGCCCTTTATTGCCGTATCTCTCTGGAGGATGGCGGCGATAATGAGAGCATGAGCATCAGCAACCAGAAACTTATGCTCCGGGACTTTGCCGAAAAAAACGGAATGTTCCAGTATGAGTATTATGTGGATGACGGTTATACAGGCCGCAACTTCAACCGCCCTTCTTTTCAGCGCATGATTGCCGATATTGAGGCGGGAAAGATCGGCTGCGTCATCACCAAAGACCTGTCCAGACTGGGAAGGAATTATATCGAAGCTGGCAGTTATATCGAAATCTTTTTCCCAAAACACAATGTACGCTATATTGCCATTACAGACGGAGTGGACAGCCTGACCCGTCAGGAAATGGACATTACGCCGTTTAAGAATATCCTGAACGATATGTACAGCCGGGATATTTCCAAAAAGGTGCTGGCAGGGCGTATGACCCGTTCCCGGCAGGGGAAGTTTTGTGGTGGGCAGCCGCCCCTCGGTTTGATGCGTGACCCGGAGGATAAGGGACATTTGATCCGTGACCCTGAGACAGCACCGGTAATCCGAAAAATCTATGATATGGCACTGGATGGCTGGGGATGTATGCGGATTGCAAAGCAGCTCATGGATGATAAAGTCCCGATCACCAGAGTAAAAAGCAACACAGAATGTGATGTAAATTACTATTCATGGGGAAGTGCAAGAATCAGCCATATCCTGCGGAATCCCTTTTATAAGGGCGCACATCTGGTCTGCCGGACACATCAGAAAGGGATTCGTTCCAACACCTATGACATTATCCCTCGTGAGGACTGGGAAATTATCGAGGATTGCCATGAAGCAATCATCTCCCCGGAAGAATGGGAGCAGGTGCAGGAAATCATTAACCGCAGACCAACCATTATGAAGGGCAACTCCTGCCCCTTTTATAACCTGTTCCACGGTATCATTTATTGTGCGACTTGCGGAAAGTCCATGCAGGTGCGGTATGAAAAGGTTGGCAGAACCGGAAAGAACCGTTTTACCGGCGAACAGCGGGAACCGATTGATAAGGCGTATTATATCTGCCAGACCTACAACAGGCTGGGCAAGAACGCCTGTACCAGCCACAAGATCGAAGCCAGAGATTTATACAACCTTGTGCTGAAAGATATTCAGGAACTGGCAAAGACTGCGCTCAAAGATGCCGATGCTTTTTATCAGCGGCTGAGTAGCCGGATGGAGCGCCGGTATCTTCTGGATGCCTCCCAGACACAGAAGGAATGTCAACGACTGGAAAGCAGGAATCGTGAAATTGATGAGATGTTCCTGAGCCTATATACCGATAAGGCAAAAGGAATCCTGACTGAGCAGCGTTTTATGAAGCTGACAGCAACACTGGAACAAGAGCAGGAAGCCAACCAGAAGCGCCTGCAAGACCTACTGTTGATGATGCGCCACTCTGACGAACAGGAAAATGAAGTCCGCACCTTCATCAAAGAAATCCGGCGCTATGCAGCCATTGAAGAACTGGATGAAGCGGTGCTGAACCGGCTCATCAGCAAAATTTTGGTGGGTGAAGTCAAGAAGATTGACGGACAGAAGGTGCAGGAAGTCAGAATCGTTTATAACTTTGTCGGAGAAATCCCGGAGATTACAGCATAATCATTTCGCCTCATCTCTCAATCAGCGAGGGATGAGGCTTTTCTTTTTGTAAAATTGCAATAGATATATTCACAATTTGTTTGTCAGTAAATTATCAGTAGTATAGTAGAAAATGATATCTCAGAGTCTCATACAAATTATAATGTTTCTGGATAAGTTGGTAGCTTCTTCTTCCCAGTCAGCTGATCGAATATCTATCTTGTAGCTTTATTAATACGATTTTACGAAAACCCAAAAGACCCACCTGAAATTAAGATAATCGGTAGTGTCAAGGAATTTTCGCAAAATGGTT
>NZ_JH417620.1 GCF_000239295.1 Flavonifractor plautii ATCC 29863
TCTTTGACCCTGAGACCGAGAAGAACCTGATGTACTAAGGGCATTGCTCTCCGCCGATTTGTAGAACCGCCCGGACAAGCCGCACCCAGAGGAGGTGAGCGATGGAACTCTGAAGCAGACCGTTTTACCGAAAGAAAAAGGGAGGATTGCGCATTGAAAAAGATTTTTCGAGTCTGTATAGCATTGCTTCTATGTTTTTCTTTGGTTACCCCGGCATTCGCCCTGGACGGAATATGGCACAATCCCTATGGCATTGATGATCTCTATGACCATGAACCCACCGAGATATACCCTCTGACTCCCATCGCCGGTGAGATGATTTATATCAAGAGCACAACATGGCCGGTGGAGGCAGGACAGTCAGTGTGGCTCACCTATACGAAGAATGGGGAGCCCCAACCGGATATCGGCGCAGAATGGAAGTACAACAGCGGAAACAACAGCTATTGGGAGGCTGCTATTGGTCCTTTTGAAAAGGGTGATGTTATTGAGTATACCGTCTTTGCAGACAAAGATGGGCAGAACACGCAGTCTATTGGCCCGTTCTCTTTCCACGTAGTGGAATGGGAAAGGGCGCAGTCTGTAGAACTCGGTTCACAGGAAGATGGCCTTGTTGTTCTGAATGTAACGTCTGACCAAGGGGATTCTACGCCTAAGCTGGGGCTCAGCTTCCCATCTGCTGATGTCCTGCGCTTCCAGTTTTCCCCGCTGGGAGATGTGGCCTTCGAGGCAGGGGCTGCTGACTACAGTATTGAAGAGGACAGCAATAGCATCATTATTTCCACCAGCGCACTTGAAGTGACGGTTACAAAGTCGCCTTATGGCGTGGAAGTGCGGGATTTGGATACCGGCAAACTTCTGACACAGAACGGAGGCACTGGTAGCGAGCTATCCTGGCTGACGGATGGCGCCGGCTTCGTGAAAAATTTCCGTGGCAGGTATGAATCGCCTTCCAGTGAAAAGTTTTACGGATTTGGGGAGCGTTATAACGGAATTGAAAAGCGTGGAGAAACGGTGGATATTTACGTTTATAACCAGTACCAGAATCAGGGCGAAAGAAGCTATCTGGCCGTACCGTTTTTCTATTCCAGCAAGGGATACGGCTTGTATCTTGATTCCACCTATTACGCTCAGTTCGATATGGCAGACAGCGATCCGAACCAGTATACCTTTACCGTGAATACCTCTGGTGATGATCCTGTGCTGGATTATTATATTATCAGCGGAACGCCGGAAGAGGTGATTGGCGGCTATTCCGAGCTTAGTGGGAAGCCCCAGGATATGCCCAAATGGGCATTTGGGCTTTGGATGTCCGCCAATGAGTGGGATAGACAGTCCGAGGTGCTTTCGGCCGTAGAAAACGCAGAGGCCTATGACATTCCGGCCTCTGTAGTGGTCTTGGAACAGTGGAGCGACGAAAACACCTTCTATATCTTCAATGACAGCACCTATACGGCGAAGCCGGGCGGAGAGGCGTTTTCCGGCAGTGACTTTACCTACAGCGAGAAATGGCCTGATCCCGCCTCTATGGTGGATACCATCCATGACAATGGGATGAAGGTGCTGCTGTGGCAGATTCCTGTGCTCAAATACACCGATTATGCCTGGGAGCAGAAGGACAATGACGAGGCATACATGATTGAGCAAGGCTACGCCGTCGGAGACGGCGAGGGAGGCCAATACCGTATCCCATCCTCCGGGTGGTTCGGCAATAGCCTGCTTTTGGACTTCACCAATCCGGACGCGGTGGACTGGTGGATGTCTAAGCGTGCTTACCTGTTCGATGATATTGGAATTGATGGCTTCAAGACCGATGGCGGTGAAATGGTCTGGGGCCGCAATACCTCCTTCTACGACGGAAGCGATGGCCTGGAAATGCGCAATGAGTATCCGAATGCCTATATCGAAGCGTATTACGACTTTACAGAGGAAAACACCGGTACCGGTATGACCTTCAGCCGCGCCGGCACCGCAGGCGTCCAGTCCACCGGCGTATTCTGGGCTGGCGATCAGTCTTCCACCTTTGATGCGCTTCAAGATTCGATCAGCGCCGGTTTAAGTGCTGGTATCTCTGGCATCCCATTCTGGGGATGGGATCTGGCTGGATTCACCGGCGATTTCCCAACCGCAGAGCTGTACAAGCGCAGCACCCAGGCAGCGGCGTTTGCGCCTATCATGCAGTTCCATAGCGAGAAGGCAAATCCCAGCCCCAGCGAGGAACGCAGTCCCTGGAATGTGCAGGAGCGCACCGGAGATGATACCATCATCCCCACGTTCCGGTATTATGTGAATACCAGAATGAACATTCTGCCCTATATTTATAGTGAGGCACAGCAGTGCACAGAGGATGGCACCCCGCTGATGCGTGCCATGATGATCGACTTCCCGGAGGATCCGGAAGCCTACGACTTAGAAGAGCAGTATATGTTTGGCCGGTCGCTTCTTGTGGCACCTGTCCTCGAAGAGGGGCAGACCGTAAAGGAAATCTATCTGCCCGAAGGCGAGTGGATTGATTTCTTCCACAACGCTCTCACCGCCGGAGGCGGCACAAAGAATTACTACTGCGATGTAGATTCTATCCCTGTCTACGTTCGCAATGGGAGCATTATTCCCATGAATCTCAACGAAGATTATGAATTGGGCGGCTCCATCGGCAACGATGTGGACAACTACACGAATCTGACTTTCCGGGTATACCCGAAGGGTGATAGTAGCTATACACTTGTCCACAGCGACCGGTCCACGATGACCGTAAGCGCCAGCGAGGACTTTAAGAACAGCTCGGTATCCGTCTCTATCCCCGCTGCCGCTATTCCGGTCACTACGCAAGTGTTCGGCACGGAGCCGACTGGTGTCACGGTCAACGGGCAGGCCATCCAGCGTGCTGCTACTTTGGATGAATTCCAAGCTGCTCAGACGGCCTATTACTACAGCAGCAGCGAGAAGCTGGTCTATATCAAGACCGCCGCCGGTGACGCTTCTGAAATTGAGATTGAGGGGATCTATCAGGCTCCCTATGAAGCGGAACATGCGGAGCAGGCCAATGTAGCCGTAAACACAGATCACGAAGGCTATTATGGTGAGGGGTTTGTGGACCAGTTTGCCTCTGAAGGCTGTGCGGTCACATTTACTGTGAACTCTGACGGCGACACCGCTCTGCTGGACGTCCGCTACTCTGCAGGGACTGAGGCGGCCCAGCGGACTCTGCTTGTAAACGGAGAGTCCATAGTGCTCGATCTGCCGAAAACGCAAGACTGGGATAGCTGGAACACAGTATCTGTTCCTGTCGAATTGGTGTCGGGGCAAAATACAATTACAATTTCCTATCAGGCGGGGAACTTCGCCGGAATCAACCTAGACTGTATCTCACTTCGGAATCAGTGACGACTTGAACCAACACAGGGAGGTGCATGGGGCTTCCCTATGCACCTCCCTGTTGTCTTATTAAGGAGGAACTGTATGCGAACGATAAGAAAACGGCTGCTTGCCCTCTTGCTGACGGTCGCTATGCTGGGTACCCTGTTTGCGGGTCTTCCGATTGCTTCGGCCGCATCGGAGGCGCTCGGAAATGTGACGGACGCCGCAGTAGATGGAAATACGCTTTTACTGACGATTGACAGCGGCGGGAGCGCGTCAGATCTGCTTACGTTGGAAGTATGCCAAGACAATATCCTTCGGGTAGATTACCAGCCAGAGTCTGTGGAACCCAGCCCAGACACCCCGATTATTGACCCTGAGCTTACTTGGGATACCACTACGGCAACGGAAATCGACATTACCGGCGATCCCATTGTGATCCAGACAGACGGCATGCGCATTGAAATCAGCCGTACGCCATGCCGCATGACGGTGATGCAGGCCGACGGAACTACGCTGTTCTGGGAACCAGAGAGCGGAGGCATCTACCACGACGGGGTGCGCTTCGTACGCGCTGAATCCAGCAATATGTATGGTATTCATGGATTTGACTGCTTCAGCGATAATGGGAACCTTCTGCGGAACGACAACAGCTCTACGGCCGCAGCAGGGCAGCAGGGAAATTCCGGCGGCCCATTTATGTGGTCAACTGCCGGATATGGTATTCTGGTGGACTCTGACGGCGGCTATCCCTATACAAACTCCACCGACCGCAAGATGGAATTCTATTATGGGGGAACGCCGGCGGAGGGCCGCCGCTACGAGAAAGAAGACGTAGAATATTTCATCATGCTGGGAGAGCCGAAGGAGATTATGGCCGGCTTCTCCAAAATCACAGGGACATCTCCCATGATGCCAAAGTGGTCTTTGGGATTCTCCAACTTTGAGTGGGATATCGACGAAGACGAGTTCTATGAAATGGTAGAGCTGTACCGGGCCAAGAATATTCCGATTGATGGCTATGCTTTTGATTACGACTGGAAACGTTATGGCGATGATAATTACGGGGAATTCACCTGGAATACGGATAACTTCCCCTCTGCGGCCTCCACGCAGCTAAGGGAGGATATGGAATCCAAGGGTATTAAGATGATTGGCATCACCAAGCCCCGTGTGGTGACCAAGCTCTCTGACGGAACACCGACTGAACAAGGTGTGGACGCAGAGGCCGGAGACTACTTCTATCCGGGCCACTATGAATACACAGACTACTTCCTGCCTGTGACTGTGCGCAGCATTGATCCCTACAAAGCAGCGGAACGGAACTGGTGGTGGCTCCACTCCCAGGATGCTTTCGATCGGGGCATCGTTGGATGGTGGAACGATGAGACGGACAAGGTCTCCTCAAATGGTGCAGATTACTGGTTTGGCAACTTTACCACCGCCTTTATTTCTCAGGCCATGTATGAAGGGCAGCGGGAATATACCGATGACAGCGTCCGTGTTTGGCAGACTGCACGCAATTACTATCCTGGTACGCAGAGGTATGCCACCAGCATCTGGTCCGGTGACGTGGCAACCCAGTTCTACAAGGGAGAACGGGTATCTTGGGCGGCTGGACTAAATGAGCAAAAGGTTGCGATGCTGTCCACCATCAATAACGGGCAGCCCAAGTGGGGCAGCGATGGCGGCGGCTTCAACCAGAACTCCGGGAACATTGAAAACCCCAGTCCGGAGCTCTACACCAGATGGCTGCAATTCGCTTCTATGAGTCCGGTTTTCCGCGTCCATGGAACAAATCATCAACAGCGCCAGCCTTGGCACTTTGGTACAACGGCGGAAGAAGTGACCAAGTCCGCCATTCAGCAGCGGTATTCCCTGATCCCGTACATGTATTCTTATGAGCGGGAGGCCTATGACTCCGGTTTGGGGCTGGTGTATCCCCTGCTGTTCGACTATCCCGACGACGAAAACGTGGCTGACTACTCCGATGCCTGGATGTTTGGAGAGTGGCTGCTCGTTGCCCCTATCACAGAACGTGGTCAATCCGTGAAGTGGATCTATCTGCCGGAAGGCACCTGGATTGACTATAATCGCGGCACTGTTTATGAGGGCGGCCAGTATATTCCCTACAGCCTCAATAGCGAGTCTTGGACCGACATTCCGATGTTTATCAAAGAAGGCGCCATTATTCCGAAGCAGGACGTGCAGGACTATGTCGGACAGGAAACTGTGGATCATGTGACGGTAGACATCTTCCCGAGCGGCCGGGAGACCAGCTTCCGCTATTATGATGACGATGGAGAAACCTATGACTATGAGGACGGCGTGTATTTCACACAGGAAATCTCCGCGCAAGGTACCGGAAATACCGAAGTGAAGATCGGTGCAGTCGATGGAAGCCACAACTCCGGATTGGACTACTATTACTTGGCCGTCCATGGCCAGGCGGCTACCGAGGTTACCAGCAACGGGAGCCTGCCCTATTATGATGACTATAATGCGCTGTTAGCGGCGCCTGGAGAAGGCTGGACAGTGGGCAAGGATGTGTATGGGGATGTAACCTATATCAAGGCCTATGCCGCTTCTGACAGCAACAGCACTTACACGCTCGAAGGCAGCAGCCCCGTCGATGCGGATGGCCAGACCTACGAAGCGGAGTATGCTTCCCTTTTTGGCGCTTCTACAGACACGCAGGCCTCTGTGAACCAGAATCACTCCGGCTACTCCGGAGCGGGGTTTGTCGACAAGCTGGAAGCCGCTGGCGCCGGCGTTACCTTCTATGCTAAGGTGGCCAATGCGGGTGATTATGACGTCACCTTCCGGTACGCCAATGGCGATGCAGCAGAGCGGTCTCTGTCGGTCTATGTCAATGGGGCTTATATCGGCAAAACCATAATGCCCTCCACCGGACACTGGGACACCTGGGCGGATTGCCTGATGCAGCTTCCGCTGGCGGCAGGAAACAACATCATCACTCTTAAGCATGAGGATGCCAGCGGAGACACCGGCTATGTCAACTTGGATTCTTGCACCGTGCCGTTCTATCCGGAAGTGATCACCGCAGAGGCCGAGAACGCCGCGCTCTACGGCACCGCCGGCACAAATCAGGATCACTGGAATTACAGCGGAAGCGGCTTTGTTGACGGGATGACTTCCGCCGGTGCGGGCGCTGAGTTTGAGATTACGGTTCCCAAGGACGGAAGCTATGAGGCATCTATCCGTTACTGCAATGGCACCCAGGCCACGAAAGACCTGAATCTGTATGTCAACGGTTCCTATATAGAGACAATCTCTTTTGGAAGTATCGGCGGAAACTGGAACGAGTGGCAGGAGCTTACCCAGACGCTGGAGCTTGATGAAGGCCGGAATGTCGTTGCGCTGCGTTACGACAGCAGCAACTCCGGCAATGTAAATCTGGACAAGCTGTCAGTGAAGACAGAGCCCGACGCCACAATTTCGGTCCCCTTGGTAGACAATGGCGGATTCGAGCGGGACACCTCACAGAGCAGCGCCTGGACAGAGTGGCACCCTGATGGTCAGGCAGTGGCCTATGGAGTAGACTCCGGATCTGGCACAAATCCGCCAGAGTCCCCATATGCCGGCGATAAGCGGGTTTACTTCTACAGCAACAGTGCATACCAGCAGAGCATCCACCAGGGAATCAACCTCCCGAATGGAACCTATACCGTTCAAGCCTGGATAAAGGTTTCCAATACGGCTCCAGACATTGGACGCATGGAGGTCACTGGTTATGGAGGCGACAGCATCTATGTTGATATGCCTTATGCAGGAACAGGGTGGAGGCTGGTTGAGACGGATATCACCGTTACAACAGGCTATCTGGACATTGGGTTCTACTGCTCCAGCCTAGGCGGTACAACTGTGCATATAGACAATGTTAAGATTTTGAATAAATAGCGGAATTTAATGAGTTAACTAAAAGATTCAGAGATAAATATACTTAAATCGAAGAACATACCCGAAGAGGGACGGGCCTCCGCAAAAGCGGAGG
>NZ_JH417621.1 GCF_000239295.1 Flavonifractor plautii ATCC 29863
GGGGATTGCCGCGGCCGAAGGGATGGGACAGGTCGACAAGAATGGTCTTACTCATGATAATAACTCCTTTCAAAATGGCAGAAATGAGGATGGAGCCTGATCAGGTAAACATAGCGTTGGGGATAAAGGTGGATAGTCCTGGAATAAAGATAAACAGCAGTGTAATGACGATCATAACCGCCAGATAGGGCATGGAGCCCTTGAATATGCCCATGACGTCCACATCCTTGGGCGCCACCGCCTTGACCGAGTAAACGCACAGGCCCACAGGCGGTGTCAGTCCGCCCATATGAAGGGCGAGAATTGCCACCAGGTCAAACTGCATGGGGTCAATCCCGAGCGCCACGGCGGCGGGGTAGAACACGGGGATGGTCAGGGCGATGCTGGAGTAGGCATCCAGGAAGCAGCCCAGAATCAGGAACACGACTACCGCTGCCACCATGAAAACGATGGGGCTCAGGTGGGCCTGGGTGACCAGGTTGGTCAGCGCCTGGGCCAGACCGGACACGGTCATGAACTTGGCAAACATGCCGGAGCAGGCCAGGATCAGAAACAGCATGGTCATGTTCTCCACCGTGTCCATGATGGAGCGCCAGATCTTCCGGAAGGGGGTGCGCTTGATGAGGCCCATGAGGAAGAACACCAGACAGCCGATCGCGCCGGCTTCCGCGGAGCTGCAGATGCCGAAGAAGATGCCGCCGATGATCACCACGGCCACAATTGCGATGGGGATCAGGTTCTTCAGGGAAACCAGCTTTTCCTTCCAGGTGAAGCGCTGCTCCACCCGTGGGAACAGGGAGGGCTTGACGATGGCCGCGATCACGGTAAACAGAGAGAAGCCGATCGCCAGTGCCAGACCGGGGGCGATGGCGGCCATGAGCAGGCGGCCGATAGAGTCGCCCGACAGGGCGCCGAAAATGACTATCAGGATACTGGGCGGGATAAACTGGCCGATGTTGCCGGAGGCAGCGATCAAGCCATAGGTCAGATTGGTATTGTAGCCGTACCGGCGCATCTCCGGCGCAGCGATCTTTGCGAACACGGAGCCGGTGACCAGCGCGGAGCCGTTCAGCGTGCCGAAGGCGGTGCATCCCAGCGTGGTAGCCACGCCCAGGCCGCCGGGAATGCGGCCCAGCCACTTGGCCAGCGTGTCGTAGCACTCTGTACTGATTCCGATTCCGGTTGCCAGCATGCCCATCAAAATAAACAGCGGGATGACTGCATAATCAAAGGTTGCAATTCCGCTGTAGGCCTGAATGCCGACCATGGCCACCGCCTTGGGCAGGTTCAGGCAGGCGACCAGCCCGAAAAAGCCCACGGTTCCCAGCGCCACCGCAATGTGTACTCCCATCAGGACCAGCACGATCAGGGTGACCATGCCGACCAGGGCCAAAATGATTCCGCCTTCCATTTAGCCGTCACCATCCTTTTCCGCGTTCTGCGTCCCTTCCACACCAAACGCGCCCAGCTCATCCTCGGAGGGGAGCTCGGATTTGATCAGGATGGGGTCCACCTGGTTTGGCCTGGCGATTCCGACGGCGCAGTATACCGTCATGAACGCACCCTGAATGGCCAGCAGCAGCCAGCCCAGGAAACAGCCGAACTTTCCGATGAATACATACACCGTCACGGCGGCCACCGACTTCTCTTTGATCAGCCAGGAGGCCCAGAACTGGTCCCAGGACGCTTTGATCATGACAACAAACAGGATTGTGGCCAGCAGGTAGATGAAAAAGCTGAAGATGTGCTTGATCCGGCCGTGCAGCCTGTCGTACACGGCGCCAAGCTGCATGTGCTGTCCCTTCAGCAAAGTGTAGCCCATGCCGGCATAGGCCACCCAGGCCATCAGCATGGTAACGATCTCTGTCGTCCCCTGGATCGGCGAATTGAACGCATAGCGCATGAACACATCGCAGCAGATGAGCACCATGTTAAACAGCATCACCCCGGCGGAGACCCAGCCGAAGAGCTTCATCAAGAGCTCAGGCTTTTCATAAAACGCGGATAGTTTCATTGACTTTGACATGCCGTTCCTCCTTTATCTGTCCTCTCTGCCGACTCCCGCACGCACAGGAGCCGGCGGTACAGGGGCTTACTGTATATAGGGAGTGGTATCAAAGTGCCACTCATAACCCAGCTCTTCCCCGGCCTGCAGGTAGGCGGACATAATGCCAGCGCCGTCATAGCCAAGGGCTGTGACCTCATCAATCCAGGTCTGGAGGGTGTCCTGATAGCCGAGGGCTGTCTCAGCCCACTCGGCCTTGGCTTCGTCGGAAAGGGTGGAAATCGTAACGCCGTTGTCGAGCATCTCCTGTTCCCAGCCGTCCATCTCGCTCTGCTGCCAGTCCTGGAACTCGGCCATGGCCTCGTCGGCGCACTCCTGGAAGAGCTGCTGGGTCTTCTCGTCCAAACTCTCCCACATGTCCTTGTTGAAGCAGAGCACATTGTTATTGCGCGCGCCCAGGCCGACCTGAAGGCAGTAGTCTTCCACCTCATAGAGCTTGTAGTTGCAGTAGATGCTGTCATAGACGAAGGAGCCGGAGGCAACACCGGTCTTGATGGTCTGGTATAGATCGGCCGCCGCAGCGTTGACAGGGACAGCGCCGATGGATTGGAACCAGGGGATGTAGTACACGCCGCCCAAAGTGATTTTTTTCCCCTTTAGCTGTGCGAGTTCTTCAATAGGCCCCTTGGAATAGAGTTTGTAGGGCTCATTGCCCTTCCAGCCCAGACATACCACGTTGTTTTTTTCGTACTCCTCATAAAACTCAGGGTACGCCTCGGACACTTTATACATTAATTTTGCAGCCAGGACGGGGTCATCAGGGGCAAAGGGCACGCAGTAGGTGATCTGCGACAAAGGCAGGTTGCTGGGCGTATAAAGGGTGCACACCGTACCCAGGTCGGCAATTCCGGAGCTGAGCGTATTCAGGTTGTCGGTGGCTTTGCCCAGCAGATTGTCGTAAAAGACCTTGAATGTAATGGCGCCGCCGGAGCGCTCAGTAACCAGATTGGTGAAGATCTCAATTTCGTGGGCCGATGTCTTGTCGTGGGAGTCGATGGCGGCCACAATAAACTCCCGTTTGGGGTAGCCGGACTCCGTGATCTCTCCCGTGGACGGGTTGTCCGCATTTCCACAGGCGGTCAGCGAGAGTCCCAGAAGCATCGCACCTAATACAGCGCAGGCAATTTTCTTTTTCATGAAACAGATATCCCTCCCATTTCAAATTTCATGTCAGCCGGTGCGGCCATCAGTTCACGCCGTATTTGCAAACACGGTCAGGGACGTTTCGATTGATGTGCTCCTCATCCGTAATGGCGGCCATACGAATCATCGTGCCATCCCCCATATACCAGCGCAGCGGGAAGGCCGCAATGGTAAAGCGCTGGCCCGGTTACTTTTTCAATATCACCTCCTGCATTCTCCACTCCCATCACGTTGTTGCCCAGCAGAATGATGTGCACCGGTTCCCACTCTGGAAAATCCTCAATTGGCGGATGGCCGAACGGTTCGGTGTACTCCTTCTCCTCGGTATTGATTGAGCCAATGCCAAATAGAACCGCTTGACATCCTATTTCTATAGCAACCCGCGTGCCAAGCAGCAAAAAAGCGGGCTGCTCCTTTTTCTGCTTACGGCTCCAAGGGATCGGCGGTTTGCTTCCCGGGGCGGGACATTTGTGGGATATCAGCATATTGTTGCGGAACTGCGCATCTGTGTTGCGCACCTGAAACAATTGCACTTTTGACAATATTCGTAATTATGGTACAATAATAGGGACGAAAAAGCGACGTTTTCCGTGGAGGTGCTTCAATGGACAGACATATACGGCTTGACACGATCGCAGAAAAGTTAGAGGCGCTCTGCCGGCAGGACGGGCCGGTATCCGGGCAGGCCGCCCAGGTACTGTCTGAAGCAGTGGATGAACTGCATGCATTTCAGAGGGAAAATCTGGACTTCCATGAGATTGTGGAGCATGTGGACCACAGCATTTTCGTCACCGACGGGGAAGGCAATGTGCTGTATGTCAACCCTGCTTACAGTCAGAACACCAACGTCCAGCCGGAGGATGTTTTGGGCCGAAACGTATTCGATATCGTGCAGGAGGGCAGAATCTTCACCGGGGGTGCCAGTTGCGATGTCATTCAGAACCGGAAGCGAGTCTTTCGGCTCTCCACAACCTATAAGACAGACCCGCCCTTGATGGGCTATACCGTCGGCGTTCCCGTCTTTAACAGGGATGGCTCCCTATCCAAGGTGGTGGTCAGCAGCCGTCCCCTGTCCACCCTGAAGCTGCTGCAGGGCGATTTTGAGCAGTTCCTCCACAATCTTGAGGAAATCAGGAAGCGGGAGCCTGTGTCCTCCGTCAATGAAAACAGCAGCACCCTGGAGGCCCGCCCCATGATTGGGCACTCCAAGGCGCTGAATGGTATCTGGGAGAAAATCCGGCATGTAGCGGCTTCCGATGCCACCGTGCTTATTACCGGCGAGTCCGGTGTAGGCAAGGAGGTGGTCGCAGACGAGGTATACCGCCACAGTCTGCGCAACAACCGCCCCTACATTAAAGTAAATTGCGCCGCGATCCCCGCCAGCCTGCTGGAGTCAGAGCTGTTCGGCTATGATAAGGGCGCCTTCTCCGGCGCCAGCGCCGGCGGTAAGGCCGGCCTCTTTGAACTGGCGGACGGCGGCACCCTGCTGCTGGATGAGATCGGCGACCTCCCCCTGGATCTCCAGGCCAAGCTGCTGCGCGCCATCCAGAACCGGGAGATCACCCGGGTTGGCAGTACCAAGGCAAGGCGTCTGGACATCCGTTTTCTCTCCCTGACCAACAGCAACCTGCGGGAAAAGGTCGCCGCAGGGACCTTCCGCAGCGACCTTTTCTACCGGCTCAACGTTATTCCCATCCAGATCCCCCCGCTAAGAGCGCGCCCAGAGGATATTCCCGAACTGGTGGAACACTTCTTGGAAATCTACCGCAGGAAATATCAGCGGTCCATCACGCTCACGCCCAAGTCAATGGACATTCTCACACGCTATCGCTGGCCCGGCAATGTGCGGGAGCTGGAAAACGCATTGGAGTATCTGGCGCTGTGCTGTCCCGAGGGCGATGTGGTACAGGAGAGCGTTGTTCTGGATCTGCTGCGGCAGGACACTGTAGACGAGGCGTTGCAGCCGGTATCTACCCTGGGAGATGCCGTTTCACATTATGAAAAAACCTTGATTGAGCAGGCGCTTCGAAACACCAACAGCATGCGGTCGGCCGCCGAAGCTCTGGGCGTGAATGTCTCCACCATCTCCCGCAAAATTAAGCAGTATAATATTCATCTGCCCTAAAGTTCCCTCTGTTCCGCTCCGGCACAGAGCTTCAGTTCGTACACTTTACCAGATTGATCGCCGTGCTATAAAAGGGAAACCCGCCAGAATCCGTAGTTTCTGGCGGGTTTATCGTTTGGTGAATCGGTCGCTGCTCCCTTGGTTATGAAACACAGTTGACGGCCGCGGCCCTAATTTCAATGGCTTTCAGTTTGATTCGTACCGCCGCAGGCCGATTCAGCGCATCAAGGAGCAGCGGAACGATACAAGAGCCCGTTAATCACATTGCGCATTTTTCTTCAGTAATCGGCTCTTCCCCACGCGGTACTTCACAGCCGGATACAAGGCCCCGTTCAGCGGAACCAAATTTCTCGGCTATAATCGGTTAAATACTCTGCGCCATGGGCCGTTACAAGGATTGTATCCGTCAGCCGGGGCCCGCCGATATTGGGGACATAGATGCTGGGCAGGAGCAAGTCAACCACCATGTTTTTTTCAATGGGGACCGCGCTTCCCTTTGCGATGATGGGATAGAACTCTGACTGCCGGATACCCACACCGTAGCCAATGTGTTCCATCACCCAGTGTTCCCCGTATCCGGCTTTCTCCACACAGTCGGCAGCAGCCTGATAGAGCGCTCCGCAGGTCACGCCGGGGCGCAGTCTGGCGACTGCGGTTTCCTGAGCCCTCCGGAGCACCCGGTAGATCTCCACACATGCCTCCGGCGGCGTACCCAGAAAGACCGTACGGCACATTTTTGCGGTGTAGCCCTCCACCGACGCTCCCAAATGAATCACCACCGGTGCGTTATCCTCCAGCAACGCAGCGCCGGCATAGGGATGCTTCTGCATCTGTCGGCTATGGGTCAGCACCTGCATCCGGAAAGGGGAGCCCTGACTTCCAGCTTTCCCCATTGCATACTCCGCCTCAACCAACACATCCCGTTCCGAAATCCCCGCTCTGACAACTGATAGTGCCGCATCCATTCCGGCCTTCAATGCCTTGGATGCCGCACGGATGCGCCAAATCTCCTCCGGGCACTTGATGCTGCGCAGTTGGTAGCAGACCGCCGCAATATCCTCCACCTTCATCTGCGGCACGGCCTCCCGGAGGCACTGGTAGTCCTTCAGGCTGATAAAATAGCGTGTAAATCCCACACGGGGCCGCTCCAATCCCAGCTTGTGGAGCCATTTAGCCGCCATGGTGCTTTGAGTGTCCGCCGGAAATAGGTAGCCTGTCACCTTTAAGCCGCTCACCCGGCGCATATGCTCCGCCTCCATCCAGAGACAAAACAGCTCCGCCGTCCCGTTTGAGGGAACGCAAAGCACTCCTCCTTCCAGATCCGAAATCCCCGCGAAGTAGATCAGATTTTCCCGGTCATAGATCAGGGCAGCGTCCAGTCCACGCTCCCTCAGCTTATCCTGAAGCGCTGCAATACGGCAGGGAATATACTGTTTCATATGGCGTTTTCCTCCTCAAAGTGCCGTTACCGCCGGATGTTTCTGTAGAGCAACTGGTGGTGTCCGCATGCTGTCCCTTCTCCAGTATACCTATAGATAGATATACCTGAGGCTCAACCGGCCTGTTCAACCACCGCCGAATCCGTCTTAAAGTCTTTCCGGTCACATATTGCAGAGACAACCACGCCCGCCACCAGTGCCCAGAAAGCTGAACCAATCCCCAAAAATGAGAGGCCAGAGGCGCCAACGCATAGCGCAAAGAAAGCTCCCGTTTTGTATTTCAAGGTGCCGAATCCCTCATTGAATGCCTGAATCAGTACATTAAGCATGGCCAGACCTGCCAGCACGTTAACCAGTTCAGAGGGAATAAAAGATACAAATGCAATTGTAAAAGAACCCACCAGCCCAAACGCTGCGAATGTGACGCCATTCCAAAAAGAAGCTGCATAGCGTCCCTCCTTGGGCCCAGCCTCCTCCGATGCGCAGATAGCGGTCATAGGCCCTGCAATATTTGCATTGTGCGCACCCACTAGGCCGGAAATGATACCGCCGATACCAGATGCTACTGTCATTGCATTGGCCGGTACATTGTAGCCTTGGGCCTTTAAAACGCCCATTGCCTGCGCGTTTTCTGCTCCAACTACCAAGGCTGCAAGCGGCAGGGAGCATGAGAGAATCAAATTGGGGTTAAACTGCGGAACAACAAGCATAGGGGGAGTATATACCAGTTCTCCTACCTCACCGGCAAAGGAGTTTGTGGCAATCGCCGCAATGACCCCTACCACGAGAGCCGCCAAGACTCCAGGGAACCCTTTGATTATGCGTGGTACCAACAAAAATGCCAACACCGCCAACCCGCATACGATGGGCAAGGTATTTATACCCGTTACGATTTGTGTACCAAACTTGAGCATGCATCCGCCAATCATTCCCATAACGATTGGCAGCGGAAGCCAGCGCATCACTTTTCCTATTAAGCCCGTCACGCCTAAAAGCAACACAATCACGCCAGCGATGACAAATGCGCCAGCCGCCTCCTGAAAACTATAGCCTGCCAGTGCTGTCCCCATCAATGTGGCACCTGGTATGGAAAATGCTCCGGATATGGGCATCTTATAGTAGAGCGACATAATTGCCCCCAATAATCCGCCGAAAACATATATTCCAAAAATCCAGGACACAGTCTCTGCCGTGGTAAAGCCAGCCGCCTCGGAGGCCGCAATCGTCACGAGACAAGGACCTGTGCAGCCAAAAATAGTAGAAATAATCGCGCTGGAAAGGGTCGACCCGTTGGTATATTTGAGCAAGTCCTTTGCTCCCGCTCTAAATCCGCATCCCTTTTCAAACAGTCGGAAACCGCTCTTTTTTTCAGTAGTGTCTGCACCCATGCTGTTTTCCCTCTTTTCTTCTCTTCAATATCCAGTACGGTCCAGCGGCCATAAGGCACATATGCCACCGTAGCGTTGGGGCCGTACCTCTCCAGCAGGCGGTAAATACCTTTTGGAGATCTACTGATCCATGGGCTGCCAAGCCCATATCATGGGCAATTTTCAGATCACAGTTACAGGGAATGTGCTCTCAGCACACTACAACGTAACACACTTTGTACCAGGCCGGGACTCTGGAGCGGCAGGATGACACCCAACTGTTCTGCACCTTTAAAAGGTGCCTGGACAGTTGCCGTTATAACCCTCATTCCTACAGCAGAGTACCATGTCCTTTCCATGTTCCGAGTTGTCTGCTTACTCATTTTTGAGCCAGACTCTTAAGAATGGAGACATCCACGCCCCGCTGGCGGAACCACTTGGGCATGAGAATTTCGTCCACCTCTTTGCTGACCTCCGGCGCCTTTGTGATGAGAAGATCCGCCAGGGATTCTGAGCAGTTCAGCCCGCCCATGGCACCGTCAAAAATGATCACCTTGTCCGTGCCTGTCGTCTTATAGGCGAAGTCCATGGCGCTCTCCGTAGTCTTGGCTACCACCGCGTGTGACATATACTCGATGTTCATAGGCTCCATGTCGAACAGGTCAGCCTGCTCCTGCCCCACCACCACCGTGGGAATGTGGTCGGAGAAAAAGGCGGAGGGGTATCCGGTCCACGCGTAGTTGTGCACGCACATCTTGATGGCCGGGTTCAGCGGCGGGATATCGTTCAGGATCGGCTTGCCGTTTCTCTTGTAAAAGGCCTCAGTGTACCAGGTATAGGGCGGCAGGGGGGTGCCCTCCATGTCGTAGAGATCCTGGTTGGCCCCAGTGAAGTTGGCGTAGATGACGCCGGCGGAGAACACGTATGGTACCGGGCAGGGGAAGTCCAGTACGGCGATGCACTCGTCAATCTTGCCGAATAGGGTCATCACCTTTCCATAAAGCTGGCAGCCAACAAAGGTGGCCCGGTCGTTGACGGCATAGAGGTCGTTATCCGCATCTACACCGATGACGCCATGGGGACCCACGTTCAGGAAGGACGCAAAGGCAAATTTGCTCTGGACAAAGGGACTCTCAAAGATGGCCCGGGCGGTGAAGTTGGCGGCCCGGGGGCCCAGGTTCTGATGGTAAGTGGAGCGGGTCTCGATGCGGGCATAGGACATGCCGAAGGGCTTGACCGCTTTATCCACCTGCCGGTGGAAGTGGACCTCCCGCACATCGGTGTGGTGGCAGTGGACAATCCAGTCGGCGTCGTAGACAGCCTTGATACCGTAGAGGGTACCCACCTCCGTCTCGATAGGGATGCCCTCATCAATAGGGGCCACGCCCTTGGTCTTGCCGGGGCCGAAGTACTCGTCCAGCTGATAGCGCCTGATATACTCCTCCGTCTCCCGGAAGCGCATACCCACGCCGGCCCGCAGGCGCACGTCCTTACAGCCGGTCTTTTCGATGATGGCATCCCGGGTGGCCTTGATCAGGATGGCGTAGGGCTGGCCGCCCAGCAGGGTGAAGCCGTGGTGAGAAGCCAGGATGTTGACCGACTGGCCGGGCTTGATGAAGCTCATGTCCACCTTCCGCAGCTCCTCCATGGCCACCTGGTAAAGCTTGTCCAGTGCATCCTGCCCGCCCGGATAGATCACCGGGGGCAGCTCTGGAAACAGCTCGGCCAACCGGAGGGAACACATGCCGGGCAGTTCGGCCACGCGCCTTTTCACCAGGGATGGATCAATACCATACTGGGAGGGTTTAGCGGCAATGGGCATAATGGGGGCGTGCTTCAAATTCTCGTTGCACATGGGATTACCTCCTCTCCTAAATCTCCTGATTGGTGGCGGCCACCTGGTCCAGCAACTTCCGGTCCTCGTCAAAATAGAAGCCTCGGCTGGCATATTTCTGCTTGACCTTCTCCGGCATGGTCCAGGCGGTGACCGTCTCTCCATACCATTGCCAGCCGTCCGGGTTGGGTTTGGGCTGGATGCCGGCGGCCTCCAGCAGACGTAGAATGGGCTGGATGCACTCGATGGTACAACCGGTACGGATTCCGGTGCGGGACGAGATTTCCTCCGGCGTGTCCGCTCCATCCAGAATGGCAGCGGCCACTTCCTCCGCCCGGACGCCGACGCAATAGCACAAAACCTGCTGTGGATGGAAGTGGGCCTTTTCACACAGGGCGAGGATCTTCGCCCCATCAAACCGGCTCACATCCACACCAACCGTAAAGGGCTCTTCCCGCTTGACCATGGTAATCGCATGGAATGGGCATCGGTCCGCACAGTTGGCACACCCCCGGCAGTCGGGTTCCTCCACCGCCGCCTTCCGATGGGTGACATGAATGGCATAGACGGGACAGACTTTTTCGCAGACCCGGCATCCACGGCAGATGTCGGGATCCACATGCGCCATGATGGTTACCCGCTTCATATGCTGGTCTCTCCTTTTTCAATTCGATTTTGCCACTGTCCTTTCGACAGATTCAGCACTCTGTTTTCGCCAGAGAGAGGGCATGGGCCACGTCGATAATCATGTCCTCCTGGCCACCTACCATGCCGCGTCTGCCCAGCTCCACCAAAATGTCCCGGGGATTCAGGTGAAATTTTTCTGCGGCACGGTAGGTATGCAGCAGAAAGCTGGAATACACGCCCGCATAGCCCAGCATGAGCGGCGCGCTCTTGATGATCTGCGGCCGCTGCATGATAGGCTCCACCACGTTTTCTGCCAGATCCATATAGCTGTAGAAGTCCAGGCCGGTCGAGTAGCCCAGCCGCTGGAATACCCCGGCCACCACCTCTGCCTGGGCATTCCCGGCGCCCGCGCCAAGCCCCCGGCAGGTTACATCAATGTAATCCGCGCCGCACTCCGCCGCAGTCAGCGCGTTGGCCACCGCCAGCCCCAGATTGTTGTGGGCATGGAAGCCCACAGGGATGGACAGCTTCTCCACCAGCAGAGAAATCCTTGCCCGCACATCATCCGGGGTCATATAGCCTGCGGAATCGGCAATGTTGACGTACTCAGCGCCTGCGTCCACAAAAATCTGTGCCTGTTCCAGTATCTTTTCCGGAGGCGCCATATGGGCCATCATCAAAAAGCCTACCGGCATCATGCCGAGCTCGCGGGCGGCCTTCAGATGTTGGATGGCAATGTCCGCTTCGGTCACATGGGTAGCCACACGCACGACCTGTGCCCCATTGGCCCTGGCCTCCTTCAGATCCTCAATGGTCCCCACGCCTGGCAGCAGCAAAACGCCCAGCCTGGCGCGCCTGACCACCTGGCTGGCCGCCCGGATCAGCTCCATCTCCGGCGTGGCGGAAAATCCGTAATTGATGGAGGAGCCGGCCAGGCCATCTCCGTGGGAGAGTTCGATGATGTCCACTCCCACCTTGTCCAACCCGGAGGCAATGGCGGTCACCTGCTCCACCGTGTAGCTGTGGCTCACAGCGTGGCTGCCGTCCCGCAGGGTAGTATCCACAATATGTATTTTTCTGTTCTTGTCCAGACTCATGGCTTACTTGCCCTCCTTCCGCATCCTGGCGGCCACCTTTTCCGCGGCGGCCACCGCGGCAGCGTTGATGATATCGAGGTTTCCGGAGTATTTGGGCAGAAAATCTCCAGCCCCCTCCACCTGCACAATCACCGTCACCTTATTGCCATCTACAATGGGCGGTACGCGCAGAGAATAGCCGGGCACATAGGCCTGTACCTCCCTGACGATCTGGTTGACCGACTCCACAATGGCCCTTTCGTCCGGGTTTTTCACAATGGAGTAGATCGTGTTGGACATCATCAGGGGCGGCTCCGCCGGGTTCAGGACGATAATGGCCTTGGAGCGGTCTGCTCCGCCCACCACATGGAGGGCTTTCGAGGTGGTCTGGGTAAACTCGTCGATATTGGCCCGTGTGCCAGGGCCGGCGCTTTTGGAGGAGATACAGGCTACAATCTCCGTATACTCAGAGTCCGCCGCCCGATTGATGGCGTAAGCGATGGGAATCGTGGCCTGGCCTCCGCACGTGACCATGTTGTAGTTGTCCGTATTCAGCTCCTGCAAATGGTCCAGGTTAACACAGGGCACCACAAAGGGGCCTACCGCCGCAGGGGTCATATCAAACACAATTTTGCCCGCCTCTCTGAGGATGGGTGCGTGCTTCATATGTGCAGCGGCTCCCGTAGCGTCAAAGACAATCCCGATTTCCGGGTCCCTCGCCACTGCCTCAACGCCTTCGATGGAGGTCTGAAACCCCAGGCCCGCAGCCCGCCGGATTCCCTCCGACTCCACGATGCCCGTCATGGTCTTCATCTCCAGGTTCCGGCTGCGCATTACCTTATACATTAGGTCCGTGCCAATATTGCCGGGCCCGATGATCCCAACTTTGACTCTCTCCATGCTGATCTCCTTTTCTGGTTTTCCATCTATTTGTCATACACGCCGCCCGACGGCGTGGAATGGCCCGGTTCATCCACAAAGCGCACAGTGACGCTGCCCATCCCCTGGAAGCTGACCGTAAACACGTCTCCCGCCTTGGCCGGGACCGCCGCAGTCACCGCACCTGCCATGACGATGGAGCCCGCCTTGAGGGAGATGCCGAATTGCCCCAGCTTGTTGGCCAGCCATGCCACAGAGGCCGCTGGGTTGCCCCACACCTCCGCCGTGGTACCCGACGACACCAGCACCCCGTTCTGCTCCAGAGTCATGCCGGTCAGGCGCATGTCCACCGCACCAATAGGCATCATCCGTCCCCCCAGCATAAACCGTGCGGAAGAGCCGTTGTCCGCTATGGTGTCGGGCAGCCTGATCTTCCAGTCCTTAATGCGGGAATCCACAATCTCAATGGAAGGGGTCACCCATTCGGTGGCGTCGTACACATCCGCCACGGTGATCCCGGGCCCCTGGAGGGACTTGCCCAGGCAGAAGGACAGCTCGCCCTCCACCTTGGGCTGGATCAGCCCTGACACCAAGCAGGGCTCCCGCTCCAGCAGCAGCATATTTTCAAACAGGTGGCCGTAATCCGGCTCATGCACATGGAGCAACCGCTGCATTCCCACGCTGGTCAGGCCGATCTTCATGCCCACCACCCGTTCCCCGGCGGCCTCCCGCCGGCGGACATTCTCCAACTGGACGGCATAGGCATCCTCAACCGTCATCTCCGGATGGGTCTGCGTGAGCATGTCAATCTGGTACCGCCCCTGCTCCGCCTCCCACAGCATCTGCGCAGCCTGTTTATGGTCCATATTCTTCATCCTTTCTCCTGTCCACGGTTGTGATGGTGAGGCTGCCCCATCCCTTTCCGCCTCCACTTGTCTGCCAGCGCCGCCGCCAGCCGGTCCGCCAGAGTCTCCTTATCCCAGTTTTCCTCCAGGCCCCGGAGCAGAACCGGAGCTGCGCACATTACCTCGTCGTGAGGCCCGGGCAGCGCTACCATACGGCTGGGGCCCACTACGCCCACACCGATGCGGACGCCATCCTTCACATGCCGGCCGGTTCCCTGCTGAAACTTTACAATATACGGGGTTGCCGCCGTGGGATCCATGCGGCAGACCCCCTCTACCGAGTGGTCCTTGTCCTCCGCCCCTACGCCGCCGGTGGTAACAATCAGGCCAAACCCCCGGGACAATGCGTCATCCAGTTTCTCCACCACATCCTCCACATTATCCTCCATGACCTCCCCCACTGTTACGTAATAGCCCCGCTCTTCCAGCTCATGCTTGAGAAACGGGGTGTTGGTGTCCTGAATCATCCCCTGTTTTAGCTCAAATCCAGTGGGAAAAACAATTGCCCGCCTGGACACCTTTTCCTGAATTTCCCGCGTCATATTGGAGACTCTGTCCAATACGGCTTCAGGCTCCTCCACATCCGCACAGATGAGGCCCAGAATCCCGTTGGAGTGAATATAGGATTTATCTGTCAGGCACACCCCGGGCAGGGCGGCCAGCGCCGACAAAATTGCCCGCTCCTTTCCCATAATCCCAGCCTGCGGGACATTCCTTTCCAGCACGTCAAAGGTGATGTGGCGGGGCCGCACATCCACTACCATCACCTTTCCCTTGTCCAGACCAAGCTGCTCCGCCACCGCGTCCGCCATATCGCTCAGATTGGCGTTGGCCAGTGTAATTTCATTGACCCAGAGCTCCGTCTTTTCCAGCAGGTTCAATCCCATGCTTCAACACTCCTCCCTCATCACATCCAGCTTCCAGTCCAGCAGCGGGGCATCTACAATTTCTTTCCCAATGCAGAGGATGTCGGCCCGCTCCGACAGCTCCGGAATATCCGTCAGCTTTACATTGCCGGCAAATGCCACTTTTATGTGTCCCCGACAGCCCATAGCCGCCAGTTCGGACAGGCAGCATTCCAGATCCTCCCGTGCTCCGGTATCCACCATCAGGATATCAGCTCCTCCCCGGACAGCAGCCTGCGTCTCCCAGGCAACCGTGGCGCTCTCTCCCCGGAGCTGCACCACCTTTGTATACTCGTGGAAAGATGCACAGGCGGCCAACGCCTGGGGGATGGAGCCCAACATACGAATATAGTTTTTATCCAGATAGATCATCGGCTGCTCTGCAATCCGGCAGTTGGCTCCACCCGTCAAAATAGCACCGCGTACAAGCTCCTTGATCTGTGGCGGCATCTTTTTCCAGGAACCGGACACAATTTCGGCGCGTCCATCCGCCATCAGGACCGCTGTACGGGCCGCAGTAGCAATCCCGCTTGCCTTCGCCAGGGCGCCGATCATGCGCTCCTCCGCCAGGGCCACCTGCTTGGCCGCCGCAACCAGAGTGCCGATGCGCTCCCCGTGCATCAGTTCCTCTCCATCCGCCTTGCAGAGCTCCAGTTCGATACCCAGCTCATCCGCCTGGGCCTTTGCAGCTTCCGTGCCGGCCAATACGCCGGCGCGCTCTGCGGTCAGAGCTGCCCGGAACCGTCTTCCGTATATGCTCCGAAAAAGATCATCCCGGATATCTCTCATATCCCTCTCCTTTTCGTTATTGCCGAACCATGTTCGTAATGATAGCTATTTTTGAAGGGAACCGTTCGTTCCCTTCAAAATATTCATGCTATTTGTTATTTAATGTACCCGAGGCGCTCCGATGTCTGCTTAGCATAATATAGGACATCCCGAACGGCCTGCTCCCAATCCAGATCCCACATTCTTCCGTATGGAAAGGACATCGAAATCGCCATCTGAGGCTGGCGCTTGTGATTGAAAATCGGAGCTGCGATACAGTGAAGGCCGGGCTCGATCTCTTCATCGTCTACCGCATAACCCCGCTCCCGTACCTGCTCCAGCTCCTTCAGCAGCCCATCTCCTGTCGTAATGGTATGCTCTGTCATCTTTATCAGGGGCCTGGACAGGACATATTTTTCCATATACTCCTCGGGCAGAAAAGCCAAAATCGCTTTGCCTACGCCCGTGCAATACATGGGGGCCCGCTTCCCAATCTGTGAGTAGACAACAACCGAGCTGTTGTTATCCACTTTGTCAATGTAGATGATCTCTCCCTCAGAATGGGTAGCCAGGTGGACCGTGGTTCGGTATTTGTCCGCCAGCAGCTGGCAATAGGGCCGCGCCTCCATGCGGACATCCATGCGGGACTGAACAAGATTTCCCAGCTCAAAAAGCTTGAGACCCAGGCGGTATTTTTTGTTCTCTGTCTGTTCCAAGTATCCAAAAGCCGTCAATGTATTGACCAGTCCGTATGTCGTACTCTTGGATAGATCCATCCGTTCTGCAATTTCAGAGATACCTAGTTCCGTATCATTTGCGAAGCAGGAGATCATTGTAAGGGCACGTGCGACCGATTGTACAATTACGCCTCTCTTTTCTTTCCCTTCCATTGTCTATCACGTCTCTTTCTGCTTCTGATTATAGGTCCACCGCATTTCCTTGTCAACATTTTTCGTTATTACAAAACGATATTTGTTTATATAGAACAATTATCCGCCTGCATTTTTTACCGACCGATAAAAAAAACTGGCTTTCCCGCCCACTGCCCATTGCTGCCCCGACTTTGTATCGCTGAAATACACACTGGTTTCCATCTCTGCCTAACCCGTCGAAATCTTGTGTTCAGGCGCGTGCAATGCCCTGCTCTCTGGCCTCCTGTGCGACGGCGCGGGCCACGGTGT
>NZ_JH417622.1:0-775 GCF_000239295.1 Flavonifractor plautii ATCC 29863
GTTCACCGTCCAATATGTTTGACAAACCTACAAACAGGCGCCATCTCTATTTGTAAGTAAGTCCACGAAAAGGAGCCAACTCCATGACGGCCACAGGCCGAATTTATTTTTGCCTCCTTGGTCGAGATAAGTTAAATAGCGTTTGGAAAATTTTTGTGTTTGCCCCTTGCATTTCAAGAAAAAAGTTGTATAATGAACTCAAAAGAAAGCCATTTGTAAAGTACAAGTTTTACAAAAGATAGTTCTTTGAAGGGAATGGTTCCTGAGTCCTGCATGGGCAGAGCGGCATGCACCTTCCCGTAAAATTTAATATGAATCCGGCTTTTGTGGCAAATGCGCGACCCGACTCCCGTCAGGGAGCGGACACGCATCCTTGTTTCTGAACAAGGGAATCAGGTGAAATTCCTGGACATGTTTTGCAGCAGGAGCCGTGGCGAAAGCTACGGGGACGTGCAATTCAATAGCTGTGATTGTGGAGTATATCTGTTTTCTGCGAAAGCAGGTCACTGGCGGTCGTAATGGCTTAGCTGGGAAGGCGGCGGATATGCGTAGGCGGGCTTTAGGCCCGTCGGGACACATCAGTCAGAAGACCTACTAGGAGCTTACCCCCAATTCCTTGGGGCTGCTCTGAGAAAAATGCCAAATAGAAAGATGGGCACGGGATGAGTGCCCTCTTCTGCCCGAAATGGGAACAAAAGCGGACGCATATTTTGCGTCCGCTTTTTATTCGCACGCTCGGGGGAAAGACGGACGTATCGGTATGCGTCCGTCTTTT
>NZ_JH417622.1:915-15509 GCF_000239295.1 Flavonifractor plautii ATCC 29863
GGATTGTGCCACAAGTCAGGAGGCTGTTTTGTGAGCGGCAAGTATTTCACCGGTGATCAGAAGCTCAGCAAAAAACTCATTGGGCGCACCAAGGAAGCGCTTCGTCAGCGAAATGTTCAGTTTGCCCAGACGCACGGTGACGCCAGCGACGAAGAGCTGCTGGACTATGTCCGGGGTGAGGCGGCACGGCTTGGAATGACGCCCAACGCCGGGGAGATCATCGGAGGCCACTTTATCGCGGTTCGCTTTGGCTGCTGGAAGAATGTGGTCACGGCGGCGGGGCTGGTCCCGCCGAAGAAGCAGAAGCCCCTCCCCAAGCGGCAGATCTTCAAGGAGGAGCTCCGCTGTCAGGCGAGAGAGCGGGCATACACAGAACAACAGAACAGCAGCGAGTAATCCTGATGAAGAAGGGGATCCCCTTCTTCCGTCATAGGGGGCTACCCCTATGACGAGCCTCCTTTAGGAATCCAGCGGGCCTTCGCCCGTTTCAAATGGCCGAAGCGCGGCCGACAACTGAATAGCGGCATCGGAAGGGGATACCGGCCTGGGGAAGCGCGCGGGGAGAGGAGCGCGCCAAGGGCCGAACAACGCGGTCTGCGTCGGGGCGGACGGGAGCGCAGGAACGGGGTCCGGTGCTTGCGCAAGGGCGCGTTCACAGGCCGGACAGGCCGTGACGATAAGTAACATGGGAATTTTATGCGAACTGGAAAGGTCGGGTGGTTGGGAAATGTCTTTTGATTGCGGCCATGGGAGCATGCACGCCTATGGCTGCTGAGTCCGTGTGCATGCCGCACGGGGAATCCTGCTCATGCGGCGGTCGAGCAAAGGAAGTTTAATTTTGAAGGAGAAAAAGCCATGCAAAAGATGAAAAACGGCAAAAAGGTTCTGTCCGTGTGCCTGTCTCTGGCGATGGCCGCGGGCATGCTGTCCACCAGCGCGTTCGCGTCCTGGAACGTCTACGGCGGCAGCAACAATCACAACGCGGTGGTGACGGAGGCTCCTACCACGCCGGATAAATCCGGCCTGGACAGCTACATCCAACTGCATTGTACCGGCTCCGGCTGGGACGGCGTGGACAACGTGCCCGTATTGCAGACGGTGAACGGGACTACCTATGCTTACGTTCTCTACGATGGCTATGGAGCCAGCGGCGCGCTGGTAGCCAAGATCAGGTGCGCGGAAAACGGCGGCAGCAGCATCGTCTGGACTACCGATCCCTACGGCACGGAGGGAACCTCTCTGAACGCCAAGAGCGGCTTCCAACTGTCTACCCCCTATCTGGACGACAATGGCACCCCCAACGACGCGTCGGACGATACCCTCTATGTGGGTACCATCAGCCAGTATGACGACTACGAGGGCGGCGAGTGGCTTACCGGTACCGGCAGCAAGGTTATGGCTCTTACCGGCCTGGATCAGAACAAACCCACTGTGACGAATGTCCTGACCGGCATCAATGGCCAGATCAACACCCCCATCACCACCGACGGGACCTACCTGTACTTCGGCACCTGGCCCGGCGGCAGCAACGCGGGAACCTACTATCAGGTCAAGCTCTCCGACTACTCGGTGAAGACCTTCACCCCCGACAGCTACGGCTTCTACTGGGCCGGCGCGGTGAGCGACGGCACCAACGTCTACTTCGGCAGCGACAATGGCCTGCTGTACTGGCGGAGCATCGCGGATTTTGACACAACCGGCGGCGTGCTGGATCTGACCGATGTGGCCAGCGACGCGGGCAATGTGCGCTCCACCGTCATGCTGGATGACGGCTACCTGTACTTCACCACCCAGGGCGGCTACCTGTGGTGCTGCTCCTATGAGGACGGGCTGACGGTCGAGTGGCACATCAAACTGGGCGCCACCTCCACCTCCACCCCCACCAAGGTGGGCGACCGCATCTACGTGGGCTACTACTCCGGCTTCAATGCCGGCGGCGTTCAGTGCGTCACGCTCTCGTTGGATGAAGAAGGCAACATTGTTCCTTCTATCGCTTCGGTGACCTCCGGCTTCCCCGTTCAGAGCTCCATCGTGGTGATGGGCGACGGCACCGGCACCGACTACCTGTACTTCAACACCAACGCCCAGAAGGGTGCCGGCTACTGCTACAGCTATGACGGTGGCACGACCGGCAGCAAGGTTTGGGGCACAACGGGCGACACCTACGCCCTGGGCGGCATGGCCATTGACAACGGCTACGCTGTCTTCGGCAATGACTATAACCACCTGTACGTGGTGCACGACTGACTGGAGTGGGCGGAGCTCCGCCCACTCCATGAGGAAGAGAAACGAAGCGCCTGGCCGCCGATGTGCTCGGCGGCCAGGGGTATTTTTCGGCAAAGCCTGGAAGGCTTTGTCTGAGGAGGTTCCATAGTTTGCGATGAAGAAAAAGATTTTTTCCTTGCTGTTGGCTGTGTCGCTTCTGTTGTCGCTTTGCAGTCCTGCCGCCATGGCGGTAAGTCCTGTTACAATTGTCATTGACCTGACAAATTATACAGGAGAGGTAAGCGGAAAGCTGTCGGGGAAAGTTATAGAGGCTCAGAAACGAAATGAATATACCGTTCCCACAAGTGGAGGCTATTTACCTGGAACAACGATCAGTTTGGGAGACGGTATAACCTGTAGTTGGAAGGTAGAAGGGCTGGACAAAGGCTATCTTATATATGATGAAAACAGCCATCTAAGCGCTATCAAGCTCCATCCGAGCAATGAGACGAAGGTTATTACTGTTACTGATAGTAAGCTGGTGGTAACGCGAACAAAGAGGAGTACTCTGACAGGTTCCGATGGATGGAACGGCGCGACCGTTGTACTTACGCCCGTTTTTGAAGAAGCGCAGTACTCCGCCACCGTAAATGTGGAAGACGCGGGTATGGGAACTGCGAAAGCGGATTCCTTAGGCGGTGCAAAATACACACTTTCCGCTATGGGGGCGGAGGGCTATGCGTTCGACTACTGGAAGGTGGAAGGATCTGATACCCCCATCTATGAGAATCCCTATACCGTGAATCTGGAGGCGGACACCACCTTTACCGCCTACTTTCGGGCTCTGCGTGTTCCCAAGGTGGATGCAGGGGAGGGCGGAACGGCCGCATTTACTTATGAAAATTCATCCAACGGTGCGGATCAGTACACCCTGACGGCCACGCCGGATGAACTCTATATGTTTGACTACTGGAGCTGGGAGGGCGTCCCAACCGGCGCGGAAAACAGCGCGCCGGAGGAGCAGGTGCTTCCAGATGAGGATATGCCGGAGGATGGCGGCGAGGCGGAGCAACCCGCCGAATCGCCGGAGCCCGCCCCCTCCGAGCCGGAGACGACCGCGCCCCCGGAGGAAGATGCGGGCGAGGCGGAGCCTCCCGCCGAATCGACAGAGCCCGCCCCCTCTGAGCCGGAGGTGACCGCGCCGCCGGCGGAGACGGGCGCTCCCACAGAAGAGCCCGCGCCGGCCGAGCCCGCCCCGGACGGGGCGGAGGATGCCACCGGGGCGGAGGCGGCTGTGCCCTCCCCGGCGGCTCTGCTGCGTCTGAACGCAGAGGAGACCCCCGATGTAGAGGAGACCCCCGATGTAGAGGAGACCCCCGGTGTGGAGGAGACCCCCGGTGTGGAGGAGACCCCCAACGTGGAGGAGACCCCCAACGTGGAGGAGACCCCCGATGTGGAGGAGACCCCCGCTCCCGTAGAGAATAATGACCTTCAGGCGATAAACCTGGAGGAACTGACCCGGGACTGGGACGAGACGGCCAATCCCATGACGGTGGCCCTGGCCGAGGGCATGGAGAGCGTGACCTTTACCGCTCACTTCAAGCTGGCGGAGGTCACCCTGGGCGAGGGCGCGTATCTGAAGGGAAGCGGATCTTCGGGGATCACTGTCAATCCGTCCTTCACAGAGGAGGAGGGGGACACGCTTCCGGCGGGCAGCCGGGCCCGGCTCTACCTCCCTCTCAGCGTACCATCCAAGATCCCGGACGGACAGCTCACCGTCACGCTCTACGGGGGCAGCTTGGCAGAGGGAGCGCCTCTCAGCAGCAACGTCATTACACAGGACTGGGAGGCCGGCAAAACCTATTGCATCTGGCTCCCCATCGACCCGCTGCCCTACACAGACGAGCTGACGGTGACGGCGTCGGTTCGAACCAACGCGGGCACCACGGAGACGGCGGAGATGACCTACGAGATCTCGACAGAGGACAACGAGGCCAACAGCGCGTTCACCTATGTGACCAGCCCCAACGTACCCGCCGGAACCGGAGGCTCCACCACAGAGGCAGGGCCCGACATCCGCGGGGTGTCCGGCTGGACCGATCCGGAGACCGGAGAGGCCGAACTGTACTTCTACGGTAAGGACGGCGTCTACACCTGGGCGGACAGCGGGGACCGGGATCTGATGAGCATCAGCGACGGCCTGCCCACCATTACAGGAGACGCGGCTGGCGTCCTCGCCGTGGGGCCGGACGGACAGGGCGGCCTGCTGGCCGCTGTCAGCGAGGTGGGGAAGGAGATCGATAAGGTCACCACGCCGGGCTATCCGTCAGACGCCGAAGGGGTGATCCTCCGCGGGGCGCACTTTCTCTACCGCTACGACGGCACGTCCTGGAGCCAGGTGGATGCCTCCTGCTTCTCGGATTACCAGAAGATTTACAATCAAGAAGCATACAACCTGAATCAGCCCCGCGACCCCGGCGACGCGGTGGTTATCCTCTCGGACGGCACCGTATGGCAGAACAAGTACCACTGGGACGGGACGAAGTGGGAAAAGAATGAACATGAGTTCAACTCCCTCTACCGGGTGAGCGACACGGAGATCTACGCCGGGGCGGCCGACGGCCTGTACCAATACAATGGTACAACCTGGAACAAGGTAGAAACCGCAAACATCTCCGGCTCGCTCGAGGTGGCGAGCGGCAACGCCGACGGCAAACTGCTCCTCATGGCAGGGAAAAATAATTATGACCCGTACCTGTGGGATGGCAGCTCCGCAACGAAGCTGTCGCTGGAAGGGCTGCACCTTAATAATACAAATAGTGCCCAGAGCAGATTCTTCGGGCTGGACCAGGACGGGATCCCCTATGCGCTTGTCAACGGTTCGGGCGAAGGACGGAACTATCTCGCGGGCAACGGTTATGACGGCAGCTACGTCTATAAGTGGAACGGTGAGAAGTGGGTCTATCAGGTTATGGCCGACTTCAACGACCCCAATGAGGATCCCAACGACCTGAGCAAGAAAATCCGCCCTGACGGTGTGACCGCCTTGAGCGGCGTCATAGACGGCGTCAGCGCCATGTATGGCGAAGACGGCGCGGGCGCGATCTACCTCTCGGTGGATGACGCAACCATTACCTTTGACGCCCAGGGCGGCACGTTTAAAGATGACTCGCTGAAAACCATGACCGCCCCCATCCTCAGCGAGGTGGATTCGTCCAAGGTGCCCAGTGTTGCCAAGAGCGGCAATGCCTTCGGCGGCTGGTACTATGATGCGGCCTGTACCGAGGGCAAGAAGTGGGATGCCAATACCGCCCGGATGCCGGGGAAAGACATCACGCTCTACGCCAAGTGGACGGAGCGCACCGGCCCCGTGGCCCCCGACGACCCGGAGATGCAGTATCACCGGGAATCTGCCCTGGACAACCTGGAAAAAGCATTTAACAAGTATAAGGAAAGCGACTACAGCGAAGCAAACTGGAAAAAGCTGGTGGCCGCATATGAGCAGGGAATTGCGGATATCAACGCCGCTCTGCCAGCCGAGGACTTCATCGAAAATAACATCATCGCGGCCCTGAACAAGGCGCTGGCCGCTATGCAGGCCATCCCTGCTGACCACGCCGGACGGATCGAGGTGGCGGTGTCTATGGACGCAAACACCTTGAGTCTGGGCTATCTGATTAAGCCGACCCTGGTCACTGTGGATGACCGTACCCCCGCCAGCGTGGTCATTACCGACCTGCTCAGAGAGAACGGCTACGACTGGGAGAACACCGGAAGCATTACCAACAGCTTCTACCTGGCCGGTGTGAAGCCTGTGAACCAGACCAAAGCCAAAATCCCACAGTACATCTTGGACCATGCCGGCTCCGTCAACATGGGTGACAGCAGCGATAAGACATTGAGCGAGTTTGATTACCACAACATGTCCGGCTGGATGTACAGCGTGGACAACGACTTCCCCGGCGTGGGCGCATCGAGCTGGCAGATGTCGGACGGCGAGGTCATGCGCTGGCAGTTCACCGTCTGGGGATATGGCGCAGACTTGAACGCAGACAATTCCGCCTGGGGCAGTTCCAGTATCGTGAACGTGGGCGACAAGGGCTCCCTTACCTGGGCCGTGGCCGAGCTGCGGAGCGAGTACGACGACGAGGTTCTGGAGGCCAACGAGGTCTATATGGACGCCATGGAGGTTCTGACGGACCCTGAGGCCAGCCAAAGTAAAATTAACAGCGCGAAAACCGCGCTGGCCAAGGAGGACTTTGACAAGCAGCCTGAAAAACCGGACGTTCCAACCGTGGATGTGAAGCCGGAGGCCAATGTGGATAAGGACGGCAACGCCAAGGTGGAGCTTACCGAAAAAGAGATCGAAACGATGATCGAGAATGCAGTGGAAGGCGAGGCGGAGATCATTGCCATCTCTCCCAAGATGGACAGTGAGGCCACCAGCCTGGAGGTCACATTCCCCAAGGGCGCCGTGGATGCTATTTTGGAAGAGACAAAGGCGAGTGTATCCATACAGAGCGATCTGGGCCGGGTGCTTCTGTCCCGGGATGTCCTGACCTCCATTTCCGAAACGACGGAGGGTGGCGCGGTCACCGTGACGGTGGCCGCCGGTAAAGCTGAGAACGCCGGTGGGCTGCTGAAGGGACAGAAGGATGTGACCGAGGAGGCCCTGAAGGACTGCTCTGTGACCGAGGTGACCATCCGCTCCGGCAAGGAGAAGGTAACCGCTTTCGGCGGCAAGTCCATCACCCTCTATCTGCCGGTGGAGAACAAGGCGTTTGAGGTGGGCAAGAGCTATGTCGTCTATCAGATCAGCGACGACGGTTCTGTGGAACAATTGGTGGGCAAGTGTGTCAAGACTGGTGGAAAGCGCTTCCTTGAGTTGACCACCACCCACTTGAGCACCTTCGTGGCGCTGCCTGTCGAGGTGGTGGATATGCCCTTTACGGATGTGAAGGAGGAGGACTGGTTCTACGGCGCGGTGGTGTATGCCTACCAGAACGGTATCCTGACCGGAACGGGTGAAACCACCTTCTCTCCCAACGGCCCCATGACCCGCTCGATGCTGGTTACGGCGCTGTGGCGGCTGGAGGGCGAGCCTGAGGCGTCTGGCGCATCCGGTTTCCCGGATGTGAAGCCGGATGCGTGGTACGCCGAGGCTGTGGATTGGGCCAGCCAGACTGGTCTCGTCAGCGGCACAGGTGCGGGCTTTGACCCGGAGGGCAGCGTGACCCGTGAGCAGATTGCCTCCATCCTGTACCGCTATGCAAAGCTTAAAGGCTGGGATGTGAGCAAAACGGCCAGTCTACAGGATTTTGCCGACGGTGCGGATACCTCCGCTTGGGCAACCCGGGCTATGGAGTGGGCCTATGCGGAGAAGCTGATTACCGGAAAGGATGGAAATCGTCTGGACCCGCAGGGCCAGGCCACCCGCGCTGAGGTTGCCGCCATTCTGATGCGGCTTCTGGAGAGCAAGGCGGAGAAGGCCTGAGACTCTGGAAGAACCATAAAGGCCCCGTTTGGCTCCGGTCTGCAAAACCAGGCCGGGCTGTATGGGGACTCCCCCGGTAAGGATAGAGGGAGCCCCTCCTTACTCGAGCAGGAGCCCGGCAGACCGAATTCGACCTGCCGGGCGGCCCTGCCCACAATCAAGCAGAAAACACAGTTGGGTGAAACTCCGGGAAACCGGTACGGGCCTGCCCCCGCCGTCCAGTCGGCAAGACCTGATTGTGGAAAAATGGGTGGGATGTACCGATACAAGGCACGTTCACCCAATGGGAGAGCGTGCCTTTACTTGTTGAGGTGAGCGGTATAATGCTCAAAGAGCAAAAGCTGACGGAAAAAGAGCTGCGGGGATACCGCCAGTGGCTCTCAGAGCTGGACGAGGAAAGCCGGGGAGAGCAGGGAACTTCCAGACAGGCGATGGATCCGGACCTGTGGAGAATTTTTGACCCCAAAGGGAATATTGGCCGGCAGATTTATGAGAGCTATACGGATGAGGCGCTTTTGGAGGCTGTGGTGGTGACAATGGACCATCCGGGGCATAAGCCTCGGACATATCAGCTCAGTCCCATTCGCCAGGTTTATTTGAAGCAGCGGTTTGGAAACATCAATAAAGCCTGCTGGGCGGCCAGAGGATTTCGGAAGAGGCTGGAAGAGCAAAAGCGGTGGCCGCCAGACTGGCCGGAGCGGGTATCCGCTGACGGATTCAGGGCGTATTGTGAACGGATTGGTTCTCCCCTGACGGAGCGGGAGGCAGAACTGGCAGAACGCATGTGCGGGCTTGTCAGAAAGAGCTGGCACCCACCGGAGGAAGAAGAAATCCCGCCGGAGCTCAAGAAGCTGTTTCAAAAAAGCGATGCACCAATAAAATGGCCATGGAGCTGATGGGCATACCCGTCCTTAGCAAGCTGGCCATGAAGCATTTGTGGAGCTATTGGCTCAGTGCCTGGGGGAAACCTGCAGGGCCTTCCGAAGAAAAAGCAGAAGGAGACTCGGTCATATGAAGAAATGGAAACAGCGCGGATTCGCATTTGTGCTTGCCCTGTCCCTGACCACAGGCCTGTTGACGGGAGCACAGGCGGCCGTATCCAAAGAGACCTTGAACGATGCGGTGCAGGATACCGCAGAATATATGTACCGCACCGTACAGAACCCGCAGGTAGGGTCTATCGGCGGTGAATGGGCTGTGCTGGGGCTGGCCCGAAGTGGGTACGATGTACCGGACAGCTATTATCAGGACTACTATGCCACTGTGGAGGCCTATGTAACGGCCTGCGACGGCAAGCTGCACGATAAGAAATATACGGAGTATTCCCGGGTGATTGTCGCCCTCAGCTCGATTGGGAAGGACGCCAGAAATGTGGGGGGATATGACCTGACTAAACCGCTGGGCGACTATGACAAGACCATCTGGCAGGGACTTAACGGCCCCATCTGGGCGTTGATTGCGCTCGACTCCAGAGATTACCCCATGCCGGAAAACCCAGAGGCAGAGACACAGGCGACCCGGCAGATGTACATAGACCGCATATTGGAGTGCCAACTGCCTGACGGAGGGTGGAGCCTTTTCGGAGGAACCTCTGCGGCATCCTCCGGAGACGGCGTATCCGACCCGGACATCACAGGGATGGCGCTGCAGGCGCTGGCCAAGTATCAGGATCAGCCAGCAGTGGCAAAGGCGACGGAGGAAGCGCTGGCGTGCATGTCCAAGAAGCAGAACAGCGAAGGCGGTTTTTCCTCTTGGGGGACTAAGAATTCCGAGAGCTGTGTCCAGATTATCGTAGCTTTGTGCGAGCTGGGAATTCCGCTGGACGCCCCCCGTTTTGTCAAAAACGGAAACACGCTCCTGGACAATCTGATGACCTTTTATCTGCCCGGAAACGGGTTCCTGCACACGGCAGACGGCTCCGGCTCCAATCAGATGGCATCGGAGCAGGCGTTCTATGGCCTTATTGCCGCCCAGCGGCTTCAGGACGGCAGAAACAGCCTCTACCGGATGAGCGATGCCCGAACCATCCCAGACGGACCGGCGACAGGTCCTGCCAAAGGAGCGGGATTGGAGGGGAAAGATCCGGCAGTCCATTCCAGCCCTATCACTCAGATGGGCAAAACATTCGATGACATTACCGGGGCCAATGCCCATAAAAATCAGCCTGCCATTGAGGCGCTGGCCGCCCGCGGCGTTATTGATGGCAAGTCCGATGGAAGCTTTGACCCGGAGGGGAGCATGACGCGTGCCGAATTTGCTGCAATCGTGGTGCGGGCGCTTGGTCTCACACCGGAGGGGAAGAACAGCTTTTCTGACGTTGCAGCAGAGGCATGGTATGCGCCCTATGTGGGGACAGCCTATTCCTGCGGCATTATTACCGGAGTCGCAGACGGCCGGTTCAACCCCAGCGGCACGATCACCCGCCAGGAGGCCGCGGTAATGGTTTCCCGTGCAGCCAAGCTGTGCGGACTGGAGACAGAAATGGACAATGCAGCAACCCGAAATATGCTGGCGCAGTTCCCTGATTATATGAGTACCGCCGAATGGGCCCGCGCTCCGCTGGCATTCTGCTATCAGGAGAAAATTTTGAACCAGGCTGAGCTGAACATTAGGCCCCTGGAGGCTATAACCCGGGCCGAGGTGGCTCAGATGCTGTTCAACCTTTTAAGCAGTGCCAATCTGCTGTAAATTTATTGTATAGGAGTGAAAAGAACCATGCTGAATCAGAGCTGGTTCAGGAACCAGAATAATGTGGTATGCTGTCGGAAAGAAGAGGTTCTGCCCAAACTTGCACGGGAGCTGGCAATTCCGGATTTGTCCCAACGAGTGGAGGAATTCCAGAAGACGCCCACAGCGGAAGGTGTGAACATAAGTGGGCGCAAACGGACTACACTGAAGCTCCTGATTCCGAATCTGACGTTCTCTGAACCTATTGATATGGGCGAAAACGTGTGGATCTATATGGGAGAACTGTGTCCGGCTTACTGCCTGTATATGCCGCAGGAGGACGGTGAAGAAAAGAAATGAAGCTGACGAAGGGGAAGGTAATCGGGGCGCTGGCTATCCTGGTGATCCTGGCGGCGGCCTTTTGGTATGGTGGCAATGCACCGGGACTCCAGGGATGGACAGTAGGCGTCCGCGAGAGCAGCCCGGTGCTGGAGAGCATACAGCCCAGCCAAACACCAGAGGAAACAGGGAAAGATGGCAATAGCCCAGAGCCGACGGAGACGGCAGGGGCTTTGGAAACCCCTGCGTCTCCGGGAACCCCGAAGCCCTCGGAAACTCCTGCACCCACGGAGTCTGCGGCTCCAGAGACACCAACGCCTTCGCCGGAGGGGCTGGCATCCCGGCCCGGCGGGCTGGAAGGCGGAATGACGGCGGAGGAAAAAATTGCGGCGGCAGAAGCCATTGCGGGCGGCTCCTCCGCCGGTGTGGAAAAGGGAGACAGGGAATACTCAGAAGCCAACGGCATGGAGATCAATCCGGAGACTGGAAAGGACAAGTATCTTACAGATCCGGTGCCGGAGGGAAAGCCCCTGCCGGTGGAGCCGCAGGATGTGGAGTTCTCTGATGTGACCCATACCTGCACGCTTTCTGTCCGCTGCGACACTATTTTGGACAACATTGACTGGCTGGATCCAGAGAAGGTGGAGCTGGTACCGGAAGACGGAGTCATATTCCCTGCGACGACCGTTACGTTCTACGAGGGTGAAAGTGTGTTCAATGTGCTCCAACGTGAGATGCGGAAGGCCGGCATCCACATGGAGTTTGAGGATACACCGATGTACAACTCCGCCTATATTGAGGGGATTAACAACCTCTATGAATTTGACTGCGGAGAGCTGTCCGGCTGGATGTATAAGGTGAACGGCTGGTTCCCCAATTATGGCTGTTCCCGCTATCAGCTCAAAGAGGGCGATACGATAGAGTGGGTCTACACCTGTGACCTGGGTGTGGATGTGGGCGGCTTCTATTCCACCGGCGGTTGAGTACACACGGAAGCGAGCTTGACTTTATGCCATATGTGGTGGAAACAGGAAAGGCGAAGGTTTCTGTAAAAGAGTATACCGAACGCTGTGTAGATGTAGAGCGGTTTCTGGGATTTTGCAGGGAGTGCAGCAGCTATAACACGCGGTGGTCCTGCCCGCCCTTTTCCTTTCAGCCGCTGCAGCTCTGACATCAATTTAACCATCTGACGCTGTTTGCGCGTATACTGCACCCATCCCCGGATGAAACGCTTCCGGTGCTGATACGGGGAATGCGGGAAGAGAAGGCGGGGATGATGGCGGAGCTGTTGAACAGGGAAAAAGTCTCCCCATACGTCGGCACATTCCGCAGGCGGATGCAGCTTGTGTGAGACAACTGCATCAGGACATGCGGGAGCCCCTGGCCGGAGGAGACGCGCTATTCCTTCAACGTCCTTGGGGGAGACAGCGGGAAAACCATGGAGCTGTATTTTGGACGCCCCATAGTTTGGAGTCATAACGGCGAAGTGCCGGAGTACCTGACTCTCATGGGCGGACTTCTGGTGAACTGACACGCTATTTTCGTGAAAAACTAATAAAAAATTTACGTGGGGCGCGGCGCCTTACCGCGCCCCACGTCTGGAAGGGATGCCTTATTCAATACAGGGATACATTTTCCAGCTATCACCCTATTATAAACTTTTTATATTTTGGATTGGTAATTGCTTTTACCATGTTTCTGATGCACCCGGTTTCGCTGGCGATTTCTCTGGCTTCCGCTTTGGTCTATGCCGTATACCTGAACGGACGGCGAGCAGTGCGCTTCAGTCTGTTGTATATGCTCCCCATGATGGTGGTTGCCGCCCTGGTTAACCCGGCGTTCAACCACGAGGGAGCCACGATTTTGACCTATCTGCCCTCCGGGAATCCCCTGACGCTGGAGAGTATCCTGTATGGAGCGGCGGCAGCGGCCATGCTGGCGGCGGTTGTCACCTGGTTTTCCTGCTATACGGCGGTCATGACCTCGGACAAGTTCGTGTACCTATTCGGGCGCATTATTCCGGCCCTCTCTCTCGTCCTGAGTATGACGCTGCGCTTTGTACCAAAATTCCAAGCGCAGCTTCAGGTCGTATCAGAGGCCCAACGGTGTATTGGCCGGGATGTCTCTAATGGTGGGGTGCTCCGGCGGCTTCGCAATGCAATTACGATCCTCTCCATTATGGTGACCTGGAGCTTGGAGAGTGCGATTGAAACAGCGGACAGCATGAAAAGCCGTGGGTATGGGCTGCCTGGACGGACAGCATTTTCCATCTACCGGTTTGACAGCCGGGATCAATCGGCACTTTCATGGCTGCTCTACTGCGGATTTTTCCTCTGCTGCGGCGCGGCGGCAAAGGGCTTTTACTGGCGTTATTATCCTACGGCGAGAGGAGTGCCGCTGACACCGATGACCGTCTGCCTCCAAGCAGTGTATCTGGCTTTGTGCCTGATGCCGGTCATCCTGAATATACGCGCGGACCGGGAGTGGGGAGTGCTGCGCAAAGAAAACGAGGTGCAGCCATGTACCAAACAATGAGCCTCCCGCTGTATTCGGGGAGCTTTGAAGAATACCACGGCTGGGGCGACCTGCGGGCGGAGCTGGCAGCTCTGGGATGCGACGGCATGGAGGGTATCTGGAGCGGTGAGGAATTTCCTGAGGATTTGCCGGCAGACCTGGTTATCGGCTATCACCTCACCTTCTATCCGGACTGGCTGGACTTCTACCGGGATGACCGGAGGGCGCTGAAGCGAAAATTCGGTTCACTGGATGCTGCGGCACGCTTTTACGGCGGTCCAGGGCCGGAGACACTGCTGGAGCAGTACCGGGCGGATCTGCGGCGCGCGGCAGGGCTGAATCCCCACTATGTGGTCTTTCATGTATCGGATGTCTCAATTGAGGAAGGGTATACCTACCACTGGCTGCACACCAATCAAGAGGTCATTGATGCGGCGGTGGAGGTGATAAACCTCATTCTGGGCACGGAAACATGGCCCTTTGAATTCCTTGTGGAAAACCAGTGGTGGCCCGGCTTTACGTTTACGGAGCCGGAGGAAACCGTCCGCCTGCTGGAGGGAATCCGTTTTGCAGGGAAAGGGATCCTGCTGGATACCGGACACCTGATGAATGCCTGCACCGGGCTGAAGAGTGAGGCAGAGGGAGCGGACTATATCCGGCGCATGCTGAACCGGCATGGCAGCCTGGCAACGTGGGTGCGGGGCGTTCATCTGCACCAGTCCCTGAGCGGGGCCTATGTGAAGACTCACACCGGTTCACTACCGGCGGGACTGCCGCAGGACTATATGGAGCGGTTTGGAGTGAGCTATCAACATATCCTCCAGATTGATCAGCACCGCCCCTGGACAGACCCCGCCATTCTGCCGGTTCTGGAGCAGATTGGCCCGCGCTACCTGACCCATGAGCTGTCCTCCCGCGGGCGCGTAGCCCGGGCGGAGGCCGTGGGCGCACAGACAAGACTATTACGGCGGGGAGGGCGGATGTGTGTCTGAGCAGAAGCAGCCAAGTATTGAAATTGAACATTTTTCCTTCTATTACCCGGAGAGGACGGAGAAGACGCTGGACGATTTGACGCTGACCGTGGAGCAGGGGGAATTCCTGGTGCTGTGCGGCCCGTCGGGGTGTGGCAAGTCCACGCTTCTGCGACAGCTCAAGACGGTGCTGGCGCCCCACGGCCGAAGGCTGGGAAGCATCCGTTTCGAGGGGCGCCCTTTGGAAGAACTGGATCAGAGGGAGCAGAGCGCCGGAATCGGCTTTGTGCAGCAGGACCCCGAAAACCAGATTGTCACCGACAAGGTGTGGCACGAACTCGCCTTTGGCCTGGAGAGCCTGGGGTATGACACGCCTACCATCCGGCGCCGGGTGGCTGAGATGG
>NZ_JH417623.1 GCF_000239295.1 Flavonifractor plautii ATCC 29863
CGCCCGGAGCACAGCGCTCCGGGCGGCCGTTTTTTTCGGACAGGCAACACCTGAAACGCTTCTGGAACCTCTTGAAGTTGCATTGCGTCAGATGGCAGGTCGGATTTTCCTTGGTAAAGTTATGAATAAACAGGAGGTCTGGACAAAGCCAGACCTCCGTTTTGAATGTCTGAAGTTACTCCTGATCCCAATTGTGCCAGACGTTCTGTACGTCGTCGTTGTCCTCCAGCAGATCAATGAGCTTCTCCATGTTCTTGATGTCGTCCTCATTTTCCAGCTTGACATAGTTCTGAGGCACCATCTCCACGGCGGCCTGGACGAAGGTATAGCCCTTCTCCTCCAGGGCGGCCAGCACGGAGCCGAAAGCATCGGGGTCGGTGTAGACCTCAAAGGTCTCCTCCTCCACCTGCATATCGTCCGCGCCCGCATCCAGCGCGTCCATCATCACGGTGTCCTCGTCCAGATCCTCTTTCTCGATGATGATGACGCCCTTGCGGTCAAAGGACCAGGACACGCAGCCCGTAGCCCCCAGGCCCTTGCCGTACTTGTCCAGCAGGTGGCGCACCTCGGGAGCGGTGCGGTTGCGGTTGTCGGTCAGCGCGTCCACGATTACGGCCACGCCGGAGGGTCCATAGCCCTCGTACACCACGTTCTCGTAGCTGTCGGCATTGCCGGAGCCAAGCGCCTTGTCAATGGTACGCTTGATATTGTCGTTGGGCATGTTGGCGGCCTTAGCCTTGGCAATGACGGTGGCCAGGCGGGAGTTGTTGTTGGGGTCGCCGCTGCCGCCGGTCTTGACCGCCACGATCATCTCACGGGCGATCTTGGTAAATATCTGAGAACGCTTGGCGTCCGCCGCGCCCTTGGTCTTTTGAATATTGTGCCACTTGGAATGTCCTGACATATTGATTCGTTCCCTTCCTGCAATCGAAAATCAGCGGAACTAGTCTATCACTATTTGCGCGTCTTTGCAAGCCCTTACAGGTATAAAAAGGCCTCCTTATGGCGGCTCGTGGAAAGAATCTCCACCTGTGGGAAGCCGGCGGCCAGCCATTTGGCCAAAACGGGGCACACCACCTGCTCGGTCGGATAGTGCCCCGCGTCAATCAGATTGACCCCAAGGGCTTTGGCGTCCAGGAAGCCATTATACTTCACGTCGGCGGTGACAAAGGTGTCGCACCCCAGGGCCAGGGCATCCCGCAGCAGGTCGGCGCAAGCGCCGCCCCCCACGGCCACCCGGCGCACCGGGCGGCGGGCGTCCACGTAGCGCACGCCGTTGGCCCCCAGCGCCTCCTTGACAAAGGCAGCAAAGGCGGGGGCATACATGGGGGCGCCGGTGGTACTGCCCACCCGGCCGATGCCGTAGGGACGCCCGGAGCCATCCACCCCGTCCTGATGGAGCTGCTCAATCTGCACCAGTCCCAGCTTTTGGGCCAGGGCGTCATTGACGCCCCCCGCCACCGCGTCCAGGTTGGTATGGGCGCAGATGGCGGCGATCCTGTGCTCCGCCAGCGCCAGCAGAACCCGTCCGTCCGGATCGCCGTCCGTCACGGATTTGGCCGGGCGGAAGATCACCGGATGGTGGGATACGATCAGCTCCGCCCCCAGCTCGGCGGCTTCCTCCGCCACCTCCTCCGTGATATCCAGGGAGACCAGAATCTTTGACACGGCCCGTTCTCCCCGGCCTACCAGAAAACCGGCGTTGTCAAACTCCATTTGCAGAGAAAACGGGGCCAGTCCGTCCAGATATTGATAAATCTCTCTCACCGTTGCCATGACAGCCACTCCTCCTTCATGTCCAATAGTCCCTGATGTACCTGTTCCAGCTCTGCCAGGCGGGAGGCATCCTCCGGACGTTTGGACCGCTTCAGCCCTGCTATCGCGCGCTCCGTTTGCCGCAGCAGCCGGTCTAGGTAAGCCAACCGCAGGGGGGAACCCTCTCCCCTGGTCTGTCGCCCCGCCCACAGCTCCGCCGGGGTCAGCTTCGCCATGGGGCCAGCGTACACCTCAAAGGTTGTGTAAAGGGTGTCCCCCTCCCGGCTCAGCAGCTCCCGTCGGATGGTATAGCCGTGGGCCTGAAGCCAGCGGCGCAGGAAGGGCTGGGCGCTCATGGGCTGGAGCAGAAGCAGGCATTCCCGCTCCCAGGTCCACGGGGCCGCGGCCAGAATGGCCGCGATGGTCTCGCCGCCCATCCCCGCCATGGCAATGGTATTAACCTCATCCGGCTGTATCCCGGACAGCCCGTCGCACAGGCGGAAGTCCATCCGGCCGGTCAGGCCGTATTTCTCCGCCGTGCCCCTGGCCCGCTCCAGCGGCCCCGGCCGCAGATCCGAGGCCACTGCCCCGGTAATCCTCCCCTGCTGCAGCAGCCAGACCGGCAGATACGCGTGGTCGGTTCCTACATCGGCAAACCGCGCCCCCCGGGGCACCAGCTCGGCCACCGACCGCAGACGGGGGGTAAGTTCAACGGTTCTCATCGGTATCACCTCATGATAAAAAAGGAGCGGCCGGAGGGCCGCCCCTTTTTGGTTCCGGAGTCTTTTACTGCGCGGCGGCCACACTGGCATTGATCTTGGCCAGCAGCTCCTCCACCTCGACGCCGTGCACCATGCAGGCCTGCTCCACAGTCTCACCGCGGGAGGAGGGGCAGCCCAGGCAATGCATGCCGATGGACAGGAAGATGGGCGCGGTCTCAGGCGCAATATCCAGGATGTCGCCAATAATCGTATCTTTCGTAATCTGAGCCATAGGTGTAATACCTCCAAAATTCTAGGATATTAGTAGTATATCCTATTTTTCTGATTTTTTCAAGACACAGTTTTCTTTTCCGTAACATCAGCGGACAAAAAAAGGACGCCCCTGTGGGCGTCCTTTTCAAGTTGGCGGTTAGCCCTGCTCGCGCATACGGGCGAAGCAGTCGCTGCAGTACACGGGACGGTCGGACTTGGGCTCGAAGGGCACCTTGGCCTCGCCGCCGCAGGCAGCGCAGGTAGCGGTGAAATACTCGCGGGGGCCACGGGAAGCGGCCTTGCGGGCATCACGGCAGGCCTTGCAGCGCTGGGGCTCGTTCTGGAAGCCGCGCTCGGCGTAGAACTCCTGCTCACCGGCGGTGAACACGAACTCCTGGCCACATTCCTTACATACCAGAGTCTTGTCTTCGTACATGATTTTACCCTCTCTTTGCTTTGTTGCCCAGGTCCGGATGATCCGATTGTGCTGGGTCAGTAATATTGCGTTCAGCTTACGCTGACATCGCCAGATGAAGATTGCTGTGCCAACTTGCGCCGAATGCGCTGGACAGCGTTGTCCACCGATTTCGGGGACTTGTTTACCTCGGCTGCGATTTCAGAATAGGACAGACCGTTCAGATACAACCGAAGTACGCTTGCTTCGAAACCGGACAATTGGCCCATCAGTGTTTCCATCCGCTCCCGGAAGGACTCCCGGCTGAGAAATATCTCCTCCGGGTCTTCCACCTGCCGGCCTGGCGCATGGTAGGCAAACCGATCTCCGTTCCCGCTAAAAAGAGGGGTTTCGAACGAGACTGAGTTGTTCAGCGGTGTGTGCTTATCTCTCGCTGCTGCTTTTATCACAGAGAACAGGCGGTTCTTGATACAGACCTCCGCATAAGTGCGAAATACAGCCGCTTTGGAGGAGTCATACTCTCGGATCGCGGCTAACAGGCCGACCATACCCTCCTGAATCAGATCCTCACTGTCGCCGCCCGCCAGAAAATAGGGGCGTGCGCACATCCGCACCAAGCGGTTATAGCGCATGACCAGACGCTCTTCTGCCACACGGTCGCCGGAGGCGGCCAAACGGCACAGCGTTTCGTCCGTGAGTTCCTGGGAAGGAATATGATCTGGTTTCATACCGGTTCTCCTTATACATTATACGCGGATAATTCTGGATTTGTCAAGCTTTTGCGCAAAAATTTCCCGTTAAGATCCATGATTTTTTATTACATTTGCCAAAAGCTCCGCCGTTTCCCGCGCTACAGGCTCGGTCTGAGCCTCCACCATCACGCGAATGAGAGCCTCAGTCCCGGAGGGGCGCACCAGAACACGACCGTTTCCGGCCAGCTTTTCCTCCTGCTCCGCCACGGCGCTCTGAAGCGCAGGGGCCGACAGGACGGCCTCCTTCTTTGCCTTATCGGCCACCGGCACATTGATGAGCACCTGGGGATAGCGTTTGCACTCCCCTACCAGCTCGGAGGCTTTCTTGCCGGAGCGGCAGAGCAGATCCAGGAATTGCAGCGCGGTGAGCTGGCCGTCTCCGGTGGTGGCGTAGCGCCGGAAAATCGTGTGCCCCGACTGCTCGCCCCCAATGACATAGCCGCACTCCTCCATCTTCTCCAGCACGTTGCGGTCGCCCACACTGGTGCAGAACAGCCCAATGCCGTGCTCCTTGCAGAAACGGTGCAGGCCCAGATTGCTCATAACTGTGCCCACAATGGCTCCGCCGACCAGTTCCCCCGCCTCTTTCAGCGCCAGCCCACAGGCGGCGATCACCTGGTCGCCGTCGATCTCCTCTCCCGTCTCGTCCACCATCAGGCAGCGGTCCGCGTCGCCGTCAAAGGCGATGCCCAGATCATACCCGCCCGCCTTCACCATGGCTTTCAACTGGTCCAGGTGGGTGGAGCCGCAGCCGTTATTGATGTTGACGCCGTCGGGATCGGCGTGAATCACGTCGGTGTGCAGGTCGGGGAACCGGTCAAACAGCCGGGCCGCAGTGGCAGAGGCCGCGCCGTTGGCACAGTCCACCAGAATATGCAGCCCCGCCAGCTCGGAGCCGATGGTGGACACCAAGTGGTCGATATAATCCTGGGACTCCTTCTCATCGGCGTAAATCACCCGGCCGATCTCCCCGCCGGTCTTGAGGGGCACGGCGATATCGTTCAGCAAAATTTCCTCAATCTTCCCCTCCAGCTCGTCGGAGAGCTTGAAGCCCTGGCCGTTGAAAATTTTGATTCCGTTGTGCTCAAAGGGGTTGTGGGAGGCGGAAATCACGATGCCCGCATCCGCCTTGGTGTCCACGGTGGTCCACGCCACGGCGGGCGTGGGGATCACGCCCAGGTGGAGCACATCCGCCCCCGCGGAGCACAGCCCCGCAATCAGCGCCCCCTCCAGCAGATCCGAGGAGATGCGGGTATCCTTTCCGATGGTGAATCGAGGCTGTCCGCCTCCCTTCTCCCGGGTCATCACCTGCGCGGCGGCCATGCCCACCCGGAAGGCCAGCATGGCGTCCAGTCCGTCGTTGACGACACCGCGGATGCCGTCGGTTCCAAATAATTTACCCATATTCGATAGCCACCTCATTCTTATCAGTTCAGTCGATCGTCATTCGCTTGGTCATGCTCCCCCTCCAGCGGCGTTTTCTTCCGCCGCACCGCCTGTTTCACCGGCCTGGAGAACAGGGCGGACAACAGCCCCACCACCAAAACGGCGAGGAGGTTAGCCTCCACCGGCTCCATAAGCATATCGGCCACCCAAAAGGCAAAGACGGTGCACAGGGCGTCCAGCGGGATGTAGAGGAGATTGGCCAGACGGGGACTGGCCCAGCCGAGCTTGACCAGCGCCTTGGTCAGGCCAGCGGTGAACAGCTCCAGGGGCAGGCCGAGCACCGCCTCCACCAGAACATAGAGCACCAGCCAGCCGAAGGAGTCGCAGCGGACGCCCAGCAGATGCAGCAGCCCGGCGTCCACCAGCACAATTACCGCCATAACGCCCAGAACGAGCGCCGCGATTACACCGCCGTCCAGGATGGGAACCAGGGGGTTCTTTTTCACCCAGCTCCCCTCTACAGCGAGAGCTGCTCCAGTCCGCAGGCCCCGCCGGGCACGGTCAGGCCCAAGTGCTCGTAGGCCCGACGGGTGACACAGCGCCCGCGGGGGGTGCGGGTGAGAAAGCCCATCTGCATCAGATAGGGCTCATAGACGTCCTCGAGGGTAATTGCCTCCTCATTGATGGTAGCCGCCAGGGTCTCCAGGCCCACCGGGCCGCCGCCGTAGTGCTCAATGATGCTGGCGAGCATCCGCCGGTCGACGGCGTCCAGCCCCAGGTGGTCCACCTCCAGTGCCGTGAGCGCCTGGTCTGCCACCGGACGGGTAATCACACCCCCGGCCTTCACCTGGGCAAAGTCCCGCACCCGGCGCAGCATTCGGTTGGCGATGCGGGGCGTGCCGCGGCTGCGGCGGGCGATCTCCATTGCGCCGTCCGACTCTATGGGAACGTCCAGCAGGCCGGCCGACCGGGTGACAATCTGCGCCAGCTCCTCCGGTGTGTAGAGCTCCAGGCGCAGGGTCACGCCGAAGCGGTCCCGCAGGGGTGCGGAGAGCTGCCCTGCCCGGGTGGTAGCGCCGATCAGGGTGAAGCGGGGCAGATCCAGCCGGATGGAGTTGGCCGAGGGCCCCTTGCCGATGATGATGTCGATGGCGAAGTCCTCCATGGCCGGGTATAAAATCTCCTCCACCGAGCGGTTGAGCCGGTGAATCTCGTCTACAAAGAGGATGTCGTTCTCCGCCAGATTGGTGAGCAGCGCGGCCAGATCGCCGGGCTTCTCAATGGCGGGGCCGGAGGTGATGCGGATATTGACCCCCATCTCGTTGGCAATGATGCCGCTGAGGGTGGTCTTGCCCAGGCCGGGCGGGCCGTGAAGCAGAACGTGGTCCAGGGGCTCGCCCCGCATTTTGGCGGCCTGGATAAAGACCTCCAGGTTGCCCTTGGCCTTCTCCTGCCCGATATACTCCCGCAGGGTCTTGGGGCGCAGGGAACCCTCGTTCTCGTCATCCCGCGTCAGCGATGTGGTGACGAGCGGCTCCTGGGTCTCAAACCCGGTATCGGAAAAGTCAATGCTCAAGTATGTTCACTTCCTCATTCTGACGTAGATGCGTGCAATAAAAATGAACCGCTCCCCAAGCGCATTTTTAGCCCGACGTTAATTCTTGACCATCCTTTTCAGCGCCTGCTTGATGATCTCCTCCAGGGCAAGGCCGTCCACGTCAATGCCCTTGAGAGCTACGGCAATCTCGCTCTGGCTGTAGCCCAGCACTGCCAGGGCGGCAGCGGCCTCGCTGGACTTGTTCTCCGGGATTACCGTGACGCCGGTGCCGCCATAGCTCTCGCCTCCAGGGGCGATCTGTCCCTTGGCCAGCTTGTCTTTCAGCTCCAGGATGATGCGCTGGGCGATTTTTTTCCCGATGCCCTGGGCCACCGTCAGGGCCTTTTCGTCCCCGGTGATGATGCTCATGGCCAGGGACTCGGGTGTGGCCGCAGACAGGATGGAGAGCGCAGCCTTGGGCCCAACACCGGACACCGAGGTGAGGAGCTGGAAGCAGTTGAGCTCATTCTCCGTGGAAAAGCCGAACAGCTCCATGGCGTCCTCACGGACATTCAGGTGGGTATAGAGCTTGGCCGGCTTCCCCTTTTGCAGATGGGACAGGGTGTTGTTGGTGGTGCGGCAGGCATAGCCCACCCCGCCGCAGTCGATGACCGCCAGAAAGGGGGCCACATGGGCCACCACGCCGTTCAGATAATAAAACATCGTTTTTGCTTCTCCTAACGCACTTGTTTCCGCACCTCATAGCGCCCGCTGCCCGGGCGGGCCGCGTCGGGGCTCTGAAGGCGGGAGGTAAACGAACGGGCATGGCACAGGGCGATGGCCACCGCGTCGGCAGCGTCGTCCGGCTTGGGCACGGCGCTCAAATTCAGCAGACGGCGGGTCATATCCATGACCTGCCGCTTCTCCGCCTTTCCGTAGCCCACCACCGCCTGCTTGACCTGGCTGGGGGTATACTCAAAGATGGGCACCCCCCGGCGCTCCGCCGCCAGCAGGAGAACTCCCCTGGCCTGGGCCACGCCGATGCCCGTAGTAATATTGTTGTTGAAAAACAGCTCCTCCACTGCCATGGCCTGGGGCTGGAATTGGGCCAGCAGCAGATCCATATCGTCGGCGATCTGCCGCAGACGTGCGGGCAGGGGCTCCCCTGCCGGTGTGGTAATTGCGCCGCACTGCACTAGGCGCTGACGGCCACGATCAGCCTCCACCAGCCCGAAGCCCACGATGGCAAAGCCGGGGTCTATGCCTAAAATCAGCATGGTATCCGTTCCCCTCCTGAGTCCATACGAAGTTTATTTTACCACGGCGGGCACGGCGGCGCAAGCCGAAAAACGGGCCGCGGCGCAGCGCGCCGCG
>NZ_JH417624.1 GCF_000239295.1 Flavonifractor plautii ATCC 29863
TGAAGGTCAAGGACATGTTACTGAAAGAGGCCATTGAAGAGAAGCGGGAGGCCGACGAGCGAGCCATCGAGGCCTTCGGCGGCCGCACAGGGGCGCCGGAGGAGACGTAAAGCAGCAAAAGGACGGACGTGCGCCGGTTCGGCGCCGTCCGTCCTTTTTTGACAGAGGGGAAATTCTGCGGTATAATCACAGACAATACCCTTAGATTCAGGAGAATACCCCATGAAACGAAGCATTTCGATTCCAACCGACACCTTGTGGCAGGCGGGCTTCCTGCTGCTGACCCCGTTCACCGCCGCCTGGCTCATGCAGTTCACCTACGGCGTCCTGCCCTGGGCCATGCTCTTTCCGGCGCTGCTGGCCAACGCCCTGTGCATCGCCCTGCTGTACTGGCCCCTGTGTGGTCTGACCGGGCGCATCGCCCCCTGCTGCATCGGCATCCACATCGCCTCCGGTGCGTGGGGCGCGGCCAACTGCTTTGTCCAGTCCTTCCGGGGCACCCCCATCCTGCCCTGGGATCTCTCCGCCCTGGGCACCGCCGCCGATGTGGCGGGGAGCTACCGCTTTACGCCCACGTGGCAGATGCTGGCGGCCGTCGCCCTGGCGGCGGCCCTGGTTGTGTTCCTCCATCCGGAGAAACACAAGGCCCGCCTGCGCCTCACCGGAACGCGGCGGCCCCTGCGGCTGGTGTGCCTGGGGGCGGGGCTGGCCTGCCTCCTGCTCCTGTTCCCCACCGGGCGGCTGGAGCGTTTCGGTGTTAAGACCGATGTGTGGGACCCCGCCGGCTCCTACCGTGCTGGCGGCTGCCTGGCGGTATTCCTCCGCAACACGGAGTTCCTCGAGGTGGAGGAGCCGGAGGACGTCACGCCGGAGCGGCTGGAACAGATCATGGCCGGCGTGGAGCCGCCGGAGCCGGCGGCGGTTTCCGTGGAGCGGCCCAATATTGTGGCCATCATGAACGAGTCCTGGGCCGACTTTGAGGACTACGGAAACCTGACCCTCAGCGCCAGCGTCACCAACTACATCCGCTCCCTGGACAACGCGGTGTATGGCCACGCCTACACCTCGGTGTTCGGCGCGGGCACCAGCGCCAGCGAGTTCGAGTTCCTCACCGGCAACTCCATGGCCTTCCTGCCCTCGGGCAGCATCCCCTACCAGCAGTATGTGCTGGGGCCCACCGCCTCCCTGGCCTCCATTCTGAAGGCGGAGGGCTATTCCACCCTGGCCTTCCACCCTGGGGAGCGGGCCTCGTGGCAGCGAGATCGGGCCTACCCCCGGCTGGGCTTCGACTCCTACAAGTGCGGCGACGACATGGATGTGCCCCAGACCTTCGAGCACGGCTACGTCAGCGACCAGTCCGACTTTGAACAGATTATCTGGGAGCTTGAGCACAAGGAGGAGGGGAAGCCTCTGTTCCTGTTCAACGTCACCATCCAGAACCACGGCGGCTATACCGTGCCGGACTACCCGGCGCAGGTCACCGTAGCCGACGCGCCGGGGGAGTACCCCATGGCGGAGCAGTACCTCACCCTGGCGGGCAAGACCGACGCGGCCTTCCGCGCCCTGGTGGAGTATCTCCGGGTCTTTGACGAGCCCACCATCGTGATTATGTTCGGGGATCACCAGCCCTCGGTGGAGCAGGGCTTCCTCGATCTGGCCTACGGCGTCACCCAGGAGCAGATGACTATGGAGCAGTATATGGGCAAATACTATGTGCCCTTTGTCATCTGGGCCAACTATCCCCTGCCCGGGACGGGGCCGGAGACGACCAGCCTCAACTTCCTGGGCCAGTACCTCCTGCGGTACGCGGGCATTGCGGGCACCCCCTACGGGGACTTCCTGTGGCAGCTCCAGGAGGAGCTGCCCGCCCTCACCTTCGTGGGCTATACGGACGCGGCGGGCCGGGCCTACAGCCATCTGGAGACCAACGATTTCACCGCCCGGATTGAGGACTACCAGCGCCTCCAGTACAACAACCTGTTCGGCGGGCAAGACCGGCTGGCGGCCTTCTTTGACCCGGAGAGCGGAGGGGCAACCGGCGGTTGACAAAAGGAAACGGCGGCTTGGTTGCCAAAGGGGCTCCTGTTCGGCTATACTGGGAGGCAGAGAGGGGAGGGGGGGCCTGTGACCCTTGGGCAGCGTATTCAGGCGGAGCGGAAGCGGCTGGGCCTGTCCCAGGAGGGCCTGGGGGAGGCGCTGGGCGTCACCCGGCAGGCCATCTCCAAATGGGAGGCCGACGGCGCGGTGCCGGAGGTGGACAAGCTGGTGGCCCTGAGCCGCCTGTTTCACCTCCCGGTAGGGGTGCTGCTGGGGGTAGAGGAGGCGGCGGCCGCCGAACCGCCCCGGCCCGTACCCAGGTGGAAAAGGCGGCTGTGGCCCCTGCTGTCGGCGGCGCTGGGCGCGGTATGCGTCGTGCTGGTCCTAAGGGTGAACACCCTTCAAAGCGGCCAGGCCGACCGGCTTTTGGCCGCCGCCCTGGCGGACGGCCGGATGTGGCAGGTGGAGGAGCGGGGAGTCGCCGCCCTGGGGGAGGACGGCACCTTTTGCTGGCGGCTCCGGGCCGTCCCCGAGGTGGAGGCGCCGGGGTTGGGCCTGTCGGTGACGGCGGAGGGGGGCGGAGAGCGATTCACCGCCCGGGCCGACCGGGACGGCCTGGCCTATGAGGCGGAGCTGCGCCTTCCTCTGGGTGAGGAGTACCATTTCACGCTGCGGACGCGCACTCCCTCCGGCGCGGAGTACCGGCAGGAGCTGGGAGAGTGGACCGTGACCGCCGAAGCCCTGGCCCCGCTGGAGCTGACGGCGCGGAAGGGGAAGGGCGGAACCCTGTCCGGCGGGATATGGACCTGGGACGGGAGTATTTGGGCGGCCTGTGTGCCCCCCGAGGGCTCCTTAGTGACAGTAGAGCGCGCCGTCCTTCGCCAGTACCGGAACGGCGCGCCGGAGTGGGAACAGTCCCTTCCGGTGGAGCACGGCCGCCTGGAGGCCGATGTATCAGATTTCCAGCGTCAAACCCGAGTGGAGGCAGGGGACGAGGTGCTCCTGCTGGTGGAGGCGGTGGACAGTCTGGGCCGGACCTGTACCCGCCAAGTGGAGGGGGCGGCCTTTTCAGATGGCCCCTCCGGCCTGGAGTGGGCGGCGTTCCCATGACCGGGCACAAAAAGGAACCCCCGCGGACTCGCGGGGGTTCCTTTTTGCTTATTCCTTGGGCTTGCCCTCGGGGCCGAACTCCATGCCGCCGCCGTTGGGGGGCTGGGGCTCGCCGCCGCTCAGGGGGATGGGGTCGGAGACGGGCTCTGCCGGGGGCCCGACCGTTCCTTTCCCGTCCGGGTCGGGGAAGTTGTCCGCCAGGGCAGGGTCGCGGCCCTCCAGAATAGCCACCATCTCCGCGCCGGTGATGGTCTCCTTCTCCAGCAGGTACTCCACCACCTTGTCCATGTCCTCCCGGCTGTGGGAGAGGATCTCCACTGCCTTCTTGTAGCAGGCGTCGATGAGATCCCGCACCGCCCGGTCCATGGCGGCGGCGGTGTCCTGGGCGCAGTCGATGCCGTAGCCGCCGTCCAGGTACTGGCTGCGGCGGGAGGCCAGGGCCATCATGCCGAACTCGTCGCTCATGCCGAACATGGCCACCATGTTGCGGGCGATGCCGGTGGCGTCCTGGATATCCTGGGCCGCGCCGTTGGTCATGGTGTGCAGTACCAGCTCCTCCGCCACGCGGCCGCCCATGGAGACGGTGATCTGGGCCAGCAGCTCATCTCTGGTGTGCAGGTGCTTGTCCTCCTCCGGCAGGTGGAGCGTATAGCCAAGGGCGCCCTGGGTATGGGGGACGATGGTGATCTTGCTCACCGGCTCGGCGTGCTTCTGCCTGTAGGCCACCATGGCGTGGCCCACCTCGTGGTAGGCCACCAGCTTCTTCTCAAACTCGCTGAGGACGCTGCCCTTCTTCTCCGCGCCGGCGATGACCAGCTCGAAGGCGGCCAGCAGATCCTCCTGGTTGACCGCCTTGCGGCCCAGGCGGACAGCCCGCAGGGCGGCCTCGTTGACCAGGTTGGCCAGGTCGGCGCCCACGGTGCCCGCGGTGGCGATGGCGATCTTGCGGAGGTTCACGTCCTCGGCCAGACGGATGTTGCGGGTGTGCACCTGGAGGGTGGCCAGACGGCCGGCCAGGTTGGGCCGGTCCACGATGATGCGCCGGTCGAAGCGGCCGGGGCGGAGCAGGGCCTGGTCCAGCACCTCGGGCCGGTTGGTGGCGGCCAGCAGGATGACGCCCTTGGTGGGGTCAAAGCCGTCCATCTCGGCCAAGAGCTGGTTGAGGGTCTGCTCCCGCTCGTCGTTGCCGCCCATGCGGTTGTCGCGGGACTTGCCGATGGTGTCGATCTCGTCGATGAACACGATGCAGGGGGCCATCTTGTTGGCCTCCTTGAACAGGTCGCGGACGCGGGCGGCGCCCATACCCACGAACATCTCCACGAAGTCGGAGCCGGAGATCGAGAAGAAGGGGACGTTGGCCTCGCCGGCCACGGCCTTGGCCAGCAGGGTCTTGCCGGTGCCCGGCGGGCCCACCAGCAGCGCGCCCTTGGGCAGCTTGGCGCCGATTTCCGTATACTTCTGGGGGTTGTGGAGGAAGTCGATGATCTCCACCAGGGACTCCTTGGCCTCATCCTGGCCGGCCACATCCTTGAAGGTGACGCCGGTCTTGCGCTCCACGTAGACCTTGGCGTTGGATTTGCCCAGGTTGCCGATGCCGCCGCCCATCTTGCCGGCCATCCCACGCATCAGCAGGGAGAAGACCACCATAATGAGCACCATGGGCAGCACCCAGGACAGCAGCACCGACAGAATGGGGTTGATGGGCTCCACGTATTCGGGGCCGAAGTTGGTAATGCCGTGGGCCTCCATGAGGGCTACGAGTTCCGGAATGTCATCAGTCAGGGGGGCGCAGAAGTAGACCAGGGACTCCCTGCCGCCGGCGCTCTGGGCCTGATTCTGGCTCTGGACCGGCTGCTGCTGGGGGGCTGTCCCGTCCAACAGGGGCAGGTCCAGCACTCCGCCGGTGGTCCCGCTCTCCTGGGGCGTCTGAGCGGCCTGACTGTCCTGCCCGCCCTCCTCCGGCGTGCGGACGGTCACCTCTCCGTCCTCGCCGACGGAGAGAGAGTAGCCCTCCTTCAGCGTGAAGGTGTACTTGCCGCTTGCCATAACCACGGACTCCACGGCATCCTGCATGATTAGCTGGCGGAACTGGCCGTAGGACACCTCCACGGAATTGGCCTGCTGCAGCCTGGATGTGGCCAGGTTGACCAGCAGGGTGAGAACCAGGGCCCACAGCAGGATAGAGACGATGGCCGTCATATTGCGCTTGTTGCCGCCGCCCTTGCCCCGGTTGTTGTTCTGATTGGAGTTCAAGTCTCGTTCCTCCTTGATGGGAAACATTCAATATTCAAAGTAATTATAGTTATAGCACAAGGAGTTTGAAAAAACAAGGAACGGCGCGGCGAAACCTGTAAACTTTCTATGAAAAACAAGGGGGGAGGCCCACCGCTCTTTTTGCAGGAATGCGGCAATTTTGGCTTTTTTGATCCGCCGTCTTGTGGTATACTGTTGTCCAGTATCGGACCAATGAGAAAGGCAGGACAGACCATGAAGGAGCGCAGACCGGCCCCCAGCGGGGAGGCCGACGGCATCATCGAGGGCCGCAACGCCGTGACCGAGGCCCTGCGGGCGGGCACCCCTATCGACAAGATCTATCTGGCCCGGGGGGAGACCGACGCGGCCCTGGGGCACATCGCCTCCACCGCCCGCTCCAAGGGCGTTGTGGTGGTGGAGTGCGACCGGCGCAAGCTGGACGGCATGAGCCGCACCCACTCCCACCAGGGGGTGATCGCCCTGGCGGCGGTGCGGGAGTACGCCAGCGTGGACGACATCCTGGAGGCCGCCCGGGCCAAGGGGGAGCCCCCCCTGATCGTGGTGTGCGACGAGCTGAGCGACCCCCACAACCTGGGGGCGGTGATCCGCACCGCCGAGTGCGCGGGGGCTCACGGCGTCATCATTCCCAAACGCCGCTCCGCCGGCCTGACCGCCGTGGTGGCCAAGACCTCCGCCGGGGCGGTGAGCCACGTGCCCGTGGCCCGGGTGGCCAACCTGCCCGCCCTGCTCAAGGAGCTCAAGGAGGCGGGCGTGTGGGTGTTCGGCACCGCCGCCGACGGGGACCGGCTCCTGTACGACGCGGATTTGAAGGGCCCGGCCGCCATCGTCATCGGCAGCGAGGGGGACGGCATGGGCCGCCTTGTGGCCGAGACCTGCGACTTCAAGGTGCGCATACCCATGCGGGGGAAGCTCAACTCCCTCAACGCCTCCGCGGCGGCGGCCATCCTGCTCTATGAGGCCGTGCGGCAGAGAATGGAATAAGCGGGACGGAAAGGCGGCGGCCTCTATGGCCGCCCGCGCATCCAAATCATGCAAAGCAGGTGAGAACCATGTCCAAGGACCGGGACGACGAACGGAATACAGGTATGCCCGGCGAGGAGACGTTCTCCCTGGAGGAGATTCTGGCGGAGTTCGGCGGCGGCGCGGCCAAGCCGCGGTGGAAGGAGGACACCATCCCCTTTCCGGTGACGCCCCGTTCCCAGCGCACGGCGCCGTCTCCCGCCGGGCCGCCCGGGCCGGGCAAGGTGGTGTCTTTCCCGTCGGGCCGGCGGGAGGACCCGCCCCCCGTTCCGCCGCCTCAGCCGGAGCCGGAGGAGCCGCCGGAGGACGGGGACAAGGTGTTGGAGTTCCCCGGTGAGGAGGGACCGGCGTCGGACAACCCCATTGCCGAGGGTCTCAACCGCCTGTTTCAGAAGGCGGACGACTACGCCGGACACATGTTTGAGGAGGAGGGCAGGGAGGACGACGAGGAGGTGCGCCGGGCGGAGGAGTACATCCCCGGCACCGACGAGGAGGAGCCGGAGGAGGTCTTCCGGGAGCGCCGCCCCCGCCGCCAGCCGCCCCCCGCCCCGGATCTGCCCGCGGCGGAGCTGGCCCGGCGGTACGGCAAGGGCCTCAAGTCCATGGGGGTACGCTCGGTGCTGGTGTTCCTGCTGCTTCTGCCCGCCCTCTACCTGACCCTGGGGCTGTTCCCCTACCCGGCCGTGCTCACCCCGGAGCTGCGGGTGCTTGCCCTGGCGGGTATCCAGGGGGCGGCCATGCTGCTGGGGCTGGATGTGCTCATGCGGGGGCTGTTCCGACTGCTGCGGCTGGAGCTGGGCATGGATACGCTGCTGGTCTTCGCCGCCGCGGCCACCCTGGCCGACGCGCTGACCATGTACCGCCTGGACCCCCGGGACGGTCAGATGCCCTACTGCGCGGCCATTGTGCTGGGGATATTCTTTCTCCTGCGGGGCGCCAGGCGAAAGCGGCGTGGTCTGCGCATGGCCTGCCGCACGGCGGCCTCCGCCGCCCAACCCTATCTGGTCACCCTGGACGAGGGCAAGTGGAATGGCTGGGACACCTACGCCAAGTGGTCGGGGGAGCCCATCGGCTTCGGTCGCCAGATGCAGGCCGCCGACGGGGCGGAGCGGATCTTCCACCGGGTCTGCCCGCTGCTGTTCATCGCGTGCCTTCTGCTCAGTGTGGTGGCCTCCATCGGCCGGGGCGCGCCGGAACGGCTGCTCTGGTGCCTGTCCGCCATGCTCACCGCCTGCGCCTCCCTGTCCGGGGCGCTGTGCTTCGCCCTGCCGTGGCTGAGCCTTACCCAGCGGCTGAGCAAGTCGGGGGCCGCCATCGCCGGGTGGGACGGGGTCACTGCCACCGGCGGCAGCGGCATCCTGCTCAACGATACCGACTTTTTCCCGCCGGGCTGTGTGTCCCTCAACGGCATCAAGATCTTTGGGGACTTTCCGGTGGACAAGGTGGTGTCCGACACCGCCACCCTTATCCGGGACGCGGGCTGCGGGCTGGACAAGCTCTTCCACGACCTGCTCCGCGCCCAGGGGTGCGTGTACCGCCGCGCCTCCGACTTCTGCGTGTATGAGGGCGGCCTGTCCGCCGTCATCCGCGACCAGCAGGTGCTGGTGGGCTCGGCGTCCTTCATGCACCTGATGGAGATCACCCTGCCCCAGGGACTCAACGTGAAAAACGCGGTGTTCTGCGCCATCGACGGGGAGCTGGCGGGCATATTCGCCCTCAACTACACGCTCCACGGGGCGCTGGAACCGTCGCTGAACAGCCTCATCCGCAACCGGGTCACGCCGGTGATGGCCACCCGCGACTTCAACCTGATCCCCGCCATGCTGCGCCAGCGCTTCAAGCTGCCGGTGGACAAGATGGAGTTCCCGGCGGTGGAACGGCGGCGGGAGCTGTCCGATGAGGAGCAGCCCCACAGCGACATCCTCACCGCCGTCCTCTGCCGTGAGGGGGTGGCCCCCTACTCCGAGGCCGTGGTGGGGGCGGCCCGGCTGCGCCGGGCGGTGCGCACCGCCGCAGTGCTGGCCTGCCTGGGTGCTGTGGCGGGGCTGCTGCTGGCCTTCTACCTCACCTTTGTATGCTCCTACGCCTCCCTGTCCGCCGCCAACCTGCTGGTGTTCCTGGTGATGTGGCTGGTGCCCACCCCGCTGATTGCCGGTATGGTGAACAAATATTGAACAAAAGGGGCCCCGCCCGGCTGGACGGGGCCCCTTTTGTAAACAATATGTAAACAGCACTGGAGGCGCGTTGACTTTTGGCAAAGGGAAGCCTATGATTCCTTCGTACCCAAAATAATGTTTCAAACCGGGGAGGAATTTTGATTTGAAAGAACTGAAGGACAGTGAGATAAAGACCTCGCCCCCCAAAAAGCCGCTGATCTTCTACTATCTGGCGGCGCTGATTGTGCTGATGCTGCTGAACGTGTTTCTCTTCCCGTCCCTGCTGGAGCGCCAGGTGGTGGAGGTGCCGTACAGCCAGTTTTTGACCATGGTGGATGGCGGCCAGGTGGAGCAGGTGGCCCTGGATGAGACGAGCCGGGAGATCGTATTCATTGCGAAGGACGACGGCGGGCGGGAGGGCTATTACAAGACCGGCGTCTGGCCGGATGACGGCCAGCGGCTGCTGGCCCAGCTCCAGGCGGAGGAGGGGATCACCTTCACCGCGGAGATCCCCACCCAGGCCAATCCCATCCTCTCCGTCCTGGTGAGCTGGATTCTTCCCATTGTGATCTTTATCGTCATTGGGGAGCTGCTCTCCCGCTGGATGATGAAGCGTATGGGCGGCCTGCCCGGCGGGATGGGCAACGCCATGACCTTCGGCAAGTCGGGGGCCAAGGTCTACGTGGAGGAGGCGTCCACCGGCGTATCCTTTGCCGACGTGGCCGGCCAGGACGAGGCCAAGGAGTCGTTGATGGAGGTGGTGGACTTCCTCCACGGGCCGGAGAAGTACGCCGCCATCGGTGCCCGCCTGCCCAAGGGCGTGCTGCTGGTGGGGCCGCCGGGCACCGGCAAGACCCTGCTGGCCAAGGCGGTGGCCGGGGAGGCCAAGGTGCCCTTCTTCTCCATCTCCGGCTCGGAATTTGTGGAGATGTTCGTGGGCATGGGCGCGGCCAAGGTGCGGGATCTGTTCAAGCAGGCGGGGGAGAAGGCCCCCTGCATCGTGTTCATCGATGAGATCGACGCCATCGGCAAGAAGCGGGACACCGGCGGCCTGGGCGGCAACGACGAGCGGGAGCAGACCCTCAACCAGCTCTTGGCCGAGATGGACGGCTTTGACTCCAGCAAGGGCGTCGTCCTTCTGGCCGCCACCAACCGGCCGGAGTCCCTGGACCCTGCCCTGCTGCGCCCGGGCCGGTTTGACCGGCGGGTGCCGGTGGAGCTGCCCGATCTCCAGGGGCGCATCGCCATTCTGAAGGTGCACGGGAGGCGGGTTCATATTGACGGGGACGTGGACTGGAGCGCCATCGCCCGGGCCACCGCCGGCGCCTCCGGCGCGGAGCTGGCCAACATCGTCAACGAGGGCGCCCTGCGGGCCGTCCGCCTGGGGCGGAAGACCGTCACCCAGGCCGATTTGGAGGAGAGCGTGGAGACCGTCATCGCCGGGGCCCAGCGGAAGAACGCGGTCATCTCCCCTCAGGAGAAGCAGATTGTCTCCCACCACGAGGTGGGCCATGCCCTGGTGGCCGCCCTCCAGTCCCACTCCGCCCCCGTTACCAAGATCACCATCATCCCCCGCACCTCCGGCGCCCTGGGGTACACCATGCAGGTGGACGAGGGGGAGAAGATGCTCATGAGCCGCACCGAGCTGGAGAACAAGCTGGCCACCCTCACCGGCGGCCGGGCCGCCGAGGAACTGATCTTCGGCCCGGACAACATGACCACCGGCGCCTCCAACGACATCGAGCAGGCCACCAAGCTGGCTCGGGCCATGATCACCCGCTACGGCATGACGGAGGAGTTCGACATGGTGGCGCTGGAGACGGTGCAGAACCAGTACCTGGGGGGCGACGCCGCCCTGTCCTGCTCGGCTGAGACGGCCGCCGCAGTCGACCGCCAGGTGGTGGAGCTGGTGCGCGCGGCCCACCAGAAGGCTCTCGGACTGCTGCGGGAGAACGAGTCCAAGCTCCGGGAGCTGGCCGGCTACCTCCTGGAGAAGGAGACGATCACCGGCGAGGAGTTCATGGAGCGGCTCCGGACATAACAGACATATCAGCCGCCCCCCGCGCCTCTGGCGCGGGGG
>NZ_JH417625.1 GCF_000239295.1 Flavonifractor plautii ATCC 29863
TTGGGAGCCGGGCATTCAGCCCGGCTCCCAAGCCGTTTGTGTCAGATCAGCCCCAGCGTGCGGAGCAGATAGAGCCAGAGGGTGAGGGTAAGGATGCTGAAAAAGGTGGTGAGCATCACCGTACTGGCGGTGAGGGTGCCCTCATGCCCCATGCTGCGGGCCATGACGAAGCTGCTGACGGTGGTGGGGCTGGCCAGCATGGCCAGGGCGGCCACCAGCTTGTCGTCCCGTACTCCCATGGCCACGGCGATGGGGAGAAAGAGGGCGGCCAGAAGCACCAGCTTCACGGCGGTGGCGGCGAAGGCGGGCTTCCAGCGGCCCAGGGCCTTCTTCAGATCGAAGGAGGCGCCCAGGGCCATGAGGCCCAGGGGGGTGGCGGTAGCGGAGAGGCTGGACACCGTTTTTTGCAGAATCTGAGGCTGGGGGATGTCCAGCAGCGTCCACACCAGACCGGCGGCGATACCCAGGATGATGGGGTTCGTGACAATACCCTTGAGGGCTTTCTTTAACGCGGCTTGGTTGAGGCCGCTCTGCTGGGGACTGGTGAGGGAGAGCACCGTCACCGCTGCCACGTTGTAGAGGGGGACCGCGCCGATGATCACCAGGCTGGCCGCCCCAGCGGTGCCGTAGAGATTCTCCAGAAAGGCGGCCCCAAGCAGAGCGATGCTGCTGCGGTAGCCCACCTGGATGAATTCCCCCCGCAGGGGGCGCTCCCGGCAGAACAAGCTGAGGGCTGCGGTCAGAAGGATGGAGCCCAGGGTGGCCAGAAAGCAGAAGAGCACAAAGGGGCCGTCCCACACGGTGAAGAAGTCGGATTCCACCAGATCCTTGAAGAGCATGACCGGCAGCCCCACCTTGAAGACGAAATCGTTGAGCTTGTCCGCAAAGGCCTGGCTGAAAAAGCCTAGCCTGCGGAACACCAGACCCAGCAGCATCAGCAGAAAGATGGGGGCGGTGGCGTTGAGGCAGTAGGCCAGATTCTCCAGCATGGAATTCTCCTCCCGGCATGGTCGTTTACTCTATTATAGACGCATTGTTCCGGCAGTGCAAGAAAGTTACCGGCAGGTAAGCGGGCATAGGACGGGCCGGGCGGCACATAGAGTGTGCCGAAGGGGGAGTGTGCGATGGAGTGCCGGGTTTCGGAGCTGCGGTATAAGGAGATTATCAATGTGTCCGACGGCAGCCGCTACGGCTGGGTGGGGGATGTGGAGGTGGATCTGGAGAGCGGGCAGGTCCGGGCGCTGGTGGTGCCGGGGCGCCTGCGGCTGTTTGGCCTGCTGGGCCGGGAGGAGGACCGGGTCTTTCCCTGGGAGGCGGTGCGCCGCTTCGGCGCGGACACCATTCTGGTGGAGACACCTCCCCTCAGCCGCCTGGGCAAGGGGAATTGAGGTTGCCAGGAGAGGGGGGGACGTGGTATACTACTACTTTAGAGTATAGAAACAGGAGGGAAATCCCATGTGCGGTATTGTCGGATTTGTCGGACGGGAGGAGGCCGCCCCCATTCTGCTGGACGGCCTCTCCCGGTTGGAGTATCGGGGCTATGACTCCGCGGGCATCGCGGTTTACGGCAGGCGGGAGGGCCTGCAGGTGGTCAAGGCCAAGGGCCGTCTCCAGGTACTCCAAGATCTGGTACAGGGGGGCAGGACGGTCCACGGGACACTGGGGCTGGGACACACACGCTGGGCCACCCACGGGGAGCCCTCAGACGTCAACTCCCACCCCCAGGTCAGCGAGAGCGGCCGGTTTGCGGTGGTGCACAACGGCATCATCGAGAATTACATGGAGCTGCGGGAGTTTCTCCAGTCGGAGGGGGTCACCTTCGTCTCCCAGACGGATACCGAGGTGGTGGCCCAACTGCTGGAACACTACTATGACGGGGATATCCTGGACGCGGTGGTGAAGACACTGAACCGCATCCAGGGGGCCTACGCCCTGGGCATTGTCTGCGCCGACTGCCCCGACCGGCTCATCGCCGCCCGGAAGGACAGCCCTCTCATTCTGGGCTATGGGGAGGGGGCCCACTATCTGGCCTCCGACGTGACCGCCCTCATCAAGTACACCCGGGAGGTGTGCTACCTGGACGACGGGGAGATTGCCGAGCTCACCGCCGACCACCTGTGGGTCTATGACGCCTATCTCCGGCCCGTGGAGAAGGAGCGCTGCCACGTGGACTGGGAGATCTCCGCCGCCGAAAAGGGCGGGTACGAGCACTTCATGGCCAAGGAGATCATGGAGCAGCCCGAGGCATTCCGCAAGACCGTGTTTCCACGCATCCAGGAGGGGCGGGTGGTGCTGGATGAGCTGAACCTGGAGCCGGACTACCTGCGGGAGCTGGACAAGCTCTATGTGATCGCCTGCGGCTCCTCCTACCACGTGGGCATGGCCGCCAAGTATACCCTGGAGCGGCTGCTGCGCAAGCCGGTGGAGGTGACGCTGGCCTCCGAGTTCCGCTACTGCGACCCCATCGTTACCGACAAAACCCTGGTGCTGGTCATCAGCCAGTCCGGCGAGACGGTGGACACCCTGGCCGCCCTGCGGGAGGCCAAGCGCCTGGGAGCCCGGGTGCTCTCTATCGTCAACGTGGTGGGCTCCACGATCGCCCGGGAGAGCGACGACGTGCTCTATACCTGGGCCGGGCCGGAGATCGCCGTGGCCACCACCAAGGCCTTCTCCACCCAGCTTGCGGTGGTGTACCTCATCGGCCTGTACTGCGCCGAGGCCCTGGGCACCCTGGACGAGGCGGAGTACGACCGCATTGTGTCCGAGCTGCTGCTGATCCCCACCAAGCTGGAGCAGATTCTGGACAACCGGGCGGACATCCAGTATTTCGCCTCCCTCTACTTCAACCACCCCTCTATCTTCTTCATCGGCCGCAACATCGACTACGCCATCGGCATGGAGGGCTCCCTCAAGCTCAAGGAGATCTCTTACATCCACTCGGAGGCCTACGCGGCCGGCGAGCTCAAGCACGGCACCATCTCCCTCATCGAGCCGGGCACCCTGGTGGTGGCCCTGGCCAGCTATGTCAAGCTCTTTGACAAGACCATGAGCAACGTGGTGGAGGTGAAGAGCCGGGGGGCCGACGTGCTGGGCCTCACCGTGGACGCCCGGGCGGCGGACATGGCCAAGACGGTGGACCACGTGATCCCCGTCCCCGACACCCACCCCCTGCTTCTCCCCTCCCTGGACGTGGTGCCCATGCAGCTCTTTGCCTACTACGTGGCCCTCCAGCGAGGCTGCGACATCGACAAGCCCCGCAACCTGGCCAAGTCGGTGACGGTAGAATGAGGGGGGACGGAATGAAAAGGCTCACTGCTCTGCTCCTGGCCGCGGCGCTGGCCCTGTCCCTGGCGGCCTGCGGGCCGGAGGGCAAAGCGGCGGATACCGTCCGCTACGGCCTATCCAATGCCTGGGACGCTCTGATGCCCTACAACAGCCCCTCGGGGAGCAACTACTCCCGCATCATTTACGACAAGATTTACGACCGCCTGGCCTATGTCCATGCCGACGGCACCCTGGAGCCCCGCGCGGCGTCCTCCTGGGAGAGCGCCGACGGCGGGACGGCCGCCCTGTTTCACCTGGACGAGCATGCCGCCTTCCACGACGGCACTCTGGTGACGGCGAAGCACTGGGCGGATACCATTGCCCTCCTGACCGACCCGGCCTGCCCCACCCTGGGGCGGTCGGCCTTTGCGGTGCTCTCCGGCACCGACGACACCGGCGCGGCGGTGCCGGGGGAGGCCCTGGGAGCGGAGGCGGTGGACAAGTACACCCTGAAGCTCACCTTCAAGACCCCCACCACGCCGGAGGACTTCCTGCTGGACAAGAACCGGGAGTACTACGTTCTGCCCACCCATCTGCTGGAGGGGACAGCGCCGGAGGACGTGATGGAGCTGGCGCTGTGGGACGAGCCTGTTGGCTCCGGCCCCTGCAAATTCGTCTCCGAGACGCCGGGGAGCCAGCTAGTGCTGGAGGCCAACCCGGACTACCAACTGGGCCGCCCTGGCTTTGATCGGCTGGTGATCACGGTCATTGACAAGTCCAACCTGCTCACCTCCCTGATCGCCGGGGATCTGGACTACTACGCCTTTGGAGGCAACGTGTCCGTGGAGGACGCCGAGGTGGCCCGGGCCGCCGGGCTGGAGGTGCTGGAGGGCACGGTGCCCAACTCCTTCTACGAGCTGATGCTCAACAACGAGACCATCCCCAGCGCCGCGGTGCGCCGGGCCATCGACCTGGCTCTGGACAAGGAGGCCCTGTGCCTCCATACCGCCCAGGGCCTGGGGGAGCCGGCGGCCTCCGATCTGACCCCGGGGACGGGGTATGACAGCGGCCTGACCTGGGCCAGGGATGTGGACGGGGCGAAGGCCCTGCTGGCCGAGGGAGGATACGACGGGCGCACCTACACCCTGGCCTGCACCGCCAACCGCTCCGGCCTGGCCGCCCTGATGCAGCAGGAGCTGGCGGAGGCGGGCATCACCGTCACCATCGAGACGGCGGACTCGGCCACCCTGTTCGCCAGCATGGCGGACGGCAGGTACGATATGGCCATCGCCAGCCACACCCCCGGCGCCCTGCCCCTGTGGTTTACCGAGAGCCGCTTTACCGCCGACAACAACCTGTTCCACGTGGCGGAGCTGACGCCCTACACCCAGGCCATCGCCGCCGTCAAGGGGGCGGCAGAGCACGACGAGCGGCAGGTGCGGGTGGAGGAGCTCCAGGCCCTGCTGGCCGCGGAGCGGCCCTTCATCCCCCTGTGGTTTGGGCGGACGCTCCACGTCCAGTCCCCCACGGTGGACGGCATCGACTACCCCTCCTCCGCCTTCTCCAACGAGAACGTGTGGGACTGGGTGTACCGGGGCTGACGGAACCGAACAAATGAGAAAACCTCCGTAGGGCCGTACCATCCGGCCCGTGCCGCCCACGGGCGGCCGGAAGTGCAGGAGGAAGAAGATGGGACGCTATTTCCGCCGCCGTCTGCTGACGGCGATCCCCGTGTTTTTCGGGATTACCTTTCTGGTTTTTGTACTTTTAAGCCTCTCGCCCGCCGATGTTACCGACCTGGGAGAGGGGGCCTCCGGCGGCGCCCAGCAGGCCGCGCTGGAGGAGGCGCTGGGGCTGGACAAGCCCCTGCCCGTGCGCTATCTGGCGTGGCTGGGGGGGCTGCTCCGGGGGGAGCTGGGGCAGTCCTACCTGAGCGGCCGGCCGGTGGCCGGCATGCTGGCCCAGCGGGTGGGGCCGTCCCTGCTGCTGACCGGCACCGGAGTGCTGCTGGCCATTCTGCTGGCCCTCCCTCTGGGTATTCTGGCGGCCTGGCGGCCCCGCTCGGGCTGGGATCGGGCGGCCTCCGCCCTGAGCCTGGTGAGCTTCGGCGTGCCCGGCTTTTTCCTGTGCCTGGTGGGGGTGCTCCTCTTCTCGGTGCTCTTGGGCTGGCTGCCCTCCCAGGGCATGTATGAGTACGGCGTGTTCACTGGCGTGGGGGACGTCCTGCGCCACCTGGCCCTCCCGGCCGGGGTGGTGTGCGTCAGCGGCCTGGGGGAGCTGGTCAAGCAGACCCGCTCCGCCTGCCTGGAGTCCCTGGGGGAGGACTACATCCTCACCGCCCGGGCCAAGGGCCTGGGGGAGCGGGCCGTCATGGTGCGCCACGCCTTCCGGGGGGCGCTGACCCCGGTGCTCACCACCGTGCTGGGGCACATCCCCCACATCATAGGCGGCTCGGTGGTGGTGGAGCAGGTGTTCGGCTGGCCGGGCATGGGCAGCCTCCTCTTCTGGGGCATTGAGAACCGGGACTATCCGGTGGTCATGGGGGTGACGGTGGTCATCGCCCTGGCGGTGCTCCTGACCAACCTGCTCCTGGATCTGGCCTACGGGCTGGCCGATCCCCGGGTGCGCTATGGGAGGGGGTAGGCCGGTGGAGCGCTGTATGCTGTCCCGGAGCCCCTGGGAGCGGTTCCGGAGCGACCAGCGGGCCGTGGCCTGCTTGCTGATTCTGTGCGCCGAGCTGCTGGCGGTGCTGCTCCTGCCCCCGCTGCTGGGGCTGGAGCCCAACGCCAGCGATCTGGGGGCGGGCTTCTGGGCGCCCCCCTCCGCCGCCCATCCCCTGGGCACCGACGACGTGGGCCGGGATCTCCTGGCCCGCCTGCTCTGCGGGGGGCGGGTGTCCCTGCTCATCGGCCTGTGCTCCGCCGCCCTCAGCGCCCTGGTGGGGATTCCCCTGGGCCTGCTGGCAGGCTACCGCCGGGGGGCCTGGGAGTTCTGCCTCATGCGGCTGGCCGACGTGTTTCAGAGCTTCCCCAGCATTGTGCTGGTGCTCTGCCTGGTGTCCCTGGTGGGGCCGTCCGCCCTCAATCTGGTGCTGGTGCTGGGCCTGCTGGGTTGGACGGGCATCGCCCGGCTGGTGTACGGCAATACCCTCTCGGTCCGGGAGAAGGAGTACGTCCTGGCGGCCCGCGCCCTGGGGGGGCGGACAGGGCGGATTCTGCGGAGCAATGTGCTGCCCAACGTGATCGCGCCGGTGTGGTGCGCCCTCCCCCTGCGGGCGGGGCGGGCCATCCTCTCCGAATCCAGCCTGAGCTTTCTGGGGGTGGGTATCCGCACGCCCCAGGCGTCCTGGGGCAACCTGATCCAGTACGCCGCCAGCCTGCCTGTCCTCACCGGGCGGCCGTGGGTGTGGGTGCCGCCGGGGCTGTGCATCATCCTGACCGTGCTGTGCCTTCAGGGCATTGGCGACGGTCTGCGGGACGCGCTGGACCCCAGATATGGCGGACACAGGGGGAAATAGCAGGATTTTCTTTTCAACACGGCCTGTTTTGTGCTATAATCAATTCAACAGAACGAAGCGGCCCCGGTCATTCGGACTGGGGCCGCCTGTTTTATTTGTGAGAGGGGGCTTTCATGGAATCAATTCTGTTACTTTGTGCGGTGGTCATTGTCATCTGCATCGTCGCCAGCCGCCTGTCTCAGCGCCTGGGTGTGCCCGCCCTGCTGCTGTTTCTGGCGTTGGGAATGTTATTCGGCTCGGATGGGCTGTTCCGCATCCCGTTTGATAACTTTGAGGCGGCGGAGCGTATCTGCTCCGTAGCGCTGATTTTCATCATGTTCTACGGTGGTTTCGGTACCCGCTGGGAGGCGGCCCGGCCGGCGGCGGCCCGGGCGGTGGTGCTGTCCACCCTGGGCGTGGCGGTCACCGCGCTGCTCACAGCGCTGTTCTGCCACTTGGCACTGGGTTTTTCTGCTCTGGAGAGCTTTCTGACCGGGGCGGTTATCAGTTCCACGGACGCCGCGTCGGTGTTTTCCATCCTCCGCTCCAAGAAGCTGGGCCTGAGGAACCACACCGCCTCCCTGCTGGAGGTGGAGAGCGGCAGCAACGACCCGGCCTCCTATATGCTGACGGTGATCGCCCTCTCCCTGATGGGGGTGGGCGGCGGCGGGGCAATCCCGTGGATGATTTTTGCGCAGGTCGTCTTTGGACTGGGCCTTGGGGCGGCGGTGGCAGGGCTGTCCATTCTGGTGCTCCGCAGGCTCACGCTCTCCGACGGGCTGGATACTATTTTCGTGGTGGCTGCGGCCCTGCTCTCCTTTGCCCTGCCCGCCGTGGTGGGGGGGAACGGCTACCTGGGGGCCTATCTGGCGGGCATCCTGATCGGAAACGCCAAAATTCCCCATAAGGCGGCCCTGGTCCACTTTTTCGACGGACTTACGGGCCTGGCGCAGATTTTGATCTTTTTCCTGCTTGGGCTGCTCTCCTTCCCACGGCAGCTCCCGGCGGTTTTTCTCCCGGCTTTGGCCATTATGGTGTTTCTCACCTTTGTGGCCCGGCCCGCTGCGGTCTTCCTGCTGCTGGCCCCCTTCCGCTGCGGGGTACGGCAGTGTCTGCTGGTGTCCTGGGCGGGGCTGCGGGGCGCGGCATCTATCGTGTTTGCCATCATGGCAGTGGCCAGCGGGGCCGCCATCGGCTACGACCTCTTTCACATCGTGTTCTGCATTGCCCTGCTCTCGGTGGCGGTGCAGGGTTCACTACTGCCTCTGGCGGCGCGGAAGCTGGACATGGTGGACAGTGCTGAGAGCGTCAGCCGTACCTTCAACGACTACCAGGACCAGCGGCAGCTCCACCTGACCCGCTTCCCTATCGGCGCGGGCCACCCATGGGTGGGGCGGACCATCGGGGAGTGTGAGCTGCCCGCCGACGCGCTGGTGGTGATGCTCCGGCGGGGCAGCGAGAATGTGATTCCAAACGGAGATACCGCAATCCAGGCAGGGGATCTTATGGTGCTCAGCACGCCGCTCTATGAAGACGATGACGGGGTCAGCCTGCGGGAGGTGCCTGTGGCGGAGCACGGGGACTGGATTGGGAGGCCGATCAAGGAGCTGGGTATCCCGGCGGAGGTACTCATCGTCCTGGTACGCCGTGCCGACGGCACCACTGTAGTGCCCAAGGGCGGGACAGTTCTTCAGCAGGGGGATATGCTGGTGGTCAACGAGTGGGAGGAAACCTGACATAAGAGAAGCAAGAGGTGTCGAGCAATGGAGACGTTGGATCTGTCGCGGCGCGGGGTGTTGCTGAATGACGAACAGTTGGGGCCCTATCCACTGGAAAAGCTCAAGCGGGTGGAGCGCCTGACCGTGGATATCGTGGAGGATTCACCCCGGGTGGATGAGAAGGAGATGGCATTCGCCAAGTGCCGCCTGGGGGGCTTCGGGGATGTACTTAAGAAGAGGATGGAGGATTTTACGGTTCGCGTGCCCATTGGGGCGTCCTATTACCACTTTCAGAAGTACCTTAACGACTACCCGGAAAACGAGGTCGCGCCGGAGAAAGCGCCCCTGCCGGAGGATACGCGTATCGTGACACGGCACATTAAAAAGATGGCCTATTTCACTGGGGCGGAGATGGTGGGAGTGTGCGAGGTGCCCCGGGATGTGTATTACGCCACCAAGGTGGACGGCACGCCGGTGGAGCGGGTTTACCGATACGCGGTGGTGTTTCTGGTACGCACCCAGCTGCCCACCATTGCGGCCTCCCACGGGGACGAGTGGCTGGATGATACCGTGGCCTATCAGGCCTATCAGCGGCTGGCCTGCATGTCCAACACCCTGGCCGACTACATCCGCCGCCTGGGCTGGCCGGCCCGCAGCGACGCTTTCAACAACTACGTGACCATCATGCCCCGGCTGGTGGCCCTGGCGGGACTGGGGGAGTTCTCCCGGCTGGGTATCGTGGTCAACCCCTTTATGGGGGCGGCTTTCAAGGCGGCCGCCGTGCTGACCGACCTGCCCCTGGTGCCCGACGGCCCCATCGACTTCGGGCTACAGAACTACTGTTCCGTATGCAAAATCTGTGCCGAGCAGTGCCCCATGCACGCCATCTCCACTGGGGAACAGGAGGAGTACCGCGGCTACATGCTCTGGCGGACCGACGAGCGCAGGTGTGTGGCCCACGGGGCGGCCAACCCCCACGGCTGTACCTGCGGCCGCTGCGCCAAGGTGTGCCCCTTCACCCGGCCGGACTGCGGGCCGGAGTGCTTCCAGGACTGGGACGGGGATCTGTCCGTGCTCTACCGCTCGGTAGAGGCCCGGCGGAAGTTCCTAGCCAGCCACGGCTATGTGGAGCCGGAGGAGGAGCATGGAAAGTGGTGGCTGCCCCATGTGGTCCGGGATGGAAAAATTCAGTACGGCGGCGATTTCGACTACGAGGTGCAGAGGCGCCACATGGAACGGACCAGATAGGCGGCATGGCCGGAACAGAGGAGGCGGACAACGGTGGCAAGAACCATTGATCTGGAGGAACGGAAACAATTTCGCGTGCTGCTCAACCCGGTACGCCAGGATATCATTCACCTGCTGCGGCGGGCGGGACGGCCCATGACGGCCAACACCGTGGCGGAGAAAATGCTGCTCTCACCCAGCGCGGCCCAGAGCCACCTGAACAAGCTGGAGGAGCTGGGCGTGGTGGAGCTGGGAGTATGTACGGCGCCGGACGGCCGGCAGGCGACCTATTACCGGCTGGCCGATGTGGAGATCCGGCTCTGCCTGGGCCGGAAGGACGGCTTTCAGGGGGAGCGGGAGGCGCTGGCCGCCCAACTGGTGGACGGCACCTTCCGGGGCGTGCTGCACGCCGCCAGCCAGTGCGGCGAGCCGGAACAGCAGGAGGATCTCCAGTTCCTGTTCGGCGCGCTCCATCTCAAACCGGAGGAGCGGGCGGAGCTGCTGGGACTGATTGACGGCTACCTCCGCACCCACAGCGTGCCTGAGGGGGGCGTGGAGCACTGGGAGTATGTGCTCATGGCCTACCGGGCGGACGAGGAATAGAAAAAGGAGGCCTGCGGCTTTACCGCAGGCCTCCTTTGTATGTTTAAAAGTGTTGCGCCCCTTTGCGGTATTCGATGTGGAGCTGTCCCCGGCCCAGGGGGATGTCCAGAGCGGAGGGCCGGGGGGCCGGGGCGCTGGAGGCCCAGGCGGTGTCCCGCACCAGGGCGTCCATGCGGAAGACGGACAGGAGCACCCCGGCCAGGGCGGCGTCCACCAACAGGAAGAAGACGCCGTAGGACAGGAAGGGGAGGGAGAGCACGCCCAGCGGCCACCAGCCCAGGTTATAGAGCCAGTAGATGGCCGCCTGGAGGAACAGGGGAAGGAAGGCCGACAGGGCGAGGAGCTTGCCCGTGCGGCTGTGGAGGGCGCGGATGCGCCGGAGCAGCAGGGCGGCAAAGAGGACGATCAGCCCGGCGGCGGCCCAGAACACCCACCGGCCCAGGCCCTGGGCGGCCTCCGCCAGCAGGAGCTCCGAGGAGGAGCCTACAAAAAGGGAGGGCAATTCCCCCATGCGCAGTCGCTCGTAAAACAGGTCGGGCCCCAGGAAAGCGTCTATGCGCCAAGCAGCGTACTCCAGGTGCCGCAGGAAGAGCAGGGGGAGGATAGTCAGAGCGGGCCCCAGGGCAGCCAGCAGATTCCACCGCCGCTTTCCCCGGAACCAGCCCAGCCCCACGGCCGCCAGGAGTACCAGCAGCATACTGGCCTCGCTGACCAGCCAGGAGGCGGAACTGGGAGCCAGCCAGGCGAAGAGGGGGAGCGCCAGGACGGCGGCCCCGCAGAGCAGGACGGCAAGCGGCCCTTTGCCCCGCAGGGAGGCCACAAGGGCGGCGTAGGGGACGGGGAGGAGCAGAGTGGAATAGAGCGCAAGCTGATAACCGGGATAGGAGTAGAAGGGGAGAAGTGGAGTGCAGAGAATAGGACCCAGACAGAGAAGGAGCAGCGCCGCCGCCGGAGCCCATTTCCGCCGCAGAAGGAGGGTGTAGTCGGAAAACCAGAGTCCGGTCAAAACCCCGGCGGCCAGCAGCAGGCCCAAAACCTGCCGCCGGAAGTAGAAGACGTCCTTGGCGTCCCCCATGAGCCCGGCGGCGAAGAGCTGGAGCAGCACGCCCGCGGCAAAGAGGGCCGCCACAGTGATCGCCAGCCCCCAGCGGTTCCGGGGGCGGTGAAGGCGGTCCAGCTCCCGGCCCACCGCCTCCGGCTCCCCCATCTCGGCCACCGCGCCGGCCAGGGCCTCTTCCGGGCTCCGGCCCTCCGCCTCAAAGGCGGCGGCCTGATCGGCAATATGGTCGGACAGCTCCCGCAGGAGAACCCGCCGGGCCCGCCGCCAGCGGATCTGGCCGCCCACCGTCTCCAGATATTCGTTCACGCACTCACGCGCCACAGGGATTCCCTCCCTCCAGCACGCCGCGCACCGCGTCGGCGTAGGCGTACCAGCCCGCCTGCTGTTCAGCCAGGGCGGCCCGGCCGTCCCGGGTGATGGCGTAATAGCGCCGGGTGCGGCCATTGGCAACCCCGTCGCTGGAGGTTACCCAGCCCTGGGCCTCCAGGGAGTGGAGCAGGGGATAGAGGGTACCCGCCTTGAGGTGGAACACCTCGTTGGAGCGCGCCCGCAGGGCCTCGATCATCTCATAGCCGTACATGTCCCGGCCCTCCAGCAGGGCCAGCAGCAGCATGCCCATGCCGCCCGGAGCGGTGCGGTCATTTGCCATATTCCTCACCTCATAAATAGATTATCTATGTATAGTATAGATAGATTGTCTATCTATGTCAAGGAAATCTTCCATAAAGCTGGGGCGGGCGTCCGGAGCCGCAGGCAAAAAGCAGCCCCCTCCGACCGGAGGGGGCTGTGCCACTGCTTCAGGAGAGGAGGTTGACCACCACCATCACTGCGCCCAGGATGGTGAGCACCACGCCGGTGACCCGGTTAAGGGCCTTGGCGGAAGCCCGGTTAGCAAAGACGGCGGCAATTCTGGCGCCCAGAAGCGTGATCACCACACACACCGTCAGGGCAAATACATCCAGCCCGCCGCCGATGGCCACGTGGGAGACCGCGCCGGTGAAAGCGGTGAAGGTCATGATGAACACACTGGTACCCACGGCGGTCTTGAGTTCATAGCCCAGCACGGAGGTGAGCACCAGAAGCATCATCATACCGCCGCCAGCGCCGATAAAGCCGCAGATGAAGCCCACCACGCTGCCGCAGGCCAGGGACTCCGCGATGCGGCGCCCGCGGCTCTTATGGGCGGAGCTCTCCTTGGTGGTCATCACGGGACGCACAATGAATTTGATGCCCAACAGCAGGGTCATGAACACGGAGAAGCCGCCCATGGTGGCGTTGGGCACCAGGGAGGCGGCCCAGCTCCCGATCAGGGTGAATACCAGCACCGCCGCCAGCATGACCAGGCCGTTGCGGATGTCCAGATTCCTATTTTTGCCGTAGGTATAGGCCGAGGCCGCTGAAGCCAGCACGTCGGAGGCCAGAGAGATGGCCACCGCTTGATAGGCGGGAAAGCCTAGGAAGGTGATGAGCATGGGGGAGATGACGGCGGCGGCGGACAGGCCCGCCAGGCCGGTTCCGATGCCGGCCCCCAGGCCGGCAACGACGCAGACGATGAACTTGACGAGCATGGCGTGGCCTCCTTTGTATACCTAATTTATTATAATGCGAAATATTTTGTTGTCAAGAATTCCTTTACAGGCCGGCGTCCGCTGCCGTATAATGGGAGTAGCAAGGAAGTGAGCCGACATGAAAACTGGAATCGTTCTGGAGGGCGGCGCGGTGCGCACCATTTTCTCCACCGGCGTCTGCGACGCCCTGCTGACGCGGGATCTGCTGCCGGATTATGTTATCGGCGTCTCAGCCGGGATTGCCTATGGCGTCAGCTATGTGTCCAAGCAGAGCCGCCGCAACCTGGACATTATGGTAAACTACATCAACGACAAGCGGTATATGGGCTTCGGCAACCTGCTCCGGCGGGACAACCGGGCCTATTTTGGCCTGGATTTCGTCTTCGGTACCATACCAAACGAGCTGATTCCCTTCGACTATGACACGTTTGCCGCCTATCCCGGCGAGGTGGAGGCGGTGGTCACCAACCTGGACACCGGAAAGGCGGAGTATTTTCCGGTGGAGCGCCGGGATGACCGGTTTAAGCTATTGCAGGCCACCTGCGCCCTGCCGTTCCTCTTCCCTGTTTTCGATATCCAGGGTAAGCCGTGTATGGACGGCGGAGCGGCCGACGCCATCCCCTACGAGCGGGCGCTGGAGAAGGGGTGCGAGCGGGTGATCGTGGTGCTGACCCGGGAGCGGAGCTACGTCCGGCGGCCGGAAAAGCTCCAGCCCCTCATCGACGCGGCCTACCGGAAGTACCCCAGGTTCTGCGATACCATGCGCCGCCGGGCGGACACCTACAACGCCTCCCGGGAGCGGCTGTTTCAGCTTGAGAGGGAGGGGCGAGCCCTCCTGTTCGCCCCACACAGCACGGAGGGCTTTCACCGCACCGAAAAGGACGTGGAGAAGATTCGGGCGCTGTGGAAGGACGGCTATGACGAGGGCATGGAGCGGCTGGACGAGGTGCAGGACTTCCTGAGCGGCTCTTGAGCTTACAAGAAGCGGCGGGCGGCGCAGAGGCGCCGCCCGCTATGGATTTTCCAGCGCCGCCCGCTGGGCCAGGAGCAACCCGATGGCGTCCCCCAGCATGGTGAAGAAGGCGCCGAGCACCGCTGCCTGGGCGTCGCTCTTGCCCGCGGTGAGCTGGATGGCGGCCAGTGCGGCGATGGCCAGCAGCGCCTCGCCGGACGGCCCGGAGCTCGCCTGCATCCCACCACCCCCTGGATCAGCATATGGGCGGCGAGGCCGCCCTGTGCGGGAAATGCGCAATATCATGCAAGAAACAGGCGGAGGGACGTGCTATACTGCTTTTATCTCAGACAGAGGAGTACCCTATGGAACAGGAATTGCGGCGCGTGTACTACGATCCGGAGCTGGGAGTGGAGGCATGTCTCTTTCAGGGCATCGACCAGGGGTTTCCGGAGCATTTTCACACCTATTATGTCATTGGAACCATGGATCGGGGGAGCCGGGAGGTGACCATCGCGGGGGAGACCCGCCGCCTTGCCCCCGGTGAGCTGGTATTCTTTCAGCCCGGCGAGCCCCATGCCTGCCGTCCGGTGGGGGAGGAGCGCCTGGACTGGCGGGGGCTCCACGTGCCGCAGGAGGTCATGGAGCGGGCCGCTGAAGCCGTCACCGGCCGCCGGTTTGCCCCCCATTTCACGCCCCCAGTGTTGCCCGGGAGCGAACTGACCAGTCTGTTCCGGGAGGTATGGGAGCTGGCGGCGGGGGAGCAGGGGGAGCTCCGCCGGGAGGAGGCCTTTCTCCTGCTGGTGGGCCGCCTGCTGGAGCGATGCGGCGGCTGTCCCCGGCCGCCGGAGGAGGTGCGGCCTGAGGTGCGGGCGGTGTGTGACTATCTGGAGGCCCACTGTGACCGGCGCATCACGCTGGAGCAGCTCTCCACCCTGGCGGGGCTGAGCAAGTACCACCTTCTGCGCTGCTTCACCCGCCAGAAGGGGATCACCCCCTACCGCTATCTGGAAACGGTGCGGGTGAACCGGGCCAGGGCCCTGCTGGAGCAGGGGGCCGCCCCGCTGGACGCGGCCCTGCGGGCGGGCTTTGCCGATCAGAGCCACTTCAACCACTTTTTCAAGATCCTGACCGGACTCACCCCCAGCCAGTACCGGGCCGTGTTTGCGGCGGAACGGGGGGAGCCGTGAGCCGGGCGGGCCTGACGGGGCACGCCGCGGCCCTGCTGACCATCTTCCTCTGGGGCACCACCTTTATCTCCACGAAGGTGCTCCTGACCGGCCTGCGGCCCGTGGAGGTGCTGTTCCTCCGCTTCGCCCTGGGCTTTGTGGCCCTCTGCCTGCTGTACCCCCGGCGGCTCCGGTTGGCCGGGCGGCGGCAGGAGCTGTGGTTCGCGGCGGCGGGCCTGTGCGGCGTCACCCTCTATTTCCTGCTGGAGAACATCGCCCTGACCTGCACGCTGGCCTCCAATGTGGGGGTGCTGGTGTCCGTCAGTCCGATGCTGACCGCCCTGCTCTCCCACTTCCTCCTGCGGCGGGAGCGGCTGCGTCCCCTCTTTTTCGCGGGGCTGGCCGTGGCCCTGGCCGGGGTGGCGATGGTGTCGTATAACGGCGCCGCCGTGCTGGAGCTGAACCCCGGAGGCGATCTCCTGGCCCTGCTGGCGGCCGCCGCCTGGTCAGCCTACTCCCTGCTGACCCGTAAGCTCTCCGCCTTCGACTACCCGGTGGTGCAGACCACCCGCCGCACCTTCGCCTGGGGCCTGCTGTTCCTGCTGCCCGTCCTGCCGGTGCTGGGCTTCCGGCCCGGGCTCGGGACTCTGACGGAGCCGGTTTACCTGCTCAACCTGCTCTATCTGGGGCTGGGGGCCTCCGCCCTGTGCTTTGTCACCTGGGGCTTTGCCGTGGGGCGGCTGGGGGCGGTCAGAACCAGCGCCTACATCTACCTGGTGCCGGTGGTGACTCTGGTCACCTCCGCGCTGGTGCTGGGTGAGCCGGTGACGCCCCTCTCGCTGGGGGGCGCGGTGCTGACGGTGGCCGGACTGGCACTGTCGGAGTGGGAGCCGCGAAAGGAGGGGAGCAAGGGCGGAGTGGAGTGAGCTCAAGTGCGCCCTGGTGCCGGACGAGAGGCCGCCTGTTTGCAAGCGGATCAACCGCCCCGCTGGCAGCCTGCCCCTGTTCCAATAAGACAAAAAAGAGGATTCCGCCGGGCGGAATCCTCTTTTTCATGCGCGGCTCAGCCGGCGCTCCAGATGGGCCAGGAAGGCGGCGGGCTCCCGGTTGAGCACCAGCTCCTCGGGAAAATCCAGCTCGTCCAGCAGGGCCTGGGCATACTGGTGGCCGCCCACGGCGGAGACGAAGTGGGCGTCGCTGCCCACCACCACGGGCACGCCCTCCCGCCGGCAGTGCTTCAGCATCTCCGTCACGTTGGCGGTGGAGTTTTCCCGGGAACAGGCGGGGGAGAGGGAGGTGTTGTTGACCTCCAGAAGCACGCCGCGCTCCCCGGCGGCCCGCACCAGCGCCGGATAGTCCAGGGGGTAGCGGCCGTCGTCCGGGTGTCCCAGGATACAGATTTTGGGGCAGTTGTCCATGGCGCGGACCATGGCTGCCGTATTCTCCTCCGGTCCGCCGCCCTGGGGCATGCACCAGATATGCTGGCTGGCGATGGCCATGTCCAGATTGTTCAGCAGCTTGGGGGAGAGATCCACCGTGCCGTCAAAGTCCATCACGTTGAGCTCCGCGCCCATCATGACCCGTACGCCGTAGAGCTCCCGGTCGATGACCCGGAAGTTGAGAAAGTAGTCCTCGTGGGTGGTCAGCTCCATGCCGGGGGCGTGGTCGGTGATGCAGATGAGCTCCAGCCCCCGGTCGGCCGCCGCCCGCACCATCTCCAGCAGGGTGCAGTAGGCGTGCCCGCTGGCCAAGGTATGGGTGTGGCTGTCCAGTCGAAATTCCATACGTTCACTCCTTTTTTCCCATCTATCATACCCAAAATGATGGAAAAAGGCAAGGGGCCGGACAGAAGCCTGGCCCCTTGCGCGTCAGATACCGTTTCCACCGTTCCACTTCCAGTCCCGGATTTCGGGCATGTCCTGGCCGTGGGCGGTGATATACTCCTTGTGCTCCACCAGCTTGTCCTTCATGAGCTGAATGAGGAAGGCCCCCCGGTTGCCCAATTGGGGCAGCCGCTTTACCGTGTCGATGACCAGATTGAAGCGGTCAATGCGGTTGAGCACCCGCATGTCGAAGGGGGTGGTGATGGTGCCCTCCTCCCGGTAGCCAAGCACGTGGATGTTCTTGTTGTGCCGGCGGTAGGTCAGCTCGTGCACCAGGGAGGGGTAGCCGTGGAAGGCGAAGATGATGGGCTTGTCCCGGGTAAAGATCACGTCGTAATCCTCGTCGGTGAGCCCGTGGGGGTGGGCGGTGTGGGGCTGGAGCTTCATCAGATCCACCACATTCACCACCCGCAGCCGCACCTCGGGCAGGTGGCGGCGCAGGATGGTCACCGCTGCCAGGGTTTCCAGCGTGGGGGTGTCGCCGCAGCAGGCCAGCACCGCGTCGGGCTCCGCCCCCTGGTCATTGGAGGCCCACTGCCAGATGCCGATGCCGTGGGTACAGTGCTTGATGGCCTCGTCCATGGTGAGCCACTGGGGCCGGGGGTGCTTGGAGGCCACCATCACATTGACGTAATTCCGGCTTTTGATACAGTGGTCAAAGACGGAGAGCAGGCAGTTGGCGTCAGGGGGCAGGTAGAGCCGCACCACGTCCGCCTTCTTGTTGGCCACATGGTCCAGGAAGCCGGGGTCCTGGTGGGTGAAGCCGTTGTGATCCTGCTGCCACACGTTGGAGGACAGCACGTAGTTCATGGAGGCGATGTCCTGCCGCCAGGGGAGCTGCCGGGCCACCTTGAGCCATTTGGCGTGCTGGCTCACCATGGAGTCCACGATGCGGATGAAAGCCTCGTAGCTGTTGAGAAAGCCGTGCCGCCCGGTGAGCAGGTATCCCTCCAGCCAGCCCTGGCACATGTGCTCGGAGAGCATGCTGTCCATAATGCGCCCGTCGGCGGACAACCCCTCGTCGGTGGAGCGTAGCTCGGCGTTCCAGCGGCGGTCGCTGGCTTCAAAGGCGGCGGTGAGCTTGTTGCTCAGGGCCTCGTCGGGGGCGAAGATGCGGAAGTTGCGGGCCTTCTGGTTGAGCTTGAGCACGTCCCGGACATACTTGCCCAGCTCCGCCATGTCCTCCGCCACCGCCTCGCCGGGGGCGGGCACCTCCACCGCGTAGCGGGTGAAGGAGGGGGTGCGCAGATCCCGCAGAAGCATGCCGCCGTTGGCGTGGGGGTTGGCGCCCATGCGGCGCTCCCCCTGGGGGGCCACGGCCCGAAGGGCAGGCACCGGCGCGCCCTCGGCATCAAAGAGCTCCTCCGGCCGGTAGCTGCGCAGCCAGCGCTCCAATACCTCCAGGTGCTCCGGATGGGCGGCGTCCACCGCCACCGGGAGCTGGTGAGCGCGGAAGGTGCCCTCGGTGGGCGCGCCGTCCACCTCCTTCGGACAGGTCCAGCCCTTGGGAGAGCGGAACACGAGCATGGGCCAGCGGGGGCGGGCGGTCTCGCCGAACTCCCGGGCCCCCTGCTGAATGCGCTGAATCTCCCGCACCGCCCAGTCCAGGGCCGCGGCCATCTTCTGGTGCATCTGGGCGGGCTCGTCCCCCTCCACAAAGCGGGGGGTCCAGCCGCAGCCCTTGAAGAAGTCCTCCACCTCCTCTGATGTGATGCGGGAGAACAGGGTGGGGGAGGAAATCTTGTAGCCGTTGAGGTGGAGGATGGGGAGCACCGCCCCGTCGGTGACGGGGTTGAGGAACTTGTTGGAGTGCCAGGCAGTGGCCAGCGGGCCGGTCTCCGCCTCCCCGTCACCCACCACGCAGGCGGCGATCAGGGTCGGGTTGTCCATCACCGCGCCAAAGGCGTGGGCCAGGGAGTAGCCCAGCTCGCCCCCCTCGTTGATGGAGCCGGGGGTCTCGGGGGCGCAGTGGCTGCCGATGCCGCCGGGGAAGGAGAACTGGCGGAACAGGCGGCGCATACCCTCCTCGTCCTGGCTCACGTTGGGGTAAAACTCGCTGTAGGTTCCCTCCAGATAGGTCTGGGCCACCACCGCGTTGCCGCCGTGGCCGGGGCCGGAGACATAGATCATGTTCAGCTCATGGCGTGTGATTACCCGGTTCAGGTGGGTGTAGATAAAGTTTTGGCCCGGCACCGTGCCCCAGTGGCCCACCAAGGTGCGCTTGAGGTGCTCGGGGCGCAGCGGCTCCCGCAGCAGAGGGTTGTCCAGCAGGTAGAGCTGTCCGGCCGCCAGGTAGTTGGCGGCGCGCCAGTAGGCGTCCAGCTTGCGGAGCATGTCGGGGGTCAAAGGGCCCTTTTTGGACATGCGGGTGGAGGTTTTAACGATCACCTTCGTCTTTTCCTTGGGGGCTTTTGCCAATCGAATGACCTCCTTGTGTCGGCTTTTGTACTGCTTATTATAACCGATGGGACTATACTGTCAATAGAGTGGGGTCAAAATCCCTCTTAAAAGAAAAAACCGGGCCGGAAGCGGTAGCTTCCG
>NZ_JH417626.1 GCF_000239295.1 Flavonifractor plautii ATCC 29863
GTTCACCGTCCAATATGTTTGACAAACCTACAACTCCATATACTCGTCATAAGCCCGTGCGTATCTCTCGTACTTCTCACCGCCGGTTTCTTTCAGAACGGTTTCATCAAATGTCCATAAAGGGTAGGAGCAGAACCCACTTTCTTTGTAGAGCCCAGTATCTTTAGCAAATCCACGATTGAGCAGCTGCGGCGCAAAGGGACAGTTGTTTATATCGACATATGCACTGTTTTTCAAGCCAAGAAATTCTCCAAAAGATTTTGTAAGAATAGCGAACTGTTCTTTCTCATCTGCTCCTTGGATAGGCATATCAAGAACAATCGCAAGGCCAGGCAGTTCTTTGCCCATAAAATCATAAACCGTGTACAATTCCACCCTCGGCTCCAATATAATGGGTGTCTCAAAATAATCTTTAATTTCAAATGTCATTTTTTCCTCCTGATAACAAAATATCACCTATGCTCTACCATATATGTAAATCGCTTTTTCCCCTTTGTGTAGCCTATCTCTTTGCTCTTTTGGCGTCTTCCAATCCGTTCAGAATAAAAGACCAGGGAATGCTGGTTACCCACTCCCTGATCCATTGCGATTAAAAACCCAGTTCAGATATCTTTTCCCACTGGAGGATGTATTTCTGATCTATGATTCGATTCTCATGGTAATGGCCGAAAAACCAGTAAGCGAATTTACACCGCTGGCTGACCATTTCAAGAAAGTCCGTCAGTTCATCCGTTCCATAGGATGGATTGATCTTCTGCACCACACCGCTGGGAGCGCAGTGGGTGAGAACACAGTCTACCGTCCAGTTGACCCGTTCCAAGTTTGCCAGGGCTTCTTGATATTCTGCTTGGCTGGGCATTTCTTCGGCCCACCAGCTTACCCCCTTGACCCGAAACATGGACCGCATCCGACGCATCAGCCAATACCGGTGTTCGAAGTCCGGATCGGCTGGATCGAGAATTCCATCCTGAATATCATGGGAGGCCGCACCGCCCATTGTGAACCAGGTGAGGCCGCCGAAGTCGAAGACCTGTCCCCGCATAAGGTGCAGGATATGCTCCCGCACCACATGGACCCGTCCGCCATTCCATTCTTTTTCTGGTAGAGTGTTCAGCAAGTCAAAATTCTCATGGTTCCCATCCACGAACAGGGTGGTGAAGGGCTTCTTGTTCAGCCAGTCCAACCAATATTGATCTTTCTGGCTTCCATCCCACAGTCCTCCAAAATCACCCGCGATGACCACATAGTCCTCCCAGATCATCTCCTTCTGCTGTGGGAAGTATTTGCTCCCAAAGCGTTGGAAGTCGCCGTGAGTATCACCCGTAATATAAATTGCCATTCCATCGCACCTCGATTTACAGGGTCATTTGCTGCTGCCCTGGCAGTGGGGAGCTAATTTCTGCATCGGTTGCCGTGCGGACACCAAGACCGTTTCTGGTTTTCGTTGTCACCAGCAGGCCATCTTGAACAAGCTGCTCCATCAGTTCGCCCACGAAGCGGTTGGCAAGATTATGCTTGCCTTCTTTATCACAGAGCCTGTGTACAGAGAACTTTTGAGCGACATTTAAAGCAACCGGGCCTGTGATATACAGGTTTTTCCGTTTTGTCCGGCACCGTTCCAGAATTTCATGTGTGATCTCCTCGCGCTTGGTCTCCAACTGTGCCAGATATTCCTCATCGGTAATATCCCAATACCTCTCGTAGCAGTCGAAGCCATAGCAGCAGAACGATTTCGCATCCTTCAGTAGTTCTTGGATGGCTGGGATCTCGTCCATCTCTATAATACCACTAAAGTTCATCGGATGCAGGTATAACTCCTGCCAGCCTTTCGTAACGGTATCAGATGTGCTGTCCCCACCGGGCTGTAGATCCCAGCCCACACTCTGGAACAGGCTGCGGCTTTCTTCATGAAATTTGGCGGCGTCAGTCTCAGCCGGCCAGCCGGAATCGAACTGATAGCGGCTGCGAATCCGGAAGTAAACTTTTCGGTACTCCACTCTTGCTTCACCTCGTTTTCCTATTCCAAGTGCTTTTTCAAACAATACCACAAGTAAGGCGGCAACATCTATTCACCAATACCAACAGAATAAATGTTCATAAATTGACCTATTCTACCGATATCCTTCCGCCAGACCGACGCTGACCCCAAGCGCCCAGTCAATCTGTTTCATCTCGGAGGTGTCCAATGCTCCAACGCGCTCTCTGAGCCTGGACTTATCAATAGTGCGAAGTTGCTCCAAAAGGATAACGGAACCACAGCTCAATCCATTCGCTTGCCTATTCAAACAAACATGTGTAGGCAGCCGCGGTTTTCCCATCTTGCTGGTGATGGGGGCTGCGATCACTGTGGGGCTGTGGCGGTTGCCCACATTGTTCTGCAGAATGAGTACCGGACGGATACCACCTTGCTCAGACCCGATGACTGGCCGCAGGTCAGCATAGTAAATGTCACCACGGCTGATTTCCTGTCTGCAATATGTTTTCACAGAATACACCTCCTCAGCATATTGGGCTTAATATCACAAAAATAGGGACCGCCTCCGCATCTCCCGCATCTGGTTGGAATGGCTGCTCATACGGCATGTTCCGGTCAGTAAACGGGTTTTGGACAGAAGCGATCCCCATAGCTTCTGATATTAAGACTTCACATTTGTGTTGTCTTCTGCTGCGCTCGTATTCGACACTACTTCCCCAAGCGCAAAAGCCTGCGCCACTGGCGCTGGCTCCGTAGGGCGACCATCTGAACCGCGGCTGGCTTCACCGCGTCATGGGACTCTCACCCCCGGCAGGATCTCTGTCGGCCGCCCTCATTGCTTGATCCCCATTTCGGTGGGGGCTGTGACTGGACGGAAGTATCATTATCCCTGGCGGAGTCATTGCGATACAGCTTGCCACAGGCTGTTTTTTGGACGGATGGACCCGCTTGGCACCTTATTTGGCCGTCGTTGATAGAGGGGAAATCCGGCAGGCTGTCATAACCGAACAAAAATGTATAGGTGACTTCGTTTGCAGCCTGTACCAGAACCTCTACAGGTGGTTTTCGCGCATCCTCCAGCGTCGCTTGCCCCTGTCCAGCAGGGGCCCCGTCAGGAAAGTATTCAGACAATCGGATATTCGGTTTTCAAGGAACAAGTGAGAAGCATTTCCTTCTCGCTTGTATAGGGGAAGATGTCGGCATTTTAATAACCCTCCAATTTCAATTTTCTAAAAGTTTTTTCAAAGACTTGAGAATACGGACTTTCCGTTTATGCACTGCAGGCTGTGAAACGCCAATCTCTCTTGCATAGTCAAGTTCACTTTGTCCCTTAAAAAACAACCCCTGTACCAATGCCTGATCCGCAGCAGGCAACGCTGAGATCGCTTGGTACAGGGCCTCTTTCTTCATTTGTTCAAGGATGATGTGTTCCGGGGTGTTGATAGCGTCAATAAACTCCCGGAAATTTTCATAGGCGCCATCCTGACTTCCGATCATCCCACTCGTCTGGATCTCATGGTCAAAAAAGCTCTGATCGTTGTCCTTGATATTCCACCGTGTTCTGCAGTAAGTACGATAGACCTCCTCTGTCACTATGACTTCCTCATATTCCTGAGTGCAGGTGTTAAAAACAATAAGGGTAAACTTCCCGTTGGATTCCATGTGCCTTTCCTCCAAATTTCAAGATTTTGATGGCGAATCAAAATCTTGAAATCAGGGGTACTTGGCGATATAAGCCTCCCAGCCCATGCCGGCCCTCCCAGTGCCGGGCAGAAAAATAGCCGGGGACGCATTTCTGCATCCCCGGCCGATCCCCGCCGCCATATTGCGGCAGGAATACAGAGGGCCGGGACACTTTACAGCGTCCCGGCCCTTGTCAGCTGGTCCTATTCATTTTTGTGCATACCTGCCACTGTACTGAGTATAGCAGAGGCAAAGTCGGAAGGGAGTAGGGATTTCGTCGGTTTTTTATCGGGAATCAGTCGGGATAAAGTCGGGGCATCTCCAATTCTTCCTGAAGTTCCGGCACAGCATAACCAAAAAGGCAGAGGGACAATAAGAAGATCGCCTCGCGCTTCCGGTCATAGAATACGCTTCGCTCCATATTCAGCTCATCCAGCAGATCCCTTTCTGTGCTGTTGAAACGGTGGATAAATTGTTTGGTTAGGATCTCATAGTAAAGTTCCCCCCGGTCAGGGTATCGTTTCAAGCGGAGAAGGGCACGGTCGATCACATCCACCAGCATCCGGTTTTCCATCACACAGCAGACCCGTTCCTCAAACTCCTGCAGATCCATATCCGGGGCGAAGCTTTGCAGATAGATAAGCCCGGTATCAGCGTCCTGAGCGCCCAGCTCCCAGGCATACTCATGCAGTTCCTCCACCCGCTCACTGAGGACCCACACCACATCCCGGTAGATTTTCAAAATCAGCTTTACCCGGTGATAGGCCAGCTGGCTGTCAAATCCAAGGGTCGCCATCTGCCTTTTACATTTCTGCACAGTGGAGCTTTCTTTTCTCATGCCATTCTCCTCCTCCCATGTTCGCTAAACTGCGAACAAAATGCATATAACAAAGCCTGTGAACATTGGTGCGGCTGCACCCCTCTCTTAGGAGGGGGGCTTGCCGTACCAAACTTATATGAGATTGCGTGTTTCCAACCGAATACGCATGGCCTGCTTGGAGACTTGGAAGATCTGAGCCATTTCCGCAACCAACTGCTCATTGCTCCTGCCTGCACGCAAACGGTAAAAACTTCTTTTGATTTGCGGCAGGGGCATGAGGAGAGCAGTAGCCAAAGCATCCGCCTGCCATTCGACCAGGCCGTGGCTTTCATCCAAAGATGTTTTTCCTTCATAGGCAGCCACATCGCCTGTGCCGGAGTACAGCTTCTGGTGCAGGACCCAGTGCCCCAATTCGTGAGCACAGGTGAACCGCAGCCTGCCGAGGAGCCTGTCCACACAAAGCCGCTCCTCCACCAAGATCGTTCCGGCCTTGACTGCAATCAAACGGTAGCGTTTTTCATCTTGGTCGTATAAAATAGCCGCTCCTTCATCAAAAATCGTTTCCCCAAGGATGCTCCCGTTTTTGCGTAGGCAATGATATTCCAGAGTTAGATCAAACTTGGTCTCTATGATAGTTTCAATGGGAACTGCCTGGGGAGGCCCGTCCAACAAAGCGGGATCATACTCTTGCAGGATCTTCCGTCCAATGGTTTCAATTGCGTCCAATCGATACTTTGGTACAGACAAGAAAATCCCCCCTTAGTTCTGGCGGTTCTGCAGCATTTCCATAAATGCCTTCCATTCCTCATCGGTAGCATCTACTTCCTTTGCCACTCTCAATGCTGCGCGGACGATGTCATGCTGGCGGATATAGTCAGGCAGGTCGGCCGGAACCGTCTGCCTGGAATCTGCGGCCAGATCCAGCAGCATTTCATGCTCCTGCTTATCCAATTCCAGAAAAGAAGAGATCCGCTCTACAAATGCTCCCTCTGGCGCTGGCCGGCGACCCTGCTCAATATCACACAGGTACCCATTGGAGATACCGAGGTGTTTCGCGGTATCCCGGAGATTTAATTTGGCCTCTTTGCGCCGTGTACTGATGAAAGCTCCAAAGGTCACTGGTCTCCCTCCTTCATAGAGTTTCGCTGGTTTGCGAACATCTTGTTTATATTATGATAAGGTACAATAATTTTCGCAAATTGAAA
>NZ_JH417627.1 GCF_000239295.1 Flavonifractor plautii ATCC 29863
CTGGAGCGCCCCACCCGCCGGAACTCCACGCCGTGGAAGTGGGGTTCCAGCAGGGCGGCCAGCTCCGCCCCGCTGTAGAGGCGCACGTCCCCCTCGCCGGACAGGGGGAGGAACAGGTTGGCCACCCCCCGCAGCCCCGCCGGGGCCGTGCAGTCTCCCAGCAGGAGTACGCCGCCGGGCTGGAGCACCCGGGCAAACTCCGCCGCCGCCGCGCCCGGGTTGGGATAGTGGTGGAAGGAGTCGTTGCACAGCAGCACCTCAAACCGCCCGTCGGCAAAGGGCAGGCGCTCGGCGTCCCCCTGCACCAGCTCCACCGCGCCGCCCAGCTTTTCCCGGGCCACTGCCAGCATATTGGCCGACAGATCCAGCCCTGTCCGGGCGGTCTCCGGAAACCGGAGCCCCACCTCCCGCAGCAGCTCTCCCGTGCCGCAGCCCACGTCCAGAACCGAGCCATGGGGAATCTGGGCAAGCTGCTCCAGCAACACCGGGTACAGCCCACGGGCATGGCTGCCGAAGCGGGCGGTGTCATAGGTCCAGGCCTGCCGGTCAAAGGCCCGGCCGGAGCGCGTTTTACAGTCGTTCATCGCACATTCTCCTTACTGAATTTTATTCATTGAATTTTGTTCACTCGAATGGGGATTTTTTGCCTCCGACGCGCGTCCCCGCGGTTCGGAGGCGTTGTTCAGTATTCCGGCTCCAAAATCCGGCCGGCATAGCGCCGGAGGAGCGCCACCCGCTCCTCCAGGGGCACCGCATGTTCCCCCAGCAGGCCGATCTGCCCGTGGAGCAGATAGCTGGCCGCCAGGGCCGGATGCTCCAGTCGCAGCTCTCCCCGTTGACAGGCCTCCTCCAGCTCCTCCGCCACATGGGGCGTCAGATAGGCGCAGATGCGCCAGTTCAGCTCCTCATGGATACCCTGGTTCTCCGGCCGGTGGTAAAAGGCGTGGTAGCGGGCGTTCTGCTCGGTCTCCAGCGTCAGCGCCGCCATGTCGTCCAGCCGCTGCCGGATCGTGCGGCTCCGGTCGTGGATGATGGGCAGCCCGGCGGCGCAGCACTCCCGAACATACTGCTCCATAGCCTCCCGGAACAGCACCCGCTTGGAGTCAAAATAGCGGTAGCACAGCCCCTGCACCACCCCCATCCGCCTGGCGATGTCCGCCATGGAGGTGTCCTCATACCCCTTTTCCGCAAACAGCTCCATGGCCGTGTCCAGGATCTCCTGCCGCCGTACCTCCGGCGGCTTTGATATCCGCGCCATCCCATCACCTCATCCGCAGTATAGCACTTGATTGAACAAAAGTCAATGAATAAAATTCATTTTGAGAGAAGCCGCTTGAGGCCCGCCTCATCCAGCAGGTTGACCGTCTCAAGCCGCCCCCGGTAGAACACCGCCCAGTTGTTGAACACGCCGGGCAGCTCCTTGGCCCTGTGCAGGCTGTCCACCGGGATCAGGGTCACCGGCGCGCCCCTCTCCCCGCAGAAGCGCTTCACCTGCTCCAGACTGGCGTGAATGTAGGGGCACTGCATGCCGTAATAGATGGTCAGCTCCTGCTCCGGGATCGTCCCCCGCCGGGCGGCATCCGTGAACCGGGGCGCGGTGCCGTCAAAGGAGAGGGCCAGCAGCTCATACCCTCCGGCGGCGGTGTCCACCACCTGAAAGCCGTATTTTTTCGCAAAGCTTTGGTCGGAGAGCCAGGCCTTCTGCTTCTGGGCGCCCAGCATGCAGACGCCCGACTTCCCCTTCGCTCCGGCGTCCGCCAGGCAGTACTCCATCAGCGCCCGCCCGCAGCCCTTTCCCTTGTACGCCCCCGCTGCCCACAGGCAGTACAAGTACAGGTAGTTGTCCCCCGTCACGGGGACCCAGGCGGTCTCCAGCGGGGCATACTCCACAAATACCGCCCCCTTCTCGTCCAGCTTTCGGAAGACATGCCCCTCCTCCAGCCGCCCGGCAAGCCAGCGGCGCTTGGCCTCCACCCCCGGATGGGGTTTCCTGCTGCGGATGATGCAGCACAGGTGCTCCCCGTCCAGGTTTTCCGGCGTCAGATTGATAAACTCTTTTTCCATAGTCCTCCCCCGGTTTAATTCCACCAAAAGTACCAGAGCTCCGACTTTGCCAGGCCGTCCGCCAGGATGCCGATCTGCTCCACGCCCTGATCCACAATGTCCGGGCAAAAGCCCTATTGCTCCAGCGTCAGGGCTATCGACTCCTCCCGGGCCATCGGGCGGGGTAATTGGCACTCCAGCGCGTCGTGGGTGACGGCGCAGGGTACCGCTCCATGCCGCTCCTGTCAGTACCGCGCCGCCGCCTGCTCCGGCGTGACGCCATGTACTCCCCCCTCCGGCTCCAGGTTCATCTGCAGGCATTCCAGCAGGGGATCGTCATCCCACATGGGTGCGAAATAGGTACAAGGACAGCCTAACAGCTCCATCATCGCCCGGGCCAACTCCGGGGGTGTCCGCTTTTCTTCCATCACTCCGGCTCTTTCTTCATACTCTCTCCGCCAACCGGGCGGCCCCCCACGTATTCCACCGCCGGTCCAGATAGGCCTTCATTCCGCGGTCATGACAGTTAAACAAAAAACGCCCCTCCTGACTCGGCTTCTTTTGAAGTGCCTCTCCCATGCGCCCCCCTTTGGTTTAGTATACCACATATCACTCAAATTTCCGACACCGTTAGCAAAAAAGAGGCAGAAACCAATTGGTTTCTGCCTCTTTTTGGTGGAGATAAGCGGGATCGAACCGCTGACCTCTTGAATGCCATTCAAGCGCTCTCCCGAACCACCGGGTATGCACCCTTTGATGGCTCGGGAAAGGGCTTGAATATCCCGCCCCGGCAATTGATGAGAGACAAATGCAGTATAGCATTGAGGATATATGTTGTCAACTGGCCATATCAAACTTTGATATGTAACCCTCACCGTGATCGTGGCGAGGGTGAGAGCTTATTGCGCCATAGGCAGTTCATAGGTAGCGCATTCGTCGATGCTGTCGATACCATTCAGGAACTGCTCCACATTAATGTTGAATTCAATCTTGACCCTATAGTCCCGGAACACCGAAACCTTCTTGATGATGTAGCCGCAGATCATTTTCTTGACCTCCATCGGGCTTTCATCAAAAATCTTGGACCAGGACACGATCCGGTTGAACTCGGCCTTCATCTCCTCGATCTTAGAGTTTCCATCATTCAGTTCTGCGGTAAGGGTCGTGATTCGTTCACTGGTGGACAGTACCTTCTGTCGGGTATCCTCCAGCATTTCAGTCAGCACATCTTGCGGCAGGGCGCTTTTCCCTTGGATCGCCTTCAGCACCTCGGACTTGAGGGATTCATATTCCTTATTGGCCTTGGTGTTTTCGGCTCTGGCCCGCTGCAATTCCGAGCGTATCATTGCCATCTGCTTTTGAACCGCACTTCCCACAATCATGTCGTTGGAAGCTCCCTGCATCTTGTCGAAGACTTGATGTAGCACCTCGGTGACGATCCCGTCCAGAATGTGCATTGTGTATCCAGTCTGTCCTGTGCATTCCTGACGACGCCGGGTCTTGTTGTAGCATACATAGCGAATACGCTTTTTATGAACCGGCGTCCCATCCGCAAGGCGGGTGGTTGTCCCGTTGGTAGTGAGCACCAGCCGGCCTCCGCAGTGGCCGCAGAAGATGTTTCCGGAAAGCAGGGATTGGCCTGCGGTATTCAGCGGTACTGTGCGCCGCTCTTTCCGCTCATTGGTCCGCTCCAGCATCAGTTTCTGCGCCAGGTCGAATTGGTCTGGGGCGATGATCTGGAGGTCCTCAAAGGGACCGGCATAGGTTTCTCCGCTCCGAAGGATTCCCTTGTAGAGCGGGTTGTGCAGGATGCCCCCCACACTGGCGTCGTGCCAGTTTTGTCCCTTCCGGTTTTTGATCCCGTGGTCGTTGAGGAAGTTGGCAAGGCGCCATCTGCCGTAACCAGACGAAATGCAGAGGTCAAACATCATCCGGACGACTCTGGCCTCGTCCTCATCAATGACCAGCATGTACACCTCATGTTTGCGCTTGTTGAGGATGCCGCTCTTTTCCAGCCGGTACCCGTATGGTGCGTTTCCACCGCGGAATCGGCCTTCCTCTACCATCTGGCCAAGGGCCGTTTTGGTGCGCATCGAAGTTTTCTGGCTCTCTCCATCGGCCTGCCAGAAACGGATGTAGTTGGTCAGGCGGTCCGTGTGGGACTCAAACCGCTGCTCTCCTTCCTGTACGCTCCAGACGCGGACGCCCTTTTTAGTAAACCACTCCACAACGAAGGGGGTTTCATCTGACTTGCGGCCCAGTCGGTCGAACATGAAGACAAGCAGAATATCGAACTTGCCCTGCTCTGCATACTTCTTGATGAGCTGCAGTTTATCACGGTCATCGGCGCTGACTTTATAACCGGATACGCCAGTTTCCTGCTCCTCGCCCACGATGACCCAGCCCATTTTCGCCGCAAAATCGTGGCAGGCTTTTCTCTGCATAGGGATGTCTGCCTGGTTGTTTTCATCGTGATCGACCTGCTTGTTGGTGGAAACTCTGTATAAACAATAAACTCTTTCAGCCATTGATATCCGTCCTCTCATGTTTTTGTGTGAGAGGGCGGACACCCAATCATTCTATTCGATTATCAAGGTTCCCGGCTTTTGCCATACCCATTATCTCACACTACGGCCAGAATAGCCAGGGGAATTGATAATCTTTTTGGAGATAAATCTGCAGTAAATGGGCTGGTGTGTTGGGTTATCCTGTACTTTGCTCAAAGTTTTTGGGCCTCATCAGTCTGCCAAAAGCGAATGTAGTCAAGCATGCGTTCTGCATCAACGCCGTCTATGATCTCTCCCTCATAGACGCTCCAAACATGGATGCCCTTCTTGGTAAACCACTCTGCGATGAATGGGGTTTCGTTGAGATTGCGTCCCAGCCGGTCATACATAAAGACCAGCAGGATATCAAACTCACCCTGCTCAGCAGCCTTTCTAATGCGCTGTAACTTAACAAGGTCATCGGCGCTGACTTTATAGCCGGACACGCCGATCTCCTGCTCCTCGCCAACAATGTTCCAGCCTTTTTTCTCTGCAAAATCGTGGCAGGCGTTCTTCTGCATGAGAATGCTTTCCTGATCCTTACCTCTGTATAAGCAATAGACTCTTTCAGCCATTTTACTGACCATCCCTTCATCAAATCTTCTGAATGCAAGACCTTCAGCAAGTCGTTCTATTTCTGGGGCATTGCATAGGCGCTCAGGAGAGCCTGCTTTACTAATACAGCAACTTCAGGATTTTCTTTTTCTGCAAAGCAGAGAGTGACCTTATAGCCCTGAACCGAGATATGCATTTCAGGCTTTTCTTCGTCGATTCTGAGTACCCTGTTCATAGTAATCCTCCTAAAAATAAAGCATCGGCTATCCTAAAAAGATAGCCGATGCTTTTCAATTTCTAATTGTAACTGCTTAGTGGCGATAGTCCTTTTACAGAGTAGGTTCGATTGACTGCATACCGATTTCCTGTACTTGGACGATATCCAATGTTGGCAGAGCCTTCAGATAATTCTCTACATTCCAGTATTGGACCCCATTTTCCATCTGCGCATCTTCGCCGCGGTACAGGATATAGCGCCCATGGATGGGACCAAACCGCCGTTCCGTCCTCTGGCATTTATCCTCATCGACGAGGTGCCGGTATTGAAAGGGAACCTGTTTGCTGCTGTGTTTGATTTCAAAGATCTCACAGGAGTTTTCTTTCTGGTCATAGATGACCATGTCAAACTCGCCAGCCTCAAACTGCAGTTTGAAAACACGGTGATCCTTGTCGGCCGCCTTCATGGTTTCCAGCAGCACAATATCTTCCATCATCCGGCCACGGACTTCTTCAAGGATGCGGCCCGTGATCTGCGTTTTATCATATTCGCTGAGCGCCGAGAACTGCTCATCCTTTAACAAGGAATGGATAAGGGCCTGGGCCTGACAATATCGCATTCCAGGCTGTGTGAAGAGAATATGTTCCACTGGTTCAATTCCGGGGTCCGCCGATTCAATGGGACAATCCACAATCAACTCCAACGCGGTAAGATATTGCTTAATCTCTATGATGTGAGCAGTTGTGATACCGATGGACTGCTCCTCCTTGTTCCGGATATCCAGCAGTTCCATCAAACGCTGGGTGACCGCCTCTGTATCAATGGCATCCAGCGCCTCTGTGCGCTTTTCGGGGTCACGCTCTTTCCGCAGATTTGCGGCAGTGAGCCGCAGGTCATGGGAGAGAAGATCATCGGTCAGCACTGAGATCAGGAATCGGTGGTTCATATCCTCTATGATCCGGTTGATGGCGCTGGTCAGCTCTCCAGCTTCATACAGAGAGTACAGGTGGCGGAAATGCCCGCCCGACTCGTAGCAGGCCAGGGAGTGCTGGATGTTCTTGCAGATTGCCGTGTCGATGTATCTTCGGGTGGACTCGTCATCCCGGAAGGATGCATCCTGAGCATTCACATCTTCATCGTCAAAGGCCAGCTCTCCGGCGCGTAGTGTGCCGCCATATCGGATGTACTCATCAATGCTGTCGATCCCGAGCAGACGGCTATACTCCCGATATGGGATGAAGGTCGTGTGGATGGACTTGGCCCGGTCATACAATTCTTCATCCATTGCCAGCCAGAAGCCCAGGGAGTCCGTACCAGACAGGACGATCTTCATTCCCATGGTGGCGAACACATCGGAAAAGAGGGCAGCCGAGTCAATAAAGTCTTCCATCAGTGTGACCTCGTCGATGAACACATATCGGAATCCCGCGTTAAACAACTTCTTGAGATCCCGGTTCATCATCGCCATATTGTCAGTCCTGCGGGCTTTGATGTATGCGATACGGCTCAAGTCCTCCTTTGTCATTCTGCCAATGGCCTGACGGAGCATGGTGTTTTTTCCAGTCTGGAGCAGGCCAAAGAGCAGACACACGCGGTCATGACTCCTGCCGTGGAGGTACATCTCCAGTTGCTCAAAGCAGTCGCGTGAGGCCAGTGCCTTTGATTTCTGCGCAACGGCAGCCAGTTCTTTGCCGATGGTTATATCGGTTTCGACACCTGATATTGATATGCTTTTCGGGCTGCTTCCGCTCACTTATGCGTCACCTCCTCGCCAATCACGCCCTGATATGTTACCGCTTTCTCAATTCCATTCTTCCGCCAGAAGGAAGTCACGGATATTCCGGTGCTTGATCCCGTTCCTGCTCATGTCAAACTCGTCGAGGGATACGACATACTTGGGGAAATTGTCCTGGATGCCATCGTATGCACCGAACTCCCGTTTCACCGTATCTTCAGAGGCCAGCAGGTATGTTACCTGCACATAGAGTTTTTCTCCTCTTTTTTCGCATACAAAGTCAATTTCTTTTTCTCCTGCTCTGCCTACTGTGACAACATAACCCCGTCGCAGCAGTTCCATGTAGACAATGTTTTCGAGGATCAGGTTGATGTCCTTCATGTTCCCGCCGAACACAGCCTCCCGAATACCGTGATCCGCAATATAATACTTTTCGTTGGAGGCCAGTATCTGCTTGCCCTGCAGGTCCTGGCGCTTTACCTGATAGAAGAGATATGCGTCACAGCAGTACCGCACATAGTTCAGGATGGTTTCCGCCGCGACAGTCCGCTGCTCATTTTTGAAAAACTTAGCCAGAGAGGACGCTGAGAAAACTGTTCCGACATTTGCGGTCATATACGCAATGATGCGCTCCAGCAAATCAATATCCCGAATCTTGTTCCGTTTTACGATATCTTTGAGCTGCACAGAATTGAATAGATCTGTGAGATACTGCCGGGAGGGTTCTTCCTCATACCGGAGGTTGGCCAGATAGGGCATTCCTCCGGCCAGCAGATATTTTTGAAAGCATTGCTGGATCGAATCGCTTGGTGCGATTGTGTGGTACAGTTCCAGGAATTCAGCGAAGGAGAATGGGTAAATCACAAACTCCACATACCGTCCGCCAATATAAGTGGCCAGTTCACCGGACAGCAGTTTTGCGTTGGAGCCCGTAATGTAGATATCGCAGTCCAGCGCCACACGCAAAGAATTGACGCACTTTTCCCAGCCCTCTACTTCCTGGATCTCGTCAAAAAACAGATACGCTTTTCCCTTGATGCCCTCTGCCCGTTTTATGATCTCATCGTGCAGAGCCGTTGCGGTCTGCAGATGGGAGTACCGCATATCTTCAAAATTGATTGAGATCATCTGAGACGGGGCAACACCAGCCTCCGCCAGTTCCTCTTTGATCAGTTCCAGCATCACCGACTTACCGGAGCGGCGAATGCCGGTCATTACCTTAATCAGTTCGCCCCCAATGAAGGGACGGATGCGGTTCATATACAGTTCTCGTTTGATCATGATTGGAGCGCCTCCTTTCTATCGTTGACCTCAGTATATCCCATTTACAACTGAAAATCAACTGATATAATCTAATTTTATCAGTTATAACTTATAAAATTAGTCGTATGTTGGCGCAAACACTGTACACAGCTTTTCAATTTCTCTCAAAGAAGCCCCCGAATGCACTCACTTTCCAGTTCAACGATGTCGCCTATCGGTATCCTTAAGCCATCAACCAGAATCAATACCTGATCCGCCTCATGGATTCTTTTCAGCCTCCCGGTTGATACGATATACCGGCCGCCGTCTTTCTTTGCGTCGGGCTGGAACCAGGTCACCGTGATTTCCGGCCGCTCTTTGATCCGCTCCAACAGCAGTTGCTGTTTTGAGTCCAAGGCAGCCCTGGCATCCTCGTCCAGTTCCATGCGCTGGTCGGTCAGCCGGGCCGTTTCCACAAGGGCGGCGCTGTGGCCGGACAGGGCCGCAAAGGGTGCGAACTGGGCCGCACGGTCTGAGAGCGGCATCCTCGGGTGCTTGGCTGAGGTAGGATGCGGCAAGTTGATGATATCATCGTATGGTCCGGTCATGCTTTGTGACCTCCGATTTGGTTGTTTCTCTCCCTGGCTGTGGCGCCGTCCTCCAGATTCAGCCCTTTGAGGATGGCATTCTTGCCAAAACGCTTTTTGATGTCCAGCATGGTTTCCTGGAGTTTTCTCTCCCGTGCATGGGCAGTGTCAGCCTCTTTTTTCTGCTTTTCCTTTGCCGAGTAGTCCGTAAACAGGTCAATCTGCTCCGGCAAATCCTCCGGCACAGAAGACTCGTCCAGCAGGTGATTGGCGCAGAGGGTCAGCCGGCGGGCCAGCAGGGTTTTATCTACGATCCGGTCATACAGGCTGGTGGCTGCCTTGAGCAGCTCCTCGCCGGAGGAAGTATATCCGTCCAGATTGACTGTACCATGAGCATGCTTGGGAATTTTGCGCCCATAGCGGTCCGTGGTGACCTCTCTGGTGTAGGCTGTACCCTTGAGGTTTTCGATGTCATAGCCTACTGTGAGGACCAGTTGGTTGGTCGCAAGCCGCTTATCTACCAATTCCAGCGCCAGTGCATCGGCCATCTCCTGGATGACCAGCCTTGCCTTTTCAAATGGGTATGGGTACTGCAGAATCTGCCCGGAGACGATGCTCTTGTTTTCTGGTTTGTATGCCTTAATGTCCGCAATGGTGCAGGGTTCCCAGCCCCAGGCATGGTCGATGAGCAGTTCTGCGTTGACACCAAACAGTTTATAGAGCAGTTCCTCGTTGTGATAATCTGTAGGCTGCCCGATAGAACACCGGGCAATATCTCCCATGGTGTACAGGCCGTTGGCTTCCAGCTTGGCGGCATAGCCTTTTCCCACCCTCCAGAAGTCGGTGAGCGGACGGTGGGTCCAGAAGGAGCGGCGATAGCCCATCTCATCCAGTTCTGCGATGCGGACGCCGTATTCATCGGCGGGGACATGCTTCGCGCCAATGTCCATGGCGACCTTGGCCAGATACAGATTCGTCCCAATGCCCGCCGCAGCAGTGATACCGGTCGTCTGCAGAATGTCGAGGATGATTTTCCGGGCAAATTCACGGGCCGACAGATGGTAGGTCTGCAGGTAACTGGTGGCGTCGATGAACACCTCATCGATGCTGTATGGATAGATGTCCTCCGGCGCAACATGCTTGAGGTACACGCTGTAGACGCGGGTGCTCCAGTCAATATAGTGGGCCATCCGGGGTGGGGCCACGATATAGTCGAGGGCCAGGGAAGGATTTCGCCGCACCTCCGGGTCGTGAGAGGAAGCGCCGGTGAACTGTCGGCCAGGGGTATTCCGCTGCCGTTGGGCATTGACCTCCTTGACCCGTTGGATCACCTCAAACAGCCTGGCTCGACCGGAAATGCCATAAGACTTCAGGGAAGGTGTGACCGCCAGACAGATGGTCTTTTCAGTGCGGCTCAGGTCCGCCACCACGAGGTTGGTATCCAGTGGATTCAGCCCACGCTCGATGCACTCCACACTCGCGTAAAACGATTTCAGGTCACAGCAAATGTAGGTTCGCTCCTTCATGCTTCGGTCACCCCTTCCTCTTTATCTTCCAACACATTTTCAAAGCCATTATAGCACAGTTGTTCTGGTCATTCTATTGTGAAAAAACACCATCTTGAGCCCATTGGAAAACCAGCACAGAATGCCGTGATTCCTAAAGCGATATGCCTCCATATTTCTGCTCTGCCAGGGTTTCAATGGCCTCCTCTTTCGTCCGGAATATCCTCCACGGAGATACCCGGTGATATAGCCCAGTATGGCTTCGGACGCCAAAATATACCCCGTCATAGCTTTCCACAATATATTCGGAAGTGCTCTTTTTCGCTTTGTTTGTAATCATTACACAGGTATCGCCCTTATGCCATCCATACGGAAGATCTGCAGTGTCTACTGTTGGATCATCGCGATATTCAGTTCTCATTTGCCGCCTCCATCTTTCTGCCGCAACTGTAAAAGAGAGCCGCCAGTCTGGAAACCGGCGGCTCTCTTTTGTCAGTCATTCTTTCTCTCTGCTTGTTCCTCCAAGGCAAGGAAATGGTCGAAGTCGCTTTCAAACATGCGATCCTGCACAATCCGGTATTTTTCAAACTCGCTCTCTGCGAAGGCTTTGGCGATCTCATGCGTCACCCGGCCGGTGTCGTGGAGGATCTCATGCTCATTGAATTCCAGGAAGCGATTCAGCCGCTGTGACCAGTCCTGCATGGTCATAGGGATATGGCGGCCTGCCTGGTATTCCGCATAGTCCAGGTACATGGTCACAATGCGTTCCAGCGCCTGCAGTTCCTCTCTGGAAAGATAGTTCTTAGCAATGGACACATCGTACTTCTGTATTTTTCCGTTTGGATACTGCTCCCAGGAAGTTAAGCCCATGTGCGGTTTTTCAGCGTTGGCTCGCTCCACGATCAACTCCGCCGCAGTATGACGGTGGATCGCCCAGTGGAGTTTGTTCTGTACCTCGGAAAAAAACAGGCGCGTGGTTTTGGATGATTTATCATAATCCAGAGCCGTGGCATAGATGTCGGTGATCTTTTGGTAGAACTTGCGTTCAGACATACGAATCTCCCGGATCTGCTCCAGAAGGTGGTCGAAGTATTCCTTGGTAAGTACACTACCCCCGTTTTTCAACCGGTCACTGTCCATGGCCCAGCCCTGAATAGTGTAGTCCTTAACGATGGTATTGGCCCACTTGCGGAACTGGACCGCCCGGTCATTGTTGACCTTGAATCCAACCGCAATGATCATCTGTAGATTGTAGTGCTTCACCTGGCGGCTAACCTGACGGGAGCCCTCAGTTTGAACTATCCGGAAATTCCGGATAGTTGCCTCCTCTGTCAGCTCACCATCCTCATAGATCTTCTGGATGTGCTCATTGATTGTCCGAACATCCACATCATAGAGGGCCGACATCATCTTCTGGGTCAGCCAGATATTCTCATCCTCATAGCGCATTTCCATGCTCTCTGTACTGTCACCGGTAGCGGCCACAAAGGTCAGGTATTCCGCTGCGCTGGATCGGATCGCCTGTTCTTGTTTATCGTTCCGCACTGCGACGCCTTCTTTCTTCTGTATCAATTCCATATTGGGCCAGCAGTTTCCGAGCTTCGGCTTCTCCCTCCGGTGTGATGAGGGCGGGATAGGTTCGCCCGGCAGCGTTGATCAGCCCTTCCTCTGAAAGTTTGTCCAGCAGGTCGTGGGCATAGCCCTTCCAGCATCGGCGGACAAGGGGATACTTTTCCAGTTCCTTCTTCTTGACCGCCCGCATTTCCGGTGTATCCCGTTCCTCCCAGGAGGTCAGGTACATCAGCATGAGGGTCAATTCCCGAATGGTTTCCTTCTGTTTTTCCGGCATTAGCCTGTCCTCCAATCTTTTTGACTTACTACCATCATATCACAGGACGGGCTGTTCGTCTATTCCACAATCATTCCGGGATATACATCGGGCCACTCCGTATGCGTCATTACTCCGCTGCTGGGAGCGCAGTGGGCGAGAACGCAGTCCGCTGTCCAGTTGACCCATTCCGAGTTCACCAGAGCCTCTTGGTATTCCTCAGTCCAGCCACGGACTGTATTATGGACTTATTACATCATCATTCCTGTACATATTTCTTCGCCTGTTTCATCTTCCGCACCCATCATTCCTATAAAAGAGGACTCCATATACTCGTCATAAGCCCGTTGTAGGACTACAATACATATTGGACATCTGA
>NZ_JH417628.1 GCF_000239295.1 Flavonifractor plautii ATCC 29863
AGGCGCCCGCCCCGGCGGGCGCCTCCCGGCAGGGAAAGCTGCAGAGAGGGAGAGAGATATGAGACAACATACCCGCAATGCCATTTGTTTTGCCGTGCTGGCGGTCCTGCTGGTAATCCTGTTCTATTGGAACATCAATACCGGTTCGGTCCATCTGAGCCTGGAGCGGATCTGGGAACTGCTGCGCTGGGGCAACGATGGCTCGATGGAGGGAAACATCCTGTGGAAGATCCGGCTGTCCCGTCTGCTGGGGGCGGCATTGCTGGGCGGGGCGCTGTCCATCGCCGGATTTCTGCTCCAGACCTTTTTCAAAAACCCGATTGCCGGGCCGTTTGTGCTGGGCATCTCCTCCGGGTCCCGGTTGTTTGTGGGATTTTTCCTGCTGGCGGCCATTCCCATCTCGGCGGGCGCCTTCTCGCCGTACGTCATCTTTCTGGCGGCCTTTGTGGGGGCGCTGGCGGTCATGTTTCTGGTGCTGCTGGTGGCCGGACGGGTACAGAATCTGGCCATGCTGCTGGTGATCGGCATGATGATCGGCTACATCTGCGATGCGGGCACCGATTTTATGATCACCTTTGCGGAAAGCCACCAGCTGCAGAACTTCACCGTCTGGACCATGGGCAGCTTTTCCGGCATGACCTGGGCCACTCTGGGGGCCTCAGCCCTCATCAGCATTCCCACGCTGTTTCTGGCCTTTTTCCTGTCCAAGCCCCTGGGGGCCTATCTGCTGGGGGAGAACTACGCCAAGAGCATGGGGGTCAACATCCGCGGATTCCGGATCGCCCTGGTGCTGCTGTCCAGCATTCTGTCGGCCTGCGTCACCGCCTTCGCCGGCCCCATCTCCTTTGTGGGCATTGCCGTGCCCCACATCACCCGCATGATTTTCCGCACATCCCAGCCCATTGTGCTCATTCCGGCCACCTTCCTGACCGGCAGCCTGTTCTGCCTGGTGAGTGACCTGATTGCCCGCACCGCCTTTGCCCCAACGGAGCTCACCATCAGTACCGTCACCTCGGTGCTGGGCGCCCCCGTTGTAATCTGGCTCATGATCAAACGCAGGAGGAACAGCTGATGTACTTTCAAACCCAAAACCTATCCGTCGGCTACCACCGCCGGCCGCTCATCGAGGAGATTGACATTGGAATCTGGCAGGGGGGCATTCTCTGCCTGATCGGGCCCAACGGCTCGGGCAAGTCCACCATTTTGCGCAGCATCACGCGGCATCTCGCCAAGCTGGGCGGCGTGGTCACCATCAGCGGAAAGGATCTGGACCGGATGAGCGACCGGGAGCTTGCCCGCCACGTGTCCGTGGTGCTCACCGACCGGGTGGAGCCGGAGCTCATGACCTGCTGGGAGGTGGTGGCCGCCGGCCGCTATCCCTATACCAATCACTTCGGCAAGCTCTCGCCGGAGGACGTCCGCATTGTGGAGGACTCCATGGAGCGGGTCAACGCTCTGGAGCTGCGGGAGCACCGGTTCACCGAGCTCAGCGACGGGCAGAAGCAGCGGGTGCTGCTGGCCCGGGCGCTCTGCCAGCAGCCGGAGGTGATCGTCCTGGACGAGCCCACCAGCTATCTGGACATCCGCCACAAGCTGGAACTACTGAACATTCTCCGGGAGATGACAGCCCGGCAGGGGCTGTCCGTCATTCTCTCCCTCCACGAGGTGGATCTTGCCACTAAGCTGGCCGACGTGGTGGTTCTGGTGAAGGACCGCGGCATTTTCCGCTGCGGCGCGCCGGAGGACGTGCTGGACGACAGCACCATCCAGCAGCTCTACGGCATCCACGACGGAGTGTTCCACCTGCTGACGGGCAGTCTGGAGCTCAGCGGCGCGTCCGGGGAGCCCCGGGTGTTTGTGGTCCCCGGCGAGGGCAAGGGAACGCTGTGCTTCCGGGCCCTGCAAAAGCGGGGACTGCCCTTCTCCACGGGCATTGTCCAGCGCTGTGACATCGACTATGCGGTGGCGGAGAGCCTGGCGGCCGCCCGGTACACTGCAGAGAGCTTTTCGCCGCCCGACCCGGAAATCGTACGGACTGCCGTCAGGGCAGCATGCAGTGCGGCCTGCGTGGTGGACAGCGGCACCGCCCTGGGAGACTACAACCGGGAGAACGTCCGGCTGCTGCAGGCGGCCGCGGCGGCGGGGGTGCCCATCCTCACCCTGCGGCAGGAGCCGCTGGAGGGACTGGCGGGCGTGCGGCGGTTTGACACGGTCCACGCGCTGACCGATGCGGCGGCCCGTCTGGCCACCGGGGGAAAGGAGGGAGCGGCGTGTCCCTCGTCTGGCGCTATCTCAGACGCTATGGGTGGTACTGCCTGACGGCGGTCCTGCTTGTGGTGGTGGAGGCAAACTGCGAGCTGCTGCTGCCCGCGCTGATGGCCCGCATGATTGATGAAGGCGTCCGGCTGGGCCGGCTGGACCGGATTCTGGAGCTGGGGCGGGAGATGGCGGGCGCGGCAGCGGTGGGCATTGTGTGCGTGCTGGTGCGCAACCTCTGCTCCGGCACGGCCTCCCAGCGGTTTGGCGCGGACCTCCGCCGGGGCCTGTTTGCCAAGTGCCTCCGGCTCACCGAGGGCGGCGTGGACAGCCTGGGCAGCGGCTCACTGGTGACTCGGATGTCCAGCGACTGTGACCAGCTCTCCAAGTCGGTGAACTCCGCCCTCCGCATCGGCATCAAGGCGCCGGTCCTGTGCATCGGCAGTGTGGTGTATGCCGTAGGGTTGGACGCGGGGCTGAGCTGGATTGTGGTGGTGGTGCTGGTGCTGGTGACGGCGCTGATCCTCTGGTATCTCTCTCAGAGCAGCCGGCGGTTCCGCCGGGTGCGGGCCGCCATGGACCGGGTGAACACGACGGTGCAGGATTTTCTGCGGGGCATTCGCCTGATCCGGGCGCTGGGCCGGGAGAGGGCCGAGACCCGCCGCTTCCAGGCCTGCAGCACCGAGCTGGAGCAGGCGGGTATCCATCTGCAGCTGATGTCGGCCTGGTTTGCCCCCCTGGTCACGCTCACGGTGTATCTAGGCACTGCGGCGGTGCTGTGGGCGGCGGGCGCGCAGGGGACGGCGGTGGGCACGGTGTCAGCGTTTGTCACCTACATGACCCAGATGCTCACCGCCCTGATGACGCTGGTGGACGTCTTCAAATTCCTCATCCGGGCTCAGACCTCCGCCCGGCGGGTGGAAGAGGTCTTTCAGCTGCCGGAGGAGCAGGACGCACCCCGCCCGGACTGCCCGGCGGCGGAGACGGAGCCGCTGCTGGAGCTGCGGCGGGTGTCCTTTGCCTATCCAAGCGGCAGCGGGCTCACCGCGCTGCGGGAGGTTTCCTTTTCCCTGTATCGGGGGGAGTGGCTGGCGGTAGTGGGCCCCACCGGCGCGGGCAAGAGCACGCTGGCCTGGCTCTGCGCCCGGCTGTACGAGCCCCAGGCGGGGGAGATCCGCCTGGAGGGCCGCCCGCTGGAGGCCCTTTCTCTGAGCGAGGTCCGTCGCCAGGTGACGGTGGCCACCCAGCAGAGCGCCCTGTTTTCCGGCACTGTCCAGGACAACCTGTCCATGGGTGACCGGCAGGCGGGGGAGGCGCGTCTTCTGGAGGCGGTCCGCACCGCCCGGGCGGCGGGTTTTGTCGCCTCGGCCGGCGGGCTGGACGCCCGGCTGGACCAGGGGGGCATCAACTTCTCCGGCGGACAGCGCCAGCGGCTTTCCCTGGCCCGGGCGCTGGTACGCAAGAGTGCGGTGCTGATTCTGGACGACTGCACCAGCGCGCTGGACGTCGGGACGGAGCGGGCGGTGCTGGACGGGATTGGAAAGCGGCGGGATCAGGCGGTGGTTCTGATTACGCAGCGGATGGACTCGGTCCGGCTGGCGGACCGCATCCTGGTTTTGGAGGAGGGACGGCAGGTGGGGCTGGGCACCCACCGGCAGCTCCTGGACACGTGTCCGGTCTATCGGGAGCTGTGGGCATCTCAGACGGAGGAGGTGGGGAAAGATGATGAGCCATAGCGACCCGGCCGGCGGCGCCGCGCTGCCGCCCCAGCGGCGCAGCCTGCAGCAGCGGTACAGCCCGTATGCCAAGGCGAAAAACGGCCGGGGCACGCTGCGCCGTCTGCTGGCCCTATATGCCCAGTGGAAGGGCTTGCTGCTGGTGGTCATCCTGCTCACCGTGCTCTCCACGCTGGCATCGCTGGCGGTGCCTTATCTACTGGGACTGGCGGTGGATTGCTTCCGGGCAGACGCGGTGGACCGAGCGACCCTTTCCGTGCTGCTGCTTCTGCTGGCGGCGGCTGCGGCGGTGCAGTGGATTGCCAACTGGGGCCGCCGCCGCTGGATGGAGATTCTCTCCCAGAAGATGGTGAACCGCATCCGGCAGGCGTGCTTTGCCAAATTGGGCCGGTTGCCGCTCACCTACTTTGACCGCCACCCCCACGGCGACACCATGAGCCGGCTGGTCAGCGACGCCGACAATGTCAGCACTGTGGCGGCGGAGTCCGTAACATACCTGTTTTCCAGCCTGCTGACTGTGGCCGGCGCATGTGTCATCATGGCTGTCCTAAGCCCACTGCTCACCTTGACCGCCCTGGCCACGGTGCCGGTCATCGCCCTGTGTACCCATCTGATTTCCAGGCAGAGCCGCAATTTTTACCGCCGGCAGGCCGATGAGCTGGGGGGACTGAGCGGCCTGGTGCAGGAGGCCCTTTCCAACGGCCGTACCATCAAGCTCTACCATCAGCAGGAGGAGATTCTGGAGCGATTTGACTGCATGAACCGGACGCTATGTGCCACCTCGGTCAAGGCACAGGTGTGCGCCGGCCTGCTCAGCCCTCTGGTGAATATGGTGAATTATCTAGGGTTCGCCCTGATTGCCTGTGTTGGAGGCGCCTTGGCTTTACGGGGTGCCGTGCGGGTCGGATTGGTGGTTAGTTTCCTGGGTTACTCCCGGCAGCTGGGCCGGCCGCTCAACAGCATTGCGGCCCTTTTTTCCAGCATCCAACAGGCGGTGGCGGGAGCTGAGCGCCTGTTTGACATTTTAGATGAAACCGAGATGCCGCAGGACGTCCCAGATGCAATTTCCCCTCGGAAGGTTCGGGGAGAGGTGGCCTTTGAGGATGTCTCCTTTTCCTATGAGCCGGGGAAGCCGGTTCTGGAGCATGTGTCCTTCCGGGTCAAGGCGGGAGAGGTGATTGCTTTTGTTGGGGAGACCGGTGCAGGCAAGAGCACGCTGATTCACCTTCTGACCCGGGCCTATGATCCCTCAGCTGGGACGATCCGGCTGGATGGGGTGCCGCTGGAGCAATACCGGCGAGAGGAACTGGGAAGTTGCTTTTCTGTGGTGCCCCAAGACACTGTGTTTTTCCAGGGAACCATATTGGACAACCTGCGGTATGCCCGGCCGGAAGCTTCGCGGGAAGATGTGATTTGTGCAGCAGAACTGGCCAATATCCATGGATTTATTCAGCGTCTCCCCAAGGGGTACGACACAGTGATTTCGGGAGCTGCAGAAGAGTTCAGCCAGGGACAGCGCCAGCTTCTTGCGATTGCACGGGCGCTGGTAAGTCAGGCCCCCATCCTAATTTTGGATGAAGCAACCAGTTGCGTGGATACCACTACTGAGCGGCGAATTCAGCAGGCAACCATGCGTCTATTGAAGGGACGAACTTGTTTCCTGATTGCTCACCGCCGCTCTACGATCCTTCATGCTGCTCGTGTTTATGTGGTGAGTGAACGAAAAATTATAAAAGCTGGTACATATGAAGGATTGGAGGAAGAGTAAAAATTATCGGAGCATAATACGATGATGTTGCGGCAATAGTTTGAGGAGTAGGGCATTGGCGACGTCATCACCTCATTATAGAATGTCAGAGATCATTTCGGGGAGGACGTCGACACAGAGGGTGTAACTGAAAACACTTCCAGGCCATTGTGTATATGGCACCTAATACACCGTTGGAGATGCAATCCGAATGGCAGGTTCTACTGAGGTGTTGGTGTAAATAGAAGATGTGACTTTATAGTTGGGCAACAGTGAGAGCACTGCCGATTGGCAATAAATAAACTGCATCTAGAGTGTGGAGCGCGATAAAATGGGGATATGCTTTATATTGACTTTCCAATAGAAGAATGCTATATATACTTATACAAAATAATATTTAGCCTTACGGTCGTCTTTTTACAAGACGGGTAACAGGGAAATCGGTGTGAATCCGATGCAGTCACCTCTGCTGTAACGTGGACGTGGAAGCAAAAATGCCATTGGTGGGCAATCCGCTGAGAAGGCGCTTCCACGGATGAAACGAAGTCAGAATATCTGCCGTAAAGCTGTGCTAGAACAATTTCTGGGATGAGGAAATGTTCCTTCTTTTTGTATACCCTTATTAGGGTACTATATTTGGAATTTGGAGCGTTTCCGACAGAGATTCGGAAACGCTCATTTTTTTGCCTGTAGTTCCCATTCTCCTAGTTTGCACCAGGGATATCTTTTAGAAAGGAGAGAAACCGTATGTTGAATCTGGAATTCGTATCCGTGGAATTTTCCACCGCCGTCGGCGCCGTGCGGCCAGTGGATGGTGTGTCTTTGACTGTAATGCCTGGCGAGCGCCATGTCATCGTCGGCGAGACCGGCAGTGGAAAGAGTGTGCTGCTTATGGGCATTCTGGGCCTCAGCGGTGGCCGGGTTACCGGCAGCATCCGTTGGAACGGGCAAGAACTGCTGGGTCTGACGCCCCAAGCTTGGAACCAGATCCGGGGCCGGGAGATTGCCTACATCCCCCAGGGCAACGCCAGCGGTTTAAACCCCTTGATGCGGATCGGCGACCAGATTGCCGAGCCCCTGCGAATCCATCTGGGCATGGGCCAAAAGGCGGCGGCGGAGCGCGCGGTGTCGGCGCTGGGGCGGCTGGACTTTGCCCGACCGGAGATCTGGGTCTCACGATACCCCCACCAGCTGAGCGGCGGCATGAAGCAGCGGGCCCTGGTGGCTATGGGCACCGGGGCCGGTGGACAGCTACTCCTGGCCGACGAGCCCACCAAGGGGCTGGACCCGGAGCGACGGGACGACGTCCGGGACCTCTTTGCCGACCTGTCCAGAGCCGGCGGACCGGCCCTGCTGTGCGTGACCCACGACCTGCGCTTTGCCCGGGACATCGCCACCCACATCCATGTCCTCTACGCTGGGCAGCTGCTGGAGAGCGGCCCAGCCGCGGCCTTTTTCTCCGGTCCCCTGCACCCCTACGCCCGGATGATGTTGGAGGCCCTGCCGGAGCACGGCTTCCGCTATCCCCGGGGCTTTGCCCCGTCCCACGAGGACTACGGCCGCCTGGGCTGTCGGTTTGCCGGACGATGTCCGCTGGCCCGGGACGTGTGCCGGCAGAAGGTTCCCGCCATGACGGCGGTGGGGGAGAGGAGGGTGCGGTGCCATGACACTGCTGCGGACCGAGCATCTGACTAAGACCTACGCCTCCGGCCTCTTCCGCCGGAACCGGACGCCGGCCCTCCGGGATGTGTCCATTTCCATCGGCCCCGGGGAGACCGTGGGCATCTACGGCAAGAGCGGCAGCGGCAAGACCACCCTGGCCAGTCTGGTGACGGGGATTCTCCCTGCCACCGGCGGGCGGATCTACTGGGAGGACCGGCCGGTGGCGGCCCCTTACCGGGGTGCCCTGCGCCGGGCCATTCAGATGGTGGATCAGCACCCAGAGGAGGCCTTCGATCCCCGGTGGAGCCTGGAAAAGAGCCTGATGGAGCCCTACCGGGTCCACCGCTTGCCCTTCGACCGGGACCGCTTCCGGGACCTGCTGGCCCAGGTGGGGCTCTACGAGGAGCATCTCCACCGGGACCTGGGGTCCCTGAGCGGCGGTGAGCTGCAGCGGGCGGCTCTGGCCCGGGCCCTGTCCATGGAACCGCTGCTGCTGCTGCTGGATGAGCCCACCAGCATGCTCGACGCCATCTCCCAGGCCCAGATCCTGCAGATTCTCAAGGATTACCAGGCCAACCACGGAACGGCGTACTTGCTCATCACCCACGACCTGGCTGTCATGCGCCACATGTGTACCCACTGCTATTTCCTGGCCGACGGATGCGTCACCGGAGAGGAGGAAGTCCATGGGAAATCGGAATCTGATCCGCCACTTCGCTGAGAAGCTGGCCCTGGCGGTGATGACCATCTTTGTGGTGGCCACCTTCAACTTCTTCCTGATCCGCTTCATGCCCGGCGACCCCCTGGAGCATCTGGTGGGGGAGGAGGACTACCTCTACCTGACCTCCGCTCACCCGGAGGTTCTGGAGGAGCTGGAGGTGGAATACGGCCTGGACGGCAATCTGTGGGAACAGTACACAAACTATCTGGGGCGGCTGCTCCACGGGGATCTGGGCCAGTCGTACCAAAACAAGGTGCCGGTGCTGACGCTGATCTTACAGCGGCTGGGCCGCACCTTCCGGCTGCTGCTGCCGGCCATCGCCCTGTCGGCTGTGGTTGGCATCTTTCTGGGAGCCGTGGCGGGCTGGCGGGCCGGAAGCCGGCTGGACCGGTGGATCTCCCGGCTGTCCCTGGTGGTCTACTCGGTGCCCGGCTACTGCCTGGGCATGCTGGGGCTCATGGTGTTCTGCTTCTGGCTGGGCGTGGCGCCCTCCGGTGGCATGGCCAGCGGCGGCCTCACCGGCGTGGCCTACTGGAAGGACGCCCTGTGGCACATGGCGCTGCCGGTGGGGGTCCTGACCGTCAGCAAGTCGGCTTATATACTCCAAATGATGCGCAGCAGCGTGGTGGAGGCCAAGGACGCCGACTATGCCCTGGTGGCCCGGACCAAAGGCCTGGGCGGCGGGCGGATTCTCTTCCGCCACGTGCTGCCCAATGCGGCCCTGCCCATGATTACGATCATCACCATGGAGGTGGGCTTCATCGTCTCCGGCTCCATGATGATTGAGCAGATCTTCAACTGGGACGGTATGGGCCTTTTGGTATATCGGGCCATCGGCGGCAACGACTATCCGGTTCTCCAGGGGAGCCTGCTGGTGCTGACCGTGTGCGTGGTGCTGGCAAACCTCCTCTCGGATGTGCTGTGCGCCCTGGTGGACCCCCGGATTCAGGATGGAATGTGGCATGAATAGACGACGGATTTTTCTGCGGGCCTGGCCCCTTCTTCTGCTGCTGGCCGTGGCGGTATTTGCTCCGGTGGTGGCGCCATGGGACCCTTGGGAGATGACGGTGCCGTTCCTGCCGCCGTCGGCGGAACACTGGCTCGGCACCAACGACCTGGGCCAGGACATCTTCAGTGAGCTAGTATTCGGCGCCCGGACCTCCCTGCTGGTGGGGTTCACAGCATCCCTGGTCATCACCGTGTTCGGCAGCTTCCTCGGCGCCTGCGCCGGGTACTTTGGCGGTTGGGTGGATCGGGTGAGCATGGTGTTCATCAACGTGGCCCTGACCATCCCGTCCCTGCCTCTGGTCATCGTGCTCTCGGCCTTTTTAAGCCGTAGCGTGTGGAACATCATCCTGTGCATCTGCCTGACTGGATGGGTGGGTACGGCGCGTCTGGTCCGCACCCAGACCCTCCGGCTCCGGGAGCTGGGCTTCATTCGCAACTGTAAAACCATGGGCTGCGGCCCCTTCTACATCCTTATCCGGCACCTGCTTCCCAACCTGCGGGCGATCATTCTGACCAAGGGCCTTCTGTCCGTGGCCTCGGCCATGCTCACCGAGACCAGCGTCAGCTATCTGGGCCTAGGCCCTATGACCAGCAAGAGCTGGGGTACCACTCTCAGCGACGCCTTCCGGGTGGGCGGCATCTTCAACGGATACTGGTGGTGGTACATTCCCCCCATTGTCCTCATCAGTCTGACCATCTTCTGCTTCCTGTCCCTTCGGGGGCTGGACCAAAAAGCGGGATGAAATGATCAACGTTTTGAAAGGAGAAAATGAGAATGAAACAAGCAAAACGGATTCTGGCACTGCTGCTGTGCCTGGTGGCCCTGCTGTCCCTGGGTGCCTGCGGCAGCGCCCCGGCGGAGGACGCTGCGCCGGACGGGGACCAGACCACCGCCCAGGATGCCGGCGGCGGCGACGTGGAACTTCTCAACGTCGGCAGCATCTACCAGTTTGACGTGGAGAGCCCCTACTGCGAGCTCATCAAGTACCTGAGCTACGACGGCTTCCTCTACAGCAACCTGGTGCGCTACGGAGAAAACAACGAGGTGGTGCCCTGCCTGTGCGAGCGCTACGAGATTGCTGAGGACGGCACCTCCGTTACCTTCTACTTCCAGGACGGCATCAAGTGGCACGACGGCACGCCTCTGACCATGGAGGACATCGAGTTCTCCTTAAACCTGTGGCTCGATGTCCTCAAGCCCTCGGTGGCATTGCGGTACATGAAGAGTGTGGAGGTCCTGGACGATACCAGTATTCGCGTCAACATGCAGAGCTCCTGCGCCTACGTATTCCTGCGCCACATGATCATGTCCAGCGCCGGCTGCGTCATCTATCCCAAGCACATCTGGGAGAACGTGGAGGACCTGAAGTCCTTCACCGGCCCCGAGGCCATGGTCGGCTGCGGCCCCTACGTCTTTGACTCCTACGATGACGAGGCCAAGATCGCCTACTTCAACCGCTATGAGGACTATCACGAGGGTGCGCCCACCATCAAGCGCATCGCCTTCCACCTGTACGAGAGTCCCGAGAGCCTGGTCATGGCCTTCAAGAACGGCGAAATCGACTGCATGTTCCAGTACGCCGCCGGCCTGTCCGGCAACTACGTCCCCGCCATCCAGGCATTGGATTACCTGGACGTGGGCGAGGAAGTGAACCTGGGCGGCCCCATTCTCGAATTCAACTTCCAGGACAGCCTCATGAGCGACCTGGACATCCGCAACGCCGTGTACTACGCCCTAGACTATGATCTGCTGGCAGCCACCGACGGCGGCGACTACTGTGTCCCCGGCACCAAGGGCGTCATCTCCCCGGGCAACATCGGTTACGCCGATGACCTACCCACCAACCAGCGGAATACCGACGAGGCCAACCGGATTCTCGATGAGGCCGGCTACGTGGACATCGACGGCGACGGTCTCCGGGAGAACAAGGACGGCTCGCCCATGCGCATCATGGTCAGCCCCGCTTACAATGCCTCCAAAGGCGTTCTGTACCAGCGGCTGGCCCAGGTGGTGGTACAGAACCTCCAGGATGTGGGCCTGGACGCCTACCTGGATGAGGACGTGTCCAACTCCGACGCCTGGCAGGCCCGGTGGCGCGGCAACAAGGACTTCCAGATTGCCATCACCTCCTGCTCCCAGGGCGTCGCCATCATCGACACCGTCAACCAGGGCCTGGTGGAAAAGGCCGGCTCCGACGGCACGTTGACCTGGAACGGCACCAACAACAACCACGAGTATGTGGAACTCTTCTCCCGGATCATCGACTCCAAGAACCCCGAGGAGTACGCCGCCGCCGCCTACGACAGCCAGCACTACCTGGCCGACAACATGGTGGCTATTTCCCTGGGCGTCGAGAGCATGTTCTATCCCTACAACACCCAAGACTTCACAAACTGGTCCTTCCGCAGCGGTAACGGCGCCTTCTCTTACGACACCTGGTTCACCCTGCAGAGTAAATAATCAACAGGACATCAGAGTAGCCGCCAAGGCACTGGACGATTTAAAAGTGGCTTATCGCAAAATGTCAATCCGGGACAACTTTTAGATGACAAATTTTCAGAAGAATCAAATTTTTGACAGGTCCTTTACTACCTGGAGATACGGCAAATAGGGTACAAAAGCATCTGAATTGCATATATTTCCCGGATATTTGTATTAAAGAGGAAGACAACATTCAGATTGAGCGAATATGTCCCCAGTTCTAAGTATCTAAAAAAGATGGAGATTCATACTCACCTGAGGAAGCTAAAAAATGCATTGACAAAGAACTTAGAACATAACACTTGATTTTTACTTTTCAATTACACCACATTAATAGAATCTGATATGGTGAACAAAGGAGGGACGATTACAGATGGTAAGCAGGCCGTTCGTTTTGTGCTGATTGGATTCAATAGGATATCCAGACGTCGAAGCCCTGATACGGGGAGAATGTGCCCGCTGTATCCCCGGAACGGTAGATGCTGAAACGGCCAGGAACATCCTGTGCCGCCACTTTGTACAGACGCAGGACGGCGGTCGGCGGGCAATAGTTCGGTATCACAGCGGTGTGGTGTGATGGACACCGACTGGGCGGCAGTGGGGATGAGTGCCGCCGGTCTGACAGCAGCAAACGGGCGGGCATAGCCATTGCGCTATGCCCGCCCGTTTGCTCGGCGGGACGGATGATGGTGGGGCTAGATAAGCAGTCCGGGCCGGACAAACCGGTTTGCACCGGGTTTGTGGGGAGGTCCCTTTTATGAGATATCCTATCCCGCCCAGGGAGTGTACAGACAGTAGGCCGGGCAGAGTTCACCCATATAAATCCACACATTTTCTCCCATTTCGATGGGCTCCGGGAAAACCAGATTGGGAATCATCAGTTTCAGGGTGGTACGCTTACACCCCTTGATGTTTTCCCCGTCTGGGGTGGGCGCTTTGCGGAAGTTTTCCACCCGCTGGGCTAAATCGGAGATGCCCAGTTCCCTGGACAGTCGGGGAATCACCTCGTCCTTTACGACATATACCACATGATCGGGATTTTCAAACCAAGCTCGGTTCATCATAGCGATTGCCTCCTACTCTTGATGTTGCAAGCAGCGGAGCTGCTGTCAGTCAGTCTTTTGTACCAGCTTCTTGATCTCGTCGTACTTGCCCGTGATATAGCCATAGCTCTCCCGGTGATGGGGGATGGAGCAGCCGCTGCAGTCCTTGAGGCCGCCGGCGGTATAACTGAAGTTTCCTCCGCATTTGTCTCCTAACGCATACAGCGGGCAGTAGCAGAACAGACAGTTGAAGTTCTCCGGATCATCGGTGAGGTGGCAGGGAAAGTATTCGCATTTGCTGTGGGAAAAGAACTGAAAGTGCTTTGCAGATGTCGATGTTTCCATATCTGGTCTCCCTTCGTTTTTTGATTGGTATATAGTCCGTGTGGTGTTCTGACCGGCGGTAAACGCAAAAAAGGAGGTGCCGGGCGGCGCCTCCTTTTGACAAAAACACGCTGACCTCAATAAGAAGGCCAGCGAGCAGATCAACATGCACAACGGAGGACACGCCCGCTGTTTTCGCCTGCATCCTGCCATGGTGCAAGTCTCCTGACTTACGTTATGAGAGCGTAGCTCTCTGCGTCCATTTCCTACCTTCTCACAGGGACTGACCCCTGCAATGGCGGACTTTCGTCCAGGCGGCCTAAGCCGCTTCGGAATGGCCTCACGTACACAGTGCCGGTCGCGCGGGACTTGGATATCCCATTCGTTTTAGCCGCCGCCTGATCCTGGTGAGAGGATCGTTGCAGCAAACGGCCACACCATGCAATAGATACAGTGATATGAAATTTTCAAACCGGCAGCAGACGCCGGGCGAGGGAACGGGAACAAATTTAAATATAGCACATATGGCCGGTGTAGGTTGTCAAATGCTGCCGGTCCGCCGGCCGGTCTTTTTCTGCTTCCGTCTCTTACGGTGGAACCCCCTTGCTACAGGCATGGAGAAGGGCGTCCATCCCAGCTGAAGGAGGGCGCTGTGCAGGGAGCCAAAGACTGCATTGAGCTCTATGCGAAGGGCGGGAACCAACTCCTCCCGGTTGGGCGGTCTACCCAGCTTGAGACAGGTCTGCTCCAGCTTTTCCAGAAGCTCCGCCTGCTGCGGATGATTTCCAGCCGCCGCCTGTTGCCACCGGTATCGTGGTGTACTGGCGCTGCTGAAATTGGACACTGCCGTGGAAAGTTCTTCAGACATTGAGGCCCGCCTTTCTTGATTATGCTGAATCGGGAACATCATATGCCGCACAAATATACAGGGGCAAAAATAAAAAGCCTGCTTTCCGGGGAAAGCAAGCTGCTAAAACTGTCCACTATCTACGGACGGTTTCAGACAGGACACTTTCTGCGGAAGATACCTATCCATCTACCAATCAAGCAGGTTTCCTGGCTTGCGGATCATAGCGCGCCGCGCCTTCTCACCGTGCAGTGACTGCATGGCAATGGCACTTGCGGTTTGCTCCCCGTTTACAGTGACCGGATCGCTCGGGATTTTCACCCGATTCCCTTTTACCCTGATCTTCATCAGGCACTTGAAAGAGTATTCAGTTGTCTTATTAAAATCATTTTACGGTATCTGTCAATCTCCTGTCAATAGGAAAGAGAATATTACTTGATTCCAATTATATGAAGAAAAGCAAGGCAGCCGCTGAAGTTTTTCGCTCGCTCTGCGGCTGCCTGTATGTTAGCTTTAGGTACAGCGGGAGGTATACGCAGCATCCACAAGTTGTTTGGTATACTCTGTATTTGGTGAGAAGATTATTTCTTCCGGCGTTCCGACTTCCACAATGCGCCCTTCCTGCATGACCAAAATCCGGTCACAGAAGGATTGCACAAGGGCTAGATTGTGGCAGATAAACAGAAATGACAGCCTGCGCGCTGTTTTAAGTTGGGTCAGAAGAGACATGATCTGCTGCTGTATAGTGACATCCAGTGCGCTGGTAGCCTCGTCGCAGATCAGAAGGCCGGGTTCCACTGCCAGGGCGCGGGCAATGGCAGCCCGCTGGCACTGCCCGCCACTGATTTCATGGGGATACCGCTCCGAAAACTCCTTGGGCAGACCGCACTGCTCCAGCAGGGAGGAAACCTGTACCACCCGATCCGCTTTGGGGATTCCACAGTTTGCAAGGCTCTCTCCGATCCCATATCCAATGGTCTTTCGAGGGTCAAAAGAGCTCATAGGCGATTGAAACACCATCTGCATTTGCCGGTAAGCTTCACGCAATTCTTTTCCCTTTGCATTGGTGATATCCTGTCCGCATAGATGAATGGAACCAGACGTTGGGTCTGTCAGGCGGCAAATCAGTTTTGCCAGAGTGCTCTTGCCACTGCCTGACTCCCCCACAATGCCCAGGATCTCTCCCTCATACAACCGAAAACTCATATGATCGACAGCGGTGAGAGCCGCCTTCCCATTCACAGAAAATGTCTTGGTCAGGTCATTGACCTCTAAAATAGGTTCCATCTATGCCCTCCGGAGTTTTGGTACTGCGTCCAGCAATTCCTGTGTATAAGGGTCTTGAGGCGCCTGCAGCACTTGTTGTATCGGTCCATATTCCATCACATGCCCGTCTTTTAAAACCAGCACCGTATCCGCCATGGCAGATACCACACCAATGTCATGGGTAACGAGCATAATAGCTGTGCCGAATATACCGCGGAGATGCAGCATCTCCTGAACGACCTGTTTCTGCACCGCTACATCCAATGCGCTGGTAGGCTCATCCGCCAGCAACACAGACGGTTCCATCAGCATGGAAATGGCAATGCCTGCCCGCTGGTTCATTCCTCCGGACAGTTCAAAGGGATAGCTGTCCCAGATCCGTTGCCCATTTCTGAATTGGAGTTTTTCAAATAGGGACAATGCTTTTTCTTTTGCCTTCTCACGGGTAATCGTCTCGTGAGCAATCATACTCTCATAGATTTGGTCCCCGATGGTACGGATAGGGCAGAGAGATGCGCCGGCATCCTGAAAAATCATGCCGATTTCGGCCCCGCGAATTTTCCGCATTTCTTTTTCCTTTAAGTCCGGCAGATCTCTGCCCTGGAACCAGATGTCGCCGCGGGTGACCAAGCCGCCATTGCCCAGCAGCCCCATAGCCGTTTTCAGAAGGGTGCTCTTGCCGCTGCCTGATTCCCCCACAATACCCAGGATCTCTCCCGAATGCAGGGTAAAGCTTACGTCATGTGTCACCGGCAGGCCGTTGAAGCTGACCTCCACAGACTGGTAGGTAAGCAGTTCTTCCATATGGTATGCCCCCCATCTCCTCCGGTCACGCGGTGGGTTTCAGATCCACTGTAATCTCATAGAAATCGCAGGGATGGGCCACCAGACCGGTGACATCAGACTGGGAAATCATGCTCATCTTCAGGTGAGAGCAAAAGATAAAGGCGTTGTCGTCCAGCAGAGTCTGCTGCATTTCTACCGCCAACTCGCCCCTGCGATCCGTGTCAAAGGTCATTGACAGTTCCGCTGCCAATGCTTCCAGCTTGTCACTATGGTAGTGCCCGTTGTTGACGGCGGAACTGTCCAGGCAGTGGGTAGTGAAGAAATAGGCAGGATCGCCGGTAGGGGCAGTCACCATGGCGCTGGCATATACGTCCCAAGCGGTGGGATCCACGCGGATGCTGTTATGATCCGCAGTACAGTTGATGACCACCTCGATGCCGATATCCTTTAGTGTTGCCTGAACGGACTCGGCCAGCAGAGGTAGTTCCTGGCGGCTGGGATAGGTGAGCCAGCGAATGGTCAATTTCTGCCCATCCTTCTCTCGGTAACCATCTCCGTCGGTATCCACCCAGCCGGCTGCCTCCAAAACGGATCTTGCGCCATCAGGATCATATTCTTTTGCGGTTACCGCATCGCCCCCAAAGGTAAAGTTATCGGGGTAAACTCCCACGGCCGGGTAGCCATTGCCGTCCAGAAGATCGGTTACGAACCGCTCTTTGTCGATACCCATGGCAATGGCCTGGCGGACAGCGGGATCCTGAATAATCTCACTCTCAAAATTCATGTGGGCAAAAAAGGCCCGGCTGGTGGCGCAGCTGGAGAAGGTATAATCCTCGCTCTCAAACAGAGGGTAGCTGGCGTAAGGCATACCATAAGCACCATCAATTTCCCCGGACTGGAGGGCCATAGTCAAGGTGTCGCCGTCGGAAATGGTCAGCACAGTAATCTCGTCAAAGCCGGGCGTCCCGTTCCAGTAGTTCTCATTTTTCACCAGGTTCAATTCCTCGCCGGAGATGAGAGACGTCGCGATATAGGGCCCTGTGGCCGCCACAATGCCGTCTTCGGTAATGCCCGCCTCCATGTCGATGATGCAGCCGTAGGGGTCGCTGAGGTAATTGAGAAGGGTGGGGTTGGGCTCCGAGGTTTTGATGGTAACCGTCATCCCATCAGCAGTAATTGTGTCGATCATCAGATCGCCCTTGGCTCGGTCATGGACTTCTACCAGGTGCTCCAGGCACTCTTTCACTGCCTGGCCATCCAAGGCTCGTCCGCTGGTGAAGGTGACGCCCTCCCGCAGGGTGATTTTCCATGTCAGTTCGTCTACCAATTCATAGTCGGTAGCCAGCCAGGGCTCAATTTCCATCGCGTCGGAGTAGTGAAACAGGGTCTCACCAATCCCGTAGCGGATACAGGCCTACCCGGAATAGGTGTTGTGGGGATTAACATCCGGCTCCTCATTTTCTGGGTTAAATGTGGTATCTCCAAATACAAATCTGGTTTTAGCACCTTCTCCAGTTTCCTCACCACCATTCGAAGTACAGCCGGACAGGAAACTGACACTCAGACATACTGCCAGCAGCAGTATCAACGATCTTTTCCATCTTCTCATCAAATTCTCTCCTTTTCGCTCTTATCTGTGACTGTTGCGGAGATCTAGATAGTCCCGGACCGTATCGCCTAGTAGGTTAAAAATTACAACAGCTATAAAAATTGCAATTCCCGGGCCGATGATGACCCAAGGGTAAGTCTGAAGCATACTGCGCCCGCCGCTCATCATATTGCCCAGTTCAGCTGTGGGCGGCTGAGCCCCCAGACCCAAAAATGACAATCCAGCCAGTTCCATCATCATGGTTCCAATGTCCAGCATAGCGGTGACCAAGATGGGACCCATACTGTTGGGCAGAATATGCCGGAAGATCTGCTGCGCACCTGTGCAGCCCGCCAGCTGAGATGCCGCGATGTAGTCGGTATTTTTTAGAGCCAGGGTCTGGCTGCGGGCAATTCTGGCATATTTGGGCCAGCTGATGACGGCCAGGGCAATGACGGCGTTCTGTAATCCGCCGTTGAGCAGCGCGGCAATGGCCAGAGCGAATACCAGCCCCGGAAAGGCCAGGCACACATCCGAAACGCGCATCATCAGAGAATCCATTACACCGCCCAGATGGCCGCAGAGCACGCCCACTGTCGTGCCCACCACAGTGATAATGGCCACCAAAGACAGCGTAGACAGAATACTGGTTTGAAGGCCGACCAAAATGCGGGAGAAAAGATCGCGGCCATATCGGTCGGTACCGCCCGGATGCTCCAGGCTTGGGGGCTCCAGGCTTCCAAAAATCTGAGCGTCCGGATCATATGGGCATATCTGTCTCGCGAAAATCACCACCAGCATAAGCAGCAGTGCTAAAAGAAGGAACACAAACAGCCGTCTCTTTACATTGTTTTTTCGTATTTTGGGTTTCCGTACAGAGATTTTGCCGGCACTCATGCTTCCACCCCTCCCAAACGAATCCTGGGATCCAGCACCCGATAGGAGAGGTCTGTGATCAGATTAACACATACATAGATGATTGCCATCCACATGACATAGGCCTGAATCATCGGATAGTCCCGCATATTAATGGAATCAACGGCCAGTTTTCCTACGCCATCCCACATAAAAATGGATTCCACAATGGCGGTTCCCCCCAGGAGGCTTCCAATGGACAGGGTCAATAGGGTAATAATTGTAACAAGGCAAGCCCTCAGCACGCTTTTTATAAGTGTACTGCGAAACCGGATCCCTCTGGCCCTGGCACCTATTACATAATCTTTGCTCAATTCATCCAGAACCGTGGCCCTTACCTGGCGGAGATATTTCGCGGACATGGCGATGGCAAGGGTAAGGGCCGGAAGCACTGCGCTTTGAAAGCTGAGTTCTCGTGAAATAACGGGCAACAATTCCAAGCGGATTGCAAAAAAATACATCAGCAGCAGTGCAACAAAGAAATTTGGCATACTGTTTCCGAGAAAGCTGCAAAAACGAATCAGATAATCCGTCAATCGGTTTTGCTTTACCGCGGCCAAAATGCCCAGGGGGATGGAGATTACCACGGTAAGACCGATAGAAACCACGGTAAGCAGCAGCGTGGCAGGAAGTTTTGACAGAAAGGTCGAGAAAACATCTTTATTGGAGATGTAACTTGTCCCCATGTCTCCCCGCAGAAGGTCCGTCAGCCATACAAAATATTGGGTCAAAAAAGGCTTGTCCAATCCCAGCTCCGCCCTTGCCGCGTCTATCACTTCCTGAGAGGCAACCATACCTGTGTTTTCCATCTTTTGCAGCACTGCATCGCTGCCTGCCAGGCGCATCATGGCAAATGAAAGAAAGGTAATAATCAGAAGGATGGGAATGAGCTGCAAAAGCCGCTTTATCACATACCGTCTCATGACGCATTTGCCCCGATGCCAATAGGTTTTTCCGCAGAAATTAAAAACATGGGGGTAGAGGCGTTGTTGACCCACTCATCCTGTGTCCATACCTGTTTCCATACCTCCGGATCTGCGGAGGCCTCCATGCCGAACCCTGCCAGCGTCTCCAGATCCCAGGCGGGGCGGATATGTAAAGAAAGTGGAGCCTGGCGGGCAATCGCCTCCATCGCCGTCACATCCGTTCCTGCTGTGTCATCTTCAGCTCCGGTGAGGCGCACATTTTCCCGGTCGGTCTGGTGCTGCGCCTTGGCCCGGTCATCATAGAGATAGCGATACCAGTTTGCATCAAAGTTCAGTAGCAGGCCGCCCAGTTTCAAAACTCTGCTCCATTGCTCATAAGCTTTGTGCGGCGCATGCAGATTCCAGGTCAGATTACGGGATACCACCACATCAAAACTATTGTCTGGAAAAGTAAGTTCCTCTGCATTCATCGCGAGAAAATTAATTTGCTCTGCCAAATTTCCTGCATTTTTCCGGGCCTGATCCAGCATGGCAGGCGTATAATCCACTGCCGTCACCTGGTAGCCCAGCAATGTCAGCACAATAGCAAAAAAGCCCGGTCCTGTTCCAACATCCAGCACACGGATGCTTTCCCGCAGCCGATTGGGAAAATGCTCCTGAATACGACTGTCCAGGGCATGGCTCCACACTCGGCGCTGTCCGGTACGCAGCTCCTCCTGATTGACACTGGAGTATCCAGGCGCTCGCTTGGTCCAGTATGCGATGTTTTGACCGGCATACGGTATTGTATTTTTCATATTCTATCATCCTCCGTTATGCAATGGCAGAAATAGTAAAGATCGGGGTTGGATTATAGAATTCATCTGCCTGTCCGTAAACCCGCTTCCAAATACTCTGATCCACCTGTATGTTGTGAAAACCGGCTCTTTTTAAAAGCATGATGTCCCATTGGGGACGGGGCTGCTGAGTTGGGCGGAGGATGTCCTTCATGCTCTCGTACTCCAGCATCAGTTTTGCGCCGATTCCCTGATGGGCATGGTTAGGGGGCAGAACATCCGGGACCTTTTCCCGGCAGTAATCCCCATCGAAATTGATCAGTACTCCGCCAAGCTTGAGCAGTGTATGCCATCGAGCGTAAGCCGCCTCCAAATGGGGCAGGGTCCAGGTCAGATTCCGAGTGACAATGGCGTCGAAGCTCCGAGGGGCAAACGCCGGCTCTTCTGCATCCATAACCAAGAAGTCTGCGGGAAGGGAAAGACAGGCAGCTGTGGCTTTTGCTGCGGTGATCATATCTGGCGTCAGATCAATTCCTGTAACCTGGTGCCCCTTTTCTGCCAGTAGGCAGGCGAGAAACCCCGTTCCAGTACCCACATCCAGGATCTTCAGAGTGCCGCTGGTGGGGAGATACCGCTCCAATTCCAACCGCCACAGGCGGCTTTTTTCACTGGCCAGCTCCCTGCGCCGAAGGGAGGAAAAACCTTCCACCCGCTGGGACCAGTAATTGGTGATTTGTCTTTTTAGCTTCATCATGAGGAACCTCACAATTCCGTTTATTTGCCTGTCGGCTTAAATTGCTGGATACAAAAAGTCCGCTGTTTGTACGAGAAGTGTACAAATACAGCGGACTTCAATCCGTTTTCGATTACTTCAGCAATCATTACACACAGGCTTAACCCGAACATAATAACAGATGCCCGGGAAATCAAACAGAGCGGCGGACTTCTGCCCGCCGTGCAGCACTTCAATGCCGCACATACAAAGGCTGTGCCTTTGCCTGTCTCTTGCGAACGCGCCGCGCCCGGTTGTTTTATTTTAGCAATAAACGGCAGCGCATGGAAGCCCCCCTGGGGGATATTGACGGGATTTTTTAAATGATTAGCGTCCTTGACAATTTTCGCTGTTTTCCATACAATAAGCTTGACAAAAGATGGAGGCAGTTTTATGAGCAACTCTGAGCACCCTCATATCCACCCCGAAATGGAAGGAAAAGAACATTCCTACACCCACCTACATCCCCATACACAGACCAAGGTAGTACTGAATCGCCTGGCGTGAGCCATTGGACATCTTCAAACAGTAAAGAATATGGTAGAACGTGGTGACGACTGCTCCGATGTTCTCATTCAGCTGGCAGCGGTGCGTTCTGCCCTGAACAGCACAGGAAAGATTATTCTAAAAGATCACATCGCCCACTGTCTGGTAGATGCTGTTGAAACCGGGGATATGAAAACCGTGGAGCAGTTAAATCAAGCGATAGATCAGTTTATGAGGTAGAGCGTGTGCCTGCTTTGTTCAGAGTAAGAGATATGTTGGGCCCGCGCTGTGATTGGAGCGAAATGTGGGGAATCCTGCCAGAAATGACAGGGTTCCTTTTTGATAAGCAGCAGGTTCAGATAACGGAACATCTGTGGCGCTATTTCTGCACAGCGCAGCGGATTTTTCCTTCCGATCTTCTGGAGCTGCTGTTATAATGAACTACTACAACGCGGCTTGGAGGATAACATGGAGCGAGAATTTGAAATGCTGAACGGTGACAGCCTGACCTGTACGGCCCAGGCCGCTGTTTTCCATTTCTCCGGTCCCCGTGCGGTTTTGTCCACGGCGGCCAACGGAGGCGGCTTACGCTATGATCTCACTTCCGCGTTCAACTACTGCGACTGCGGCAAGACCGGGGTCTGTCGGCCGATGCTGGGCAGGAACATGCTGGAACACCAAATCGCGGTGGCGGAGCAATTGGGGCTGGATCCGGCGCATACCACCGGCTTAGATACTGCCGCCAACTTGGACAATATGGTGCTGGTCACCAAAAACTGGGGAGATCTGTGGCTCACGGCGGCGGTCTCGGGCGGAGCGGACGTCAATGCGCTCTGTGCCGGCGATCCAGCGCCGCTTTGGGAGACCGCCGGTGAGCCCTGTCCTGTTCCCAGCGGTACCATCAACATCTTTCTGATTACAGGCCAGTCTCTGGTGCCTGGCGCCATGGCGGAGCTGATGCTCACTGCCACCGAAGCCAAGACAGCGGTGCTGCGGGATCTCATGCTGGGCAGCAGTGTTTCGGAGTTGCTTGCCACAGGCACCGGTACAGACGGCATGGTCATCATCTGCGATGCAGATAGGGACCCCCCTGCTGAACGCCGGAAAGCACTTTAAACTGGGTGAGTTGGCTGCCCTTGCAGTGAGAGATGCCACGTCTCAGGCGCTGTTTCGGCAGACTGGATGCTGCCCCCAGGAGCAGCATTCCGTGCTGAAGAGGCTAAAGCGGTTTGGGATCACAGCGGTTAGCCTGTGGGAACAATGTGCCGCGGCCTGCCCGGTACCGTGGGCGAACTTTTCTCATACTCTGGAGAAGATTGACCGGGACTCCTTCCTGGTAGGGGCGGTGGCGCTCTATGTGCATCTGGCCGATGAATACCGCGCCGGCTTGTTGACCCAAGGCGAAGCGGACGACTGGACATGCCACCTGCTGGAGGAGATAAGGCGGCATTATACCTGCGATGTACCCGTTGCCAGAGAACTTCCGCTTATCCAGCGGCTTGCACGATTTCTGAGCGGGCTGTTGGCAGAGCACCTGGATGAGCAGGGGCAACTGTATCAGGGGAAATCCCGGTAGAGCGGAAGTTCCGGGCGTTTTGTGAAGAAAACCGCTGTGGGCGCTGTTCGGCGAGTGGGGTATGAGGACTTTGCCGCGGGGTATAACGGCTGCCAGCTTTGCACCCCATGCAAACGGGTGAAGCATGAGCCGTGCCCCTTCCCGGAGCAGAGGATCAGCTGTATTTCCGCCCATTGCATTGACGTTGCCGCGATCTCTCAGAAGTGCGGCCTGGAATTTGCCTAGGAGGCCGGTCGGCTGTCCACCTTCGGTATGATTACCTATTGTCATTTCCAATTCTCTGTATGGTGCGCTGGCGTTCCAATTGAAGTGAACCCTTTTAGCCCAGTGATAACCACATTATTTTGGCTGAACGCGCAGTGGATGATGAGCAGGTTTCCGCTCTCATCTCTGCCACCTACGATTCCCACGTGTTCATCACCGGGATAGAATACCAGATCACCTGGCTGGGCCTCATTCCAAGAGATGGGGGTACAGTAGGTGTGCTGCATGTGAGCGCCGCCGCCGTGGCCTATGACGTACTCTCCATCAGTGACATTGTAAAATACCCAATCGACGAATCCACTGCAATCTAACCCGTAGGGCAGATAGGTTCCGGTAGTCGAGCTGCCGTCTGCCCATACCTTGGTGAGCTGTCCCCAGCGGGAGTCCCAGCCAATCACCAGGGACTTCCCGCCCCAGAAGTAGTTGACCTTGCCTACCAGCCTGCAGGCGGTCTCCACCACAGCCCGGCGCTCCGGGTCCAGGTCAGCGGGCAGGTCAGCCAGCAGCTTTTTGGCTGTGGCGTCAGAGATCGTGAGATCCCCTGCCAAAGCAGTCAGTAGGCTGGAGTTTGCCAGCAGTTCATCCAGAGCCTTATTCTGCCCCTCGGTGAAAGAATAAAATACCCGCATATCATCCGGCGTCCTGGCGGTGATCGTCACAGTGAGTATTTGCTCTGTCCAGGCCGGAGTGTCTCCGGAGGCGGGATGCTCCACCTCTCTGGAGGAGGAGGCAAGTTTTGTCATGTCCCAGAAGACTGTGCGCAAGGCCTCCACATTGGCCGCATCCAATATCGCCACGGTCGTTCCATCAGCAGTGCCCGCCGTTTTGACGGCAAACACCGCTAAGATATCAGACCAGGGGGGTGGCTGCCCCTGGATCTCCAGCGTGTCATATCCACCCTCCGCCTGCATACTGGAGATCTTCTCTCCCAATTCGCCGTTGATCTGTGCCACTGCCTGGGCGGGAGAGACGGCTCCGGTCATTTCATCAGGCCCGGCAAAAAAGATGCCCAGCGGTGAGGCGAGGATGATGCCGCACAGACAGATGACAACCACCACCGCGATTACCACCCCACCGCCTGCCGTGGCCGCGGCGGCCAGAGCCTTAGCTGCCGCGATCACGGCGCGGAGCGCGCGGTTTGCCGCCTGTGCGGCCTGTCTGGCGGTCAAACGGGCCGCCTTTGCGGCCTTTTGGGTTCGTGCCAGCCTGGCTCCCGCCTCTGCTGCACGGCGGGCCTGTCGGGCCGGAAACGCTCTTACAGGCGGTTTCCCACCCGGCTTTCCAATTCCAGACGTTTTGCGAATGGGATGGCCAGCCGATTTGACCGGCACGCCTCGTTCTTTTACTGCCGTCTTTGCGGTGCTGCCCATAGCCTGCCTGGAGGTTTCAACGTGAGGCCGGGGCTGCACATGAGAACCATCTGTCTGCCCAGACACCTGATATAGATGCTTGCGGGCCTCTATACCTTGTGGCCGTTTTCCCGAGGGAGAATCTGCCGAGGGACCGTCCTCTCTTGCGGGCAAGCGCCGCTCCAGTATCCCGCTGCGGAGAAGGGTGCCCTGGCGCTCCCGCACAAAGGACGATTTTCTCTGCTGCAAGGCGCTTGGCGGTGTGGCAGGCGCGGGGTCGGCTTGCATCTTCAGATAGGCGTCCTTGGTCTTGATATTTCTCTTTGGAGGCGTTTGGAGTGCAGACTGCGGCTGGGGGCGGCTTCTGCCCGCACTCTGCGCCCGGAGCGGATCTCCCGCTTCCTTTTTGCGAAGGCGGTCCTTTGGAGGCAGAATACTGTCATCTCTTGGCTTTGCGGCTTCCGGAGTATCATGACTGCCAGGGTATCTGTCCGGGCCTGCATCCGGGGTGTGCTTTGCACCTTTCTTTCGTTTTCCCAGCAGACGCTCGGCCAGCTGCTCCGCCCGTTTGACACCGCTCACCTCGGCATCGCCCAGCTGGTCACCGCCGAAGTTATCCCGTTGGCCGTGTTGGGCCGTGTCCCGCAGCTGGCTCCGCAGGCGTTCTGTGCCATCGTCCAGCCCCCGCCGGATCAATTCCTTCGGTGCGGACTTGACCCGTTCTTTCAAAGTGTGCTGCACCTGGGGTTTCTCTTTGATTTTATCGATATATCTCACCTCGATCCAGGAGGGAGGGGCCTTGGCCCCTCCCTGGTTTTATTACGCGGCCAAGTCAGAGGGCTTGGTGGTCATCAGTTTATAGAGCTGCGTATGACGAGGGAAATTGTCCATGAAGGGCACAATGGCGCTGCCGCACTTGATGAGACCCCGTCCAAAGTCCACATTGGTGATGTAGGAGAGCTGGTTGTCGGAGATGTTCAGCAGCCGGGCCAGCTCCAGCCGGTCGGTGCTGGCCTGGTTGAGCATGACCAGGAACTCGCTGTTGGCCAGCATGGTCCGGGCCGTGTGGGACTCGAGCAGATCGTAGGGTAGGGTAAAGGCGCCTTGCCACCGCT
>NZ_JH417629.1 GCF_000239295.1 Flavonifractor plautii ATCC 29863
TGGTGGAGGTTACCGGACTCGAACCGGTGACCCCCTGCTTGCAAAGCAGGTGTTCTACCAGCTGAACTAAACCCCCAGGGTTTTGGTGGTGGGCCCAAGTGGACTCGAACCACCGACCTCACGATTATCAGTCGTGCGCTCTAGCCAGCTGAGCTATGGGCCCGTCGTCGTCGACGCAAAGTCCGCTCCGTTCGTGACGCCCTCACGGCCATCCCTCACTGCGCTCTCTTGCGTCTCCTCTCCCGAACAGACCCGCTTCGCTGGGCTCTGTTCGGGTACCCGAGAGTGTACCCTCTAAATTAAACAACGTGAAAGCCATTCGCTCCAGAAAGCTGACCTTAGGACGTTACAACAGAAAACTACTTCCGTTGAAATCTCCTTAGAAAGGAGGTGATCCAGCCGCACCTTCCGATACGGCTACCTTGTTACGACTTCACCCCAATTATCGAACCCACCTTCGGCCGCGCCCTCCTTGCGGTTAGGCTACGGACTTCGGGTGTTCCCGACTCTCATGGTGTGACGGGCGGTGTGTACAAGGCCCGGGAACGTATTCACCGCGGCATGCTGATCCGCGATTACTAGCGATTCCAACTTCATACAGGCGGGTTTCAGCCTGCAATCCGAACTGGGATGGCTTTTAGGGATTTGCTCCACCTCGCGGTATTGCCTCCCTCTGTTAACCACCATTGTAGTACGTGTGTGGCCCAGGACATAAGGGGCATGATGATTTGACGTCGTCCCCACCTTCCTCCGTTTTGTCAACGGCAGTCTCGCTAGAGTGCTCTTGCGTAGCAACTAACAATAAGGGTTGCGCTCGTTGCGGGACTTAACCCAACATCTCACGACACGAGCTGACGACAACCATGCACCACCTGTCTCCACTTTCCCCGAAGGGCACCTAACGCATCTCTGCCTCGTTAGTGGGATGTCAAGCCCTGGTAAGGTTCTTCGCGTTGCTTCGAATTAAACCACATACTCCACCGCTTGTGCGGGCCCCCGTCAATTCCTTTGAGTTTCAACCTTGCGATCGTACTCCCCAGGTGGGATACTTATTGTGTTAACTGCGGCACGGAGGGGGTCAGACCCCCCACACCTAGTATCCATCGTTTACGGCGTGGACTACCAGGGTATCTAATCCTGTTTGCTCCCCACGCTTTCGCGCCTCAGCGTCAGTTACTGTCCAGCAATCCGCCTTCGCCACTGGTGTTCCTCCGTATATCTACGCATTTCACCGCTACACACGGAATTCCGATTGCCTCTCCAGCACTCAAGAACTACAGTTTCAAATGCAGGCTGGAGGTTGAGCCCCCAGTTTTCACATCTGACTTGCAATCCCGCCTACACGCCCTTTACACCCAGTAAATCCGGATAACGCTTGCCACCTACGTATTACCGCGGCTGCTGGCACGTAGTTAGCCGTGGCTTATTCGTCGGGTACCGTCATTTGTTTCGTCCCCGACAAAAGAAGTTTACAACCCGAAAGCCTTCTTCCTTCACGCGGCGTTGCTGGGTCAGGCTTGCGCCCATTGCCCAATATTCCCCACTGCTGCCTCCCGTAGGAGTCTGGGCCGTGTCTCAGTCCCAATGTGGCCGGTCAACCTCTCAGTCCGGCTACTGATCGTCGCCTAGGTGGGCCGTTACCCCGCCTACTAGCTAATCAGACGCGAGGCCATCTCAGAGCGATAAATCTTTGGCAGTCAGAGCCATGCGACCCAACTGCTTCATGCGGTATTAGCACTCCTTTCGGAGTGTTATTCCCCTCTCCAAGGCAGGTTCCTCACGCGTTACTCACCCGTCCGCCACTAGGTAACTCAATCCATTGGACGAATCCTCCGTCATGAGCACCCCGTTCGACTTGCATGTGTTAAGCACGCCGCCAGCGTTCATCCTGAGCCAGGATCAAACTCTCAATAAAATGGTATCTAAAGAACGTCTCCGTTCCTCAAATCATCTTATCGAAGCTCAATTCATAGCTTCAAAGAAATTAAATCAAGAGCCTTCTTCATCAAGCTTGCGCTTGCTCAGAAGGACTTCTCGTCCTTTCTGGTGCTTCGTGTTTCTCTCACGTTGTTTAATTTACAAGGTACACGCCCCTGTCAGCTTTTCTGCTGACGTGCTATTTATTTTAGCACTCACGCTTTCGCTTGTCAAGAACTTTTTTCAAACTTTTCTGAGGTTTTTCAGCCTCATGGCCGTTCTTTTTGTTCTTTTCAAGCAGGTTCCCGCCTCTCGGCGCGAACTCATTTAGTTTACCACGCTCTCACTCATTTGTCAAGCACTTTTTTCA
>NZ_JH417630.1 GCF_000239295.1 Flavonifractor plautii ATCC 29863
AACGCAGGCGGGTGAACTCGTCGATGGCGGTATATTGGAACAGGCGAAGTTCTGAGTCTGCGATACATTTGCGGGGCACCACCTTTACGTCCACCTGCACCCGCTGGCCGGGATAGGTCATCTGCTCGTAAGGCTTGGGCTTGTAGGCTTTTTTCTTCTCCGCCGTTGGGAACAACCCCAGCCTGCGCATCACCCGGAACAGGCTCTCCGGGCGGCGGGTATAGCCCCGCTGCCGAAGCCGGTACCACAGCTCTATCATGCCCAGGCCGGGGCTGCGGCGGCGCATGTCCTGGATCAGCTTCAGCTCCGACTCCGTGTGCTGGTTTGGGTGGCTGTGGGGACGCCGTGACTGACAGGCCAGGGATCGTACCGAGCCGTCCCAGCGAGCCTTCCAGAAGTAGATATACGACCGGCTCTTGTTGTACTTGCGGCTGGCACGGCTCACGCCGTATTTCTCCGCGTATTTCATCAGGGATTGCCGATACGCCATGTCCTGTGTTATACTCTTGTTCATGAAGGATCTGGCCTCCTCTCGTTCGGTTGTTGTCCGCAACTTCAACTATAACCGATGAGGCCGTTTCCTTCATCCTTTTTTATTCAGATGTCCAATATGTATTGTAGTCCTACA
>NZ_JH417631.1 GCF_000239295.1 Flavonifractor plautii ATCC 29863
GGGGCTGGCGGCGAAGGCGTCGTCCACGGGACGGGAGGAGGTCATTCTGTCCCAGAAGGACCGGGCGCGCTATGGCAAGCAGGTGGTCACCCAGGCCAACGAGAGGCTGGGAGACGGCCATTTGACCCTGTCTGTCCAGACCCGGCCCATCCGGGGCGGGCTGATTCTCAGCGACGGGGACGTGGAAGTGAACTGCACCTTTGAAACACTGGTGCGCCTCCTGCGGGGCGAGATGGACCGGACGGTTGTGGAGGTGCTCTTTGGCTGAGCGCTCCGATAGGGAGGCGAAAACTTGAGTAAGATCAGAGACACGGATTATTTGACCATCTCAGCCCGCGTGCGGGCGATGGAGAACCGCCTGGTGACCCGGGAGCGGATGGAGCGGATGGTGGAGGCCCGCAGCGACGACGAGGCGGTGAAGGTGCTGGCCGAGTGCGGCTATGAGGAGCTGCCGGCCCTGACCAACCGTGGGCTGGACGAGCTGCTCTCGGCGGCGCGGGCGGCCCTGTACCGGGAGCTGGGCGGCGCAGTACCCGACAAACGGCTGGTGGAGCTGTTTCAGATGAAGTACGACTACCACAACGCCAAGGCCCTGGTAAAGGGGGCCGCGGTGGGGGCGGACGCCGACCGGCTGCTGATGGAGGGCGGGCGGTGGAGCGCCGCCCAGGTGAAGGAGGCCTTTCAGCGGGACAGCCTGCGGGAGTTCACCGGCCCCTTCCGCCGGGCGGTTGTGCAGGCCCGGGAGACCCTCAATGGTGGAAATGACCCTCAACTGGCCGACTTTGTGCTGGACCGGGCCTATTTTGCGGAGATGGCGGAGACGGCCCGCGCGGTGGGCAGCCCCTTCCTGGAGGGGTATGTGCGGCTGCTCATCGACGCCGCCAACCTGCGCTCCGCCGTCCGGTGCGCCCGGATGGGGAAGGGGAGCGACTTTTTGAGCCAGGTGCTCCTGCCCGGGGGAAATGTGGAGGCCCACGTGCTCACGTCAGGCAAGGGCAATGATCTGGCGGCGGTGTTCCGGGCCGGTCCCCTCAGTGATGCGGCGGCGGCCGGCGCGGCCCTCACCGCTCCCGGCAGCGGGGAGCTCACCGCCTTTGAGCGGCTGTGCGACGACGCGGTGATGGGCTACCTGGCCCAGGCCCGCCGCATCCCCTTTGGGGAGCAGGCGGTGGTAGGCTATCTGTACGCCCGGGAGGCGGAGTTCACCGCCATCCGCACCATCCTCTCCGGCCGTATGGCCGGGCTGGACGCGGACACTATTCGGGAAAGGCTGCGTGAGGCCTATGTCTAACTATAAAATCGCGGTGCTGGGCGACAAGGACAGCGTGCTGGGCTTCAAGGCCCTGGGGCTGGACGTGTTCCCGGCGGAGAGCGCGGAAGAGGCAAAGCGCACCCTTCACGCTCTGGCGAAGGAGAACTACGCGGTGGTGTACCTGACCGAGGGGTACGCGGCCCACATGGAGGCGGAGCTGGAGCGGTACAAGGACGCGCTGACCCCCGCGATCATCCTGATTCCCGGCAAGGATGGCTCCCTGGGCATCGGTATGGCCAACGTCAAGCGGGCCGTGGAGCGGGCCGTGGGCGCGGATATTTTGTAGCTCCCCCTACGCCCGTAACGCGTTGGGCGCCCTGTAGGGGCGGGTGCCCACACCCGCCCGCGCCGAAGACGGAGCAGGCCGAGGGAGCGGATCATCGGCAATGGCCGGAAGGACGGGCGACCATGAAGGTCGCCCCTACGTCCGGAACGCCCTGCGGTAGGGGCGGCCTTTATGGCCGTCCGGACCCCCGGCGGAGCCCAACGAAGTGGGTCCGGCGGGGAGGAGGAGGCGCAACGGAACGAGTGAGCGTTCCCGTTTACGGGGACGCGAAGGATGTGCAGTTTGCGCCGACGAGAAAGAAGGTTGAAGCATTGAGCGGAAAAATTGTCAAGGTCTCCGGCCCGCTGGTGGTGGCGACGGGGCTGAAGGACGCCAACATGGCCGACGTGGTGCGGGTGGGCGAGCAGCGCCTGATCGGCGAGATTCTGAACATGAACGGCGATGCGGCGTCCATCCAGGTGTACGAGGAGACCTCCGGCCTGGGCCCCGGCGCGGTGGTGGAGACCACCGGCGCGCCCATGAGCGTGGAGTTGGGCCCCGGTATCATTGAGAACATCTACGACGGCATCCAGCGCCCTCTGGAGGGCATCATGCGGAAGGCGGGGAACAACAATCTGCCCCGGGGCGTGGAGGTGCCCGCCCTGGATCGGGAGAAGAAGTGGGACTTCACCGCCGTGGCCAGGCCCGGCGACAAGGTCACCGGAGGCGACGTGCTGGGCACCGTCCAGGAGACCAGCGTGGTGCTCCACAAGATCATGGTGCCCCCCACCCTGTCCGGCACCATCGAGTCCATCCAGTCCGGTTCCTTCACGGTGCTGGACACGGTGGCGGTGCTGGTGGACGGGAAGGGGGAGAAGCACGCGCTGACCATGGTGCAGAAGTGGCCCGTCCGCGTAGGGCGGCCCTACAAGCACAAGTATCCCCCCAGAACCCCTCTGCTCTCCGGCCAGCGCATCGTGGACGCCATGTTCCCCGTGGCCAAGGGCGGCACCGCCGCCATCCCCGGGCCCTTCGGCTCGGGCAAGACGGTGATGCAGCACCAGCTGGCCAAGTGGTCGGACGTGGACATCGTGGTCTACATCGGCTGCGGCGAACGGGGCAACGAGATGACCGACGTGCTGCGGGAGTTCCCCGAGCTGGTGGACCCCCGCACCGGCGAGTCCCTGATGAAGCGGACGGTTCTGATCGCCAACACCTCCGACATGCCGGTGGCCGCCCGTGAGGCCTCCATCTATACCGGCATCACCATCGCCGAGTACTTCCGTGACATGGGGTACGACGTGGCCGTCATCGCCGACTCCACCTCCCGCTGGGCCGAGGCCCTGCGCGAGATGTCCGGCCGCCTGGAGGAGATGCCCGGCGAGGAGGGCTATCCGGCCTACCTGTCCTCCCGCTTGGCCCAGTTCTATGAGCGGGCGGGCATGGTGGAGTGCATCGGCTCCGACGAGCACCGCCGGGGCTCCCTGACCGCGGTGGGTGCGGTGTCGCCCCCCGGCGGCGACCTGTCCGAGCCGGTCAGCCAGGCCACCATGCGCATCGTCAAGGTGTTCTGGGCCCTGGACGCCTCCCTGGCCTACAAGCGCCACTTCCCGGCCATCAACTGGCTCAACTCCTACTCCCTGTACCTGGACTCCCTCAAGCCCTGGTATGACGAGCACCTGGGGCCCCAGTTCATGGTCAACCGCGACAAGGCCATGTCCATCCTTCAGGAGGAGGCCAGCCTCAACGAGATTGTGCAGCTGGTGGGCAAGGACTCCCTGTCCGCCGCCGACCAGCTCACCCTGGAGACCGCCAAGATGCTGCGGGAGGATTTCCTCCAGCAGAACGGCTTTATGGAGGTGGACTGGTACTCCAGCTACGAGCGCCAGGACAAGATGATCCAGATGATTCTGGACTACGACAAGCTGTGCCGCGCCGCCATTGAGAAGGGCGCCGCCACCGCCGAGCTGTTCGCCATCCCCTTCCGGGAGCAGATGGGCCGGGCCAAGAGCGTGCCGGACGACCGGTACGCCGCCGTCTACGCCGATATGGCCCGGGAGATGGAGGAGCAGATCGCGGACATCGCCGCCCGGGGAGGTGCTGAGGAATGATCAAGGAATACCGTACCATACAGGAGGTCAACGGCCCCCTGATGGTGGTGCGCCGGGTGTCCGGCGTCACCTACGACGAGCTGGGGGAGATTGAGCTGCCCGACGGCGCCGTACGCCGCTGCCAGGTGCTGGAGGTCAACGGCGACAACGCCGTGGTTCAGCTCTTTGAGTCCTCCGCGGGCATCAACCTGGCCGAGTCCAAGGTGCGCTTCCTGGGCCACCCCCTCCAACTGGGCGTGTCCGGCGACATGCTGGGCCGGGTGTTCAACGGCATGGGCAAGCCCATCGACGGCGGCCCGGAGATTCTGGCCGAGGAGTACCGGGACATCAACGGCCTGCCCATGAACCCCGCCGCCCGGGACTACCCCAACGAGTTTATCCAGACGGGCATCTCCACCATCGACGGCCTGAATACCCTGGTGCGCGGCCAGAAGCTGCCCATCTTCTCCGGCTCCGGCCTGCCCCACGCGGCCCTGGCCGCCCAGATCGCCCGGCAGGCCCGTGTGCTGGGGGACGACGCGGGCAACTTCGCCGTGGTCTTTGCCGCCATCGGCATCACCTTCGAGGAGTCCGACTTCTTCGTACAGGAGTTCCGCCGCACCGGCGCCATCGACCGGACGGTGCTCTTCACAAACCTGGCCAACGACCCGGCGGTGGAGCGCATCGCCACCCCCCGCATGGCCCTCACCGCCGCCGAGTACCTGGCCTTCGAGAAGGGCATGCACGTGCTGGTCATCATGACCGACATCACCAACTACGCCGAGGCCCTGCGCGAGGTGTCCGCCGCCAAGAAGGAGGTGCCCGGCCGCCGGGGCTACCCCGGCTACCTCTACACCAACCTGGCCACCCTCTATGAGCGGGCGGGGCGGCAGCTGGGCAAGAGCGGCTCCATCACCCTCATCCCCATCCTCACCATGCCCGAGGACGACAAGACCCACCCCATCCCCGATCTGACCGGCTATATCACCGAGGGACAGATCATCCTCTCCCGGGAGCTCTACCGCAAGGGCATCATCCCGCCGGTGGACGTGCTGCCCTCCCTGTCCCGCCTGAAGGACAAGGGCGTGGGCCCCGGCAAGACGCGGGAGGATCACGCGGGCACCATGAACCAGCTCTTTGCCGCCTATTCCACCGGCAAGGAGAACAAGGAGCTCATGAGCATCCTGGGCGAGGCCGCCCTGTCCCCCACCGACCTCCAGTACGCCAAGTTCGCTGACGAGTTCGAAAAGCGCTACGTGGCCCAGGGCAGCGACGAGAACCGCTCCATCGAGGAGACTCTGGATCTGGGCTGGGAGCTGCTGAGCATCCTGCCCAAGGCGGAGCTCAAGCGCATCAAGCCGGAGTTCATTGAGAAGTACCTCCCGAAAAAGGAGGGGTAATCCATGCCCGCGATTAACGTGAACCCCATGCGGCCGGCCGCATGGGGGCCCCTGGATTTCCCATTCTCGGGCGGAATGAATCCGCCCTGCGGAAATCGCCTGCGGCGCTTTTGCGGCGCAAAAGCGCCGTCCCCGCGCGGCGGGGCCCCTCTGAAGGCTGACGGTGGCGCAAGGAGAGGAGGGGTAATCCATGCCCGCGATTAACGTAAACCCCACCCGGCAGGAGCTGACGCGGCTGAAAACCCGGCTGAGAACCTCCATCCGGGGCCACAAGCTGCTCAAGGACAAGCGCGACGAGCTCATGAAGCAGTTCATGGACGTGGTGCGGGAGAACCGGGCCCTGCGGAAGAGGGTGGAGGAGGGGCTGATGCGCGCCCACGGCTCCTTCACCGTGGCCTCCGCCCTCATGTCCACCGAGATGCTGGAGCAGGCCCTGCTCTACCCCAAGCAGAGCGTGGAGCTGGACATGACCTTCCAGAACATCATGAGCGTCAATGTGCCGGTGTACCACTTCAAGACCAAGAGCGACGACGCCGGGGAAATCTACCCCTACGGCTTCGCCACCACCTCCGGCGAACTGGACGGCGCCGTGGAGGCCCTGTCCGGCGTGCTCCAGGATATGCTCCGCCTGGCGGAGATCGAAAAGACCTCTCAGCTCCTGGCCGAGGAGATCGAGAAGACCCGCCGCCGGGTCAACGCCCTGGAGTATGTAAAGATCCCCCAAATGGAGGAGGCCATCCAGTATATCACCATGAAGCTGGACGAGAACGAGCGCGCCAACACCATCCGCCTCATGAAGGTCAAGGACATGTTACTGAAAGAGGCCAT
>NZ_JH417632.1 GCF_000239295.1 Flavonifractor plautii ATCC 29863
TTTTCAATTTGCGAAAATTATTGTACCTTATCTGGGTACAGGGAATGCAATACCCTTGTGCAGGTCAAGGGCGGCAGCCTTGCCCAGTTAAGTGGCGTTTCGCCACTTAGTACTGGGTATTACTTGACGCAGAAAGCCGCAAGGAATCAGCTTCGCTGCCCTTCTCCCCTGTCGGGGAAATCAAAAAGAAAAGGAGGAACTCATGTGAAATTAACAAGGCACAATGGACGAGCTGGAAAGAATGGCGTTTATAATCCGAAGCACAATGACCGCAGTTTTGACATTGCCAACAGCGAACACATTGACGAAGAACGAGCCAAACAAAATCTCTATTGGGACTGTTACAATGGCTTCCGCAATTTCAAAAATCCCGATAAGGAAAATGAGCTGTCTGCCACTTTTGAAGATGTGGAACAGCTTTTTTATCGTCAGCGGTATCGTGATTTTGTAACCGGACAGAACGAAAGAAATGTGAAGAACCGACACCCTGAAAGGAATAAGGAAACCGGTGATTTGCTCAAAAGCAAAAAGACCTGTCCAGAGGAAACGGTCTATCAGATTGGAACACTTGATAATCATGTTCCACCGGAACTGCTCATTGAGATTGTCACAGAATTTATGGAAATCGTAAATGAGCGTTTCGGCTCTCATGTCCATATCCTGAATTGGGCGCTGCACTTGGATGAAAGCACCCCTCATATTCACGAGCGTCATGTGTTCGACTGTGAAAATCAATATGGGGAGATTGCCCCACAACAGGAAAAGGCTTTGGAAGCACTGGGATTTGAACTGCCGGAACCGGAGAAGCCTGTCGGAAGAAAAAATAACCGCAAGATGACTTTCGATTCAGCCTGCCGAGTGCTGTTGTTTGATGTGGCGAAAAAGCATGGCTTACAACTGGAAGAAGAACCGGAATATGGTGGTCGTGCTTATCTGGAAAAACAGGACTATATTCTTTTCAAGCAAAAGGAGCAACTGGCAGCACAGGAGCAAAAGCTGGAAGAACTCACGATGAAGATTGAGGATGTGGAAGCTCTGGTGGACGAGGTTGCCGATATTGCTTATGACAAGGCGGTTGAGGTCGTTGCTGATACTGTGAAACTGGAAACGCACAAGGAGGATATTAAGCTGGTGGAGCAGTCTAAGGCATGGGTTCTCTCCCCTGAGCGTAAGGCTTCAAAGAAAGAAATCGAGTATGCAGTGAAACGATTGGATGGCGTGATTGCCAGAATCACAAATGCTATGAAATCAACCATTCAGAAAATCCAAACCACGCTGATGAAACCGGAGGTCAAAAAAGCCGGAACGGAGCAAATTAAGAAGAAAGCCAAAAGTTCTATTATAGAGCAGTTAAGCCGCAAGAAGAAAGAAATGGCAGAGCGTGAAGTCAGCCGGACAATTCCGGCGAAAAGCAAAAAACAGGATATGGAGCTCTAAGGCACTTGCTGTTTTCGTTTTGAAAATGACAGGTGCTTTTGCTTTGGGAGGTAAGAAAAAATCTTCCATTCTTTAGGTTGATGAAGTATAATGTAAGCAACAAAACAGAATTTGTGAATGAGCAAATAACTACAGCTCAATTATCGAGAATATAACACATCAATGTGTTGCAAAAATCGAAAAAATTTCTAACACTTCTATGTATGCAATTGAAAAAATAGATTCGGAATTAGAAATTGAATGGGTTCTTTTGGCAGTTATGCACATGGATATGGCTGTACTTTCACGCGAGGGTAGAGGACCAGTTACAGCAGGATAAAATGATTTCACTTCGTTATTTTCAATTAAAAATAGGAGGAGATGTACTATGACAGAAAGTATTAGAGAGAGATTGTATGAGAATTCATCTATATTATTGAATCCACCAGAAAAGACAAAATATTTAAAGCAATGGTTAAAAGAAATAAAACAACAAATTTTTATAGACATTTTAGCAGTACCGATATTGATATCTTTGCTGATAATTATTTTTCAGATTAAAAAAAATGATTTATTTGAAAATATAATTAAAATAATATCCATTATAGTTTTAGTGTATTCTATATGTAGAGGATTATGGCTGCTTTGTTATGAAATTGAAGGATATATACAAGGAAAAAGATACTGCTGGTATAAATCAATGGTATATATCGAGAAATGCAAAGGAGGAAAAACTAAAGGGGCATATGTAATTGAAAATGAATTTTTTGAAGGCGAACTTGTTAGTGATTATAGAAGAAACAAAATTAATTATGGAGAAGAGAAATTTGCTGTATTGTTGTATTTTGGACATCATAAAAAAGTGATATTATTGCAAGAATAAAGTAGTATTTTCAACTAAAAAGAGTAAAAATCTAATTATCCGCATAAGCACAGGAATTATAAGCAATATAAACAAAAAAACTTCTTCCGATAAAATCCGTTTTGTCAATGAAACTCCCGTTAATCTTATAAAAAGGCTACGAGAAGAAAATGGCAAAGGAATTTGCATAACTGGCAGCCCAACCACAATTAAATCTTCACAGCGTTATTAAGCAGGAAATCTGAAAAGGTCTCCTGCTTTTTTGCACCCAAAATTGGATATGGAACTTTAAGGCACTTGCTGTTTTCGTGGTCGTGTCAAGATTTTTTCGCACTTTAGTT
>NZ_JH417633.1 GCF_000239295.1 Flavonifractor plautii ATCC 29863
TCAGATGTCCAATATGTATTGTAGTCCTACACGCCTGCCGCCCCCTTCCGCTTCTTTCCTCTTGACGTGGCCTGGATTTCGTGTTATATTTGTACAGTAGTCTAAATGCACGGCCTGAACTCACATGTTTGTAGTCATCGTCGGATCTTCAGACGAGCGGCAAATGTGTGGGTTTTTTTCTATGTCATTTAGCTCCAAATTTTTTTCAGGAGGTACCATTATGTATCACGGTACTGTCAAGTGGTTCAACGAGACCAAGGGCTTCGGCTTCATCTCCAACGACGAGGGCGGCGACGACGTGTTCGTGCACTTCTCCGCCATCGTGTGCGACGGCTTCAAGACCCTTCAGGAGGGTCAGAAGGTCACCTATGATGTGGAGCCCGATCCCAAGAATGCCGACAAGCTGCGTGCGGTCAACGTGGTCGCCGCCTAACATACGGATGGAACGGCGCCTCCGGCCCCTGCGGGCCGGGGGCGCTTGTTTGTCCAGGCACCCCCGGCGGACCTGCGGCGTATACTGTCGATGTGGGGGGCGAAGGCCCGCCGCAAATTTGAATGGGGGTACCTTACTATGTGTTGTTGTCAAGGTCAGAACCGCAATTGCTGCTGTCGCTGCTGCGGGAACGGTTCCAATACCGGGAACGGCGGGATCACCACCCTGCCCTCCTTCCCCGAGCTGCCCGTCTTTCCCGGCGGCGGCACGGCTGCCAACACCCGTTGGCCCGTGTATGTCTCCTTCCCCGCGTTCCTTTGGGATACTGCGGGCGGGGAGGACGAGGACTCCTCCTGCGGCTGCGGCTGCTGCCGCGGCTGACTGCCCCTGCCGCCCCGGCCGGGGCGGCTACTTAAAACAACACCCCTCATTCACGCAAAGGGCCGCCCGGTTATAACGGGCGGCCCTTTGCTTTACGCGGCGCATTGCTCAGATGGCGAACAGAAGGAAACGGTTTGCCTCGTACCAGTCGCCGGTCTCATAGGCCAAGGTCATCGCGTCCACCCGCTCCGCGCCGGGGTAGAAGCCCTTGGTATAGGCATCCCGGTGACTCTTATAGGTCAGCTCTACCCGGAAATGCTCCGGCAGTGTGATACGGGCGGCGGACAAGTCCTGCTTCACTGCCCGCTCTGCCCCCTCCCGGATCCGTCTGTGGGCCAAAACTGGGCTGAGGCCCTGGGAACGTCCCCCCACGTCGTCCTTTACCGGCACGGTAACCAGGGAGGGGTGCAGCTCCGCCCCCACCTCGCACAGGGTCTTGTCTCCCGTGAGGAGCACGCTTGGAACCCCATACCAAGCGGCCATCCAACTGTAGATCAGGAACTCCGAGGCGGGCTGCCCGTTGACGGTGATGCGGTGAACCACGCCGCCGTTGATGGTGTGGCTCAGGGCGTTGCCTCCCTCCCCCGCCGCATTGTGATAGCCCACGAAAAAGGCGGCATCGAAGCTGCTGTCCAGCCCTTCCACCATCATCTCCGGCGAGCCGCTCCAGCTTCGGATGAGCTGGACATACTCCGGCAATTCCTCCGGCAGAATATTGAGCCCCGGCCCGTGGGCGTCCTTCACCACCACCAGCTCGGCTCCGGCGGCCCGGGCCCCCTCGGCGGCGGCCACCACCTCCGCCGTCATCTCCTTCCGGCTGCGCTCATACTCAAATTCCCCCGGCCGACAGCCCTCCCGTGTGGCGGTAACAGCGGTTCCCTCAATATCCGCGCTAATAAATACTTTCACGATATGATTCCTCCTTTTCCGCTATCGTACTGCAATTTGCCCGTCTCCGCAAGGGGACCCTACAACTTTTTTCTCGGGCAAAACACCTTGCCGCTCAAGGGCTCACCCCAATTGAACCCATTATTTTACAAACTTTTTTCTTGACAAATGCGAATGACCTGCTAAAATATGCTTAAATTATTTTATTTAAAAAATTTTAAGTAAAATGATTGAAGTAATTTTGCAAGGAGAATCTGTCATGGATTTTGAGAAGGTTAAAGAGATTATTGTGGAGACCCTGAGCTGCGACGCCGACAAGGTGACCCCCGATGCCCGCCTGGCGGAGGATCTGGAGGCCGATTCCCTGGCCGCCGTGGAGCTGTCCATGGCTCTGGAGGAGGAGTTCGGTGTGACCATTGCCGACGAGGAGCTGCCCAACATGAAGACTGTGGGCGACCTGGTGAAGTACCTGGAGGACCACGCTGAGTAATAAGGAACCTGGGCACCGGTGCAGGCCGGTGCCTTTTTTCCGAAAGGAGCCGTTATGACCAATCAAGAGATTTTTGAGCTGATGGCCCGCTTTGACGCCAGCACCGCCACCACCCTGAAGCTCTCCACCAAGGACTTCTCCCTGGAGCTGGGCAAGGGCGGCCCGGCCGCTCCCATTCCTGCCGCCACCCCGGTTCCCGCCCCCGCGGCCGCTGTGTCGCCGGCGGCTGCTCCAGCGCCTGCGGGCAAGTGCATCACCGCCCCCCTGGTGGGCACCTTCTACGCCGCCTCCGCCCCCGATGCTGCTCCCTTTGTGCAGGTGGGCGACCATGTGAAAAAGGGTCAGACCGTGTGTCTGATGGAGGCTATGAAGATGATGAACGAGGTGCAGGCCCCCTGCGACTGCGTCATCGAGGAGATCCTTCAGGAGGACGGGGCCCTGGTGTCCTTCGGGGAGCCGCTGCTCCGCTACCGGGAAGGGTGAGCCCATGTTCAAGCGCATTTTAATTGCCAACCGGGGCGAGATTGCCGTCCGGGTATTCCGGGCCTGCCGGGAGCTGGAGATCGAGCCTGTGGTGGTCTACTCCCAGGCGGACAGGGAAGCTCTCCATGTCCAGCTGGCGGAGCAGGCCTACTGCATCGGCCCCGCCCGCTCGGCAGACAGCTATTTAAACGTCAATGCGATCCTCACCGTGGCCCAGGCCGCCGGGTGCGACGCCATCCACCCCGGCTACGGCTTTCTCAGTGAGAACGCCGACTTTGCCGACGCCTGCGAGGCCGCCGGCATCACCTTCATCGGCCCCTCCGGCGACGTAATCCGCGCCATGGGCAACAAGGCCGCCGCCCGGAAGCTGATGCGGAGCGCCGGGGTGCCGGTGGTGCCCGGCTCCGACGGGGCGGTAGACACCGCCGAGCAGGCCAAGGCCCTGGCCGACTCCATTGGATACCCGGTGCTCATCAAGGCCTCCGCCGGCGGTGGAGGCCGGGGGATGCGCCGGGTGTATGAGCCGGAACAGCTCATCCCCCTGTTTGAAGAGGCCCGCAGCGAGTCGCTGGCCTGCTTCGGCAGCGGGGAGATGTACCTGGAGAAGCTGATCGTCAACCCCCGCCACATCGAGTTCCAGATCATGGCCGACGGGCGGGGGCACGTGATCCAGTTGGGCGACCGGGACTGCTCCATTCAGCGGCGCAACCAGAAGCTGCTGGAGGAGTCCCCCTCCAAGGCCCTGACCCCGGAGCTGCGGGAGCGGATGGGCGCGGCGGCCGTGGCGGCCGCCAGGGCCGCGGGCTACGTCAACGCCGGCACCATCGAGTTCGTGCTGGCCCCCGACGGCCAGTTCTACTTCATCGAGATGAACACCCGCATCCAGGTGGAGCACCCAGTCACCGAGCTGGTCACCGGCCTGGACCTGGTGCGGGAGCAAATCCGCGTTTCCGCCGGGCTCCCCCTCTCGGTCACCCAGGAGGAGGTCCTGTTCCGCGGCCACGCCATCGAGTGCCGCATCAACGCCGAGGACCCGGCCAAGGGGTTCCAGCCCTGTCCCGGCCGCATCGACTTCCTCCACCTGCCCGGCGGCTACGGCGTGCGGGTGGACACCGGCCTCTATACCGGCTACGAGCTGCCCCCCTACTACGACTCCCTGATGGCCAAGCTGATCGTCTACGCCCCCACCCGGCTGGAGGCCATCCGCCGGATGCGCCGGGCCCTGGAGGAGCTGGTCATCGAGGGACCGGCCACCAACACCGACCTGCTCCACCAGATCCTCCACCACCCCGACTTCGTCCGGGGCAACTACTCCACCGGCTTCCTGGAGGCCCATATGGACACCCTTCTGGCCTGGAGCGGCAGCGGGGAGGTGCGTGAGGTATGAGCAGCGTCTTTGCACAGCGCCGCCAGAAGCTCCTCTCCCTCAAGGCCCTGCGGGGCTCCTCCCCCGCTCCGGCCCACACCGAGGAGGCCTGCCCCGCCTGCGGCAAGGCGGTGCCCCGCCGGGAGCTGGTAGGCCACCGCTATGTCTGCCCCCTGTGCGGGCACCACTACCCCGTGGGGGCCTATTACCGCCTGAGCCTCATTCTGGACAAGGGTACCTTCCGGGAGCTGGACGCCCCCCTGGCCTCCAACAACCCGCTGGACTTCCCCGGCTATGAGGCCAAGCTGGACGGCGCCCGCCGCCGCACCGGCATGAACGAGGCGGTGGTCACCGCCGCCGGCCGCATCGGGGGCCAGCGGGTGGCCGTGGGCGCCCTGGACAGCCGCTTTTTCATGGGCAGCATGTCCGCCGCCGTCGGGGAGAAGGTCACCCGGCTGGTGGAGTACGCCGACAAGTACAAGCTCCCCCTCATCCTTTTCTCCGCCAGCGGCGGGGCCCGGATGCAGGAGGGTATCCTCTCCCTGATGCAGATGGCCAAGACCTCTGCCGCCCTGGAGCGGTTCTCCCAGAAGGGCGGCCTCTACATCTCGGTGCTCACCCACCCCACCACCGGCGGCGTCACCGCCAGCTTTGCCAGCCTGGGGGACATCATGCTGGCCGAGCCCGGCGCCCTGATCGGCTTCGCCGGCCCGCGGGTGATTGAGCAGACCATCGGCGAAAAGCTCCCCGAGGGCTTCCAGAGCGCCGAATATCTGCTGGAGCACGGCTTCCTGGATGCCATCGTTCCAAGGGACGCGCTGCGCGTCACCCTGCTCCATCTGCTGAAGCTCCATGGAAAGGGGGGCGACGCGCATGGCAAGTAAGCTGACCCCCGCCCAGCGGGTGGCCCTGGCCCGCCACCCGGAGCGCCCCGGCACGGCAGATTTCATCAAGCACCTGTTTACCGATTTCTTTGAGCAGCGGGGCGACCGCCTGTGCGCCGAGGACGGCAGCATCCTGGGCGGCGTCGCCCTGTTCCACGGCAAGCCGGTGACCGTCATCGGCCACCGGAAGGGCCGCTCCCTGGAGGAAAACCTGTCCCTCCACTTCGGCATGCCCTCACCGGAGGGCTACCGCAAGGCCCAGCGGCTCATGCTTCAGGCGGAGAAGTTCCGCCGCCCCGTCATCACCTTTATCGACACCCCCGGCGCCTACCCCGGCCTGGAGGCCGAGGCCCGGGGCCAGGCGGAGGCCATCGCCCGCACCCTGGCCCTGTCCAGCCGTCTCACCGTGCCTGTAGTCTCCGTGGTCACCGGGGAAGGAGGCAGCGGCGGCGCCCTGGCCCTGGGCGTGGGCAACCGCGTGCTCATGCTGGAGAACGCGGTGTACTCCGTCCTCTCCCCGGAGGGCTTTGCCGCCATCCTGTGGAAGGACGCCTCCCGCAGCGACGAGGCCTGCGGCGTGATGAAGCTCACCGCCGCCGACCTGCTGGAGCTGGAGGTGGCCGACCGCATCATTCCTGAGCCCGAGGGAGGGGCTCACACCAACCCCGCCGCCCTGTTCCGGACTCTGGACACCGCCTTGGTCAAGGAGCTCAACGCCCTGGGCAAGCTCAGCGGTCCGGCTCTGGCTGCCGGGCGCTATAAAAAATTCCGCGCGATGGGCGCGAAGGCCCTGAGAAAGGAGCGTACATGAACGGGATTAAGTTAATCAGCACCGGCTCCGCCGTGCCCAAAAAGGTCGTGACCAACGATGATTTGGCCAAAATCGTGGATACCAACGACGAGTGGATCTCCACCCGCACCGGCATCCGCTCCCGACGCTACTGCACCGACGGCGAGAGCCACACCTCCCTCTGTCTGGCCGCCGCCCGGCAGGCACTGGAGCGGGGCGGCGTCGCCCCCGGCGAAATCGGCATCTGCCTGGTGGCCACAGTCACCCCGGATTTTCTTTCCCCCGCCGCCGCCTGCCTGCTCCAAAAGGAGCTGGGCTTTCCGGAGGATACCATATGCTTTGATCTGAACGCCGCCTGCTCCGGCTTTGTGTACGCTCTGCACACCGCCGAGTGCCTGCTGGCCTCCACCCCCCGGAAGTACGGCCTGGTGCTGGGGGCGGAAATCCTCAGCCGGGTCATGGACTTTGGCGACCGGAGCACCTGTGTGCTCTTCGGCGACGGTGCCGGGGCCGCCCTGGTGGAGTGGGGGGCAAACTACCCCTCCCTCCACGCCGTGCTGGGCTGCCGAGGCAACTCAGAGGTGCTCTACGTCCCCGGCGTCAACACTGCCGCGCCCCCCCATGTCCATATGGACGGCCAGTCGGTGTTCCGCTTCGCCGTGGAGGCTGTGCCCCGCTGTGCCCGGGAGGTGCTGGACCGGGCTGGCCTTACCCCGGAGGACATCGACCTCTTCGTGTTCCACCAGGCCAACCAGCGCATCATCGACTTTGCCGTGAAGAAGCTGGGCATCGACCCGGCCAGGTGCCCCGGCAACATCGAGCGCACCGGCAACACCTCCGCCGCCAGCGTTCCCCTGCTGCTGGACGAGCTGGTGGGAGGCGGGGCCATCACCTCCGGCCAAAAAGCCCTGTGTGTGGGCTTCGGCGGCGGGCTGACCTGGGCCGGGGCTCTGCTGGAGCTGGCGTAGCTTCCAACAAGCGGCAGAGCCGCTTGTTGGAGAGAGATGCAGCCCCCGCGCGCAAGTTTTGTCCGGCTTCGCCGGATAAAACTCACACTTGTGGGCTGAGAAGTGTTTTCGTCCACGCACATATCGCGGCCGAAAACGGATTTCATTTTATTTCCCCGCCTGCGGGCGGGGAAACTCTGCGAGGCTTTTTCGTGGAGGCGTTTCATAAGGAGTTTCTATGAAATTAAACGAGCTTTTGGGGATTGAGTTCCCCATCATCCAGGGCGGCATGGCCAACATCGCCACCGGCGCCTTCGCCGCCGCCGTGTCCAACGCGGGTGCCCTGGGCCTGGTTGCCTCCGGCGGGATGGACGCCGAGGCCCTGCGGGCCGAGATCCGCGCCGCCAAGGCGAACACCGGCAAGCCCTTCGGCGTCAACCTGATGCTGATGAATCCCCACATCGACGCGCTGGCCAAGGTGGTGGCGGAGGAGGGGGTGCAGGTGGTGACCACCGGCGCGGGCAATCCCGGCAAATACGTCCCCGCCTGGAAAGAGGCGGGTATCAAGGTGTTCCCCGTGGTGGCCGCCCCCATTCTGGCCAAGCGGCTGGAGCGCTACGGCATCGACGGCATCATCGCCGAGGGCTGCGAGAGCGGCGGCCACATCGGCGAGCTGACCACCATGGCACTGGTGCCCCAGGTGGTGGACGCGGTGAGCGTCCCCGTCATCGCCGCCGGCGGCATCGCTGATGGCCGGCAACTCACCGCCGCCTTTGCCCTTGGGGCCTGCGGCGTCCAGGTGGGCACCTGCCTGCTGGCCAGCGAGGAGTGCCCCATCCATGTCAATTACAAGCAGGCCGTGCTCAAGGCCGGGGCCAACGACACCACCGTCACCGGCCGCTCCACCGGAGCGCCGGTGCGGGTGCTCAAGAACAAGATGGCCCGGGAATATCTGCGCATGGAGAAGAAGGATGTCCCCCTGGAGGAGATGGAGCAGCTCACCCTGGGCTCCCTGCGGAAGGCCGTGTTCGACGGCGACGTGGACGGCGGCAGCTTCATGGCCGGCCAGGTGGCCGGTATGGTGCACGAGATCCGTCCCCTGCGGCAGATCTTTGAGGAGCTGATGGCCGGATATGCGGCCGTGCGAAAGGGGCTGAGCGAATGAGTCTGGCCTTTCTGTACGCCGGGCAGGGCAGCCAGCACCCCGGCATGGGGGCCGATCTCTACGAGGCCCATCCCGCCTTCCGCGCCGTGCTGGACACCGCCGGCGTGGACTTCGATCTGAAAACCACCATGTTCACCGACCCCGACGGGGTGTTGAACCTGACCGAGTACACCCAGCCCTGTATGGTGGCCTTTGCCGCCGGCATGACCGCCCTGCTGGCGGAGCGGGGCATTGTCCCGGACTACGCCGCGGGCCTCTCCCTGGGCGAGTACTCCGCCCTCCAGTGCGCCGGGGTGTTCACCGCTCCCCAGGCCATTTCCCTGGCCGCCTTTCGCGGCAAGGCCATGGCCGCAGCCGCGGCGGGCCGCCCCTGCGGCATGACCGCCGTGCTGGGCCTGGACCGCGAGAAGCTCCAGGAGGCATGCCGGCAGGCCGCCGGCGCGGGGGTGGTGGAGATCGCCAACTACAACTGCCCCGGCCAGTTGGTCATCGGCGGCGAGCAGGCCGCCGTGGACAAGGCCGCCGCACTGGCCAAGGAGCTGGGCGCCAAGCGCTGCCTGCCCCTGAAGGTCAGCGGGCCCTTCCACACCTCCCTCCTCGCCCCCGCCGGCGATGCCCTGCGGGAGAAGTTCAAGGAGACCGCCTTCGGCGCGATGCGCATCCCCGTGCTCTTCAACTGTCTGGGCCAGGAGATGGGGCCGGAGGACACCATCCCCGCCCTGCTGGAGAAGCAGGTGCAGACCTCCGTCTACATGGAGGACACCATCCGCCGCCTGGCCGAGCTGGGGGTGGACACCATCGTGGAGATCGGCCCAGGCAAGGCCCTCAGCGGCTTTGTCAAGAAGACCGCTCCCGCCATCAAGACCTACGCCGTGGAGACCTGCGCCGATTTGGACGCCCTCTCCGCCGCGCTGAAAGGATAACGCTATGAGCTTTACCGGAAGAACCGCCGTCGTCACCGGCGGCAGCCGCGGCATCGGCCGCGCCATCTGCCTGGAGCTGGCCCGCCGGGGGGCCAACGTGGTCTTCTCCTACGCGGGCAACACCGCCGCGGCAGAGGCGACCCGAAAGGAGCTGGAGGCCCTGGGCGTCCAGACCCGTGCCGTCCAGGGCAGTGTGGCCGATCCCGCCGCCGTAAAAACCCTCATCGACACCGCCGTGAAGGAGCTGGGCTCCCTGGACATTCTGGTCAACAACGCGGGCATCACCCGGGACAACCTGGCCATGATGCTCAAGGAGGAGGACTTCGACGCGGTCATCGAGACCAACCTCAAGGGGGCCTTCCTCACCATGAAGGCCGCCGCCCGGCCCATGATGAAGGCCCGCTACGGCCGCATCGTCAACCTCAGCTCCGTGGTGGCCCTGCGGGGCAACCCGGGCCAGATCAACTACTGCGCCAGCAAGGCGGGGCTCATCGGCATGACCAAGTCCCTGGCCAAGGAGCTGGGCGGCCGCGGCGTCACCGTCAACGCGGTGGCCCCCGGCTATATCGCCACTGATATGACCGCCGCCCTGCCCGACGCGGCCCGGGAGGCCATGCTGGCCGCCATCCCGGCGGGCCGCCCCGGCACCCCGGAGGACGTGGCCGCCGCCGTGGCCTTCCTGGCCTCCGAGGAGGCCGGATACATCACCGGCCAGGTGCTCCAGGTGGACGGCGGAATGGGCATGTGAGGAGGAACGCAATTATGGAAAAACGCAGAGTGCTGATTACCGGCCTGGGCACCGTCAACCCCCTGGGCCACAACGCCGCCGACACCTGGCAGGCTGTCCGGGACGGGGTGTGCGGCATTGGCCCCATCACCCGGTATGACTGCTCCGCCCAGAAGGTCCACCTGGCCGCCGAGGTCAAGGACTGGGACCCCACCACCGTGCTGGACAAGAAGGATGTGCGGCACATGAGCCGCTACACCCAATTGGCCGCCGCCGCCGCCAAGGAGGCCCTGGCCGACAGCGGCCTGATCCCTGAGGCGGAGGACCGCACCCGCTGCGGCGTCATCGTCTCCAGCGGCGTGGGCGGCATCGAGATGGCCGAGAGCGAGGAGCTGCGCTGCTCCCAGAAGGGCTTTGACCGGGCCTCCCCCTTCTATATCCCCACCACCATCGCCAACATGGGCGCCGGCTTCATTGCCATCATGGCGGGCTTTCAGGGCATGTGCACCTGCCCGGTAACCGCCTGTGCCGGCGGCTCCAACGCGGTGGGCGACGCCTTCCGCCACATCCGGGACGGCTACGCCGAGGTGATGCTCTGCGGCGGCGCCGAGGCCGCTATCACCCCTCTGTCCATCGGCGGCTTCACCACCATGCGGGCCCTCCACGTGGGGGATGACCCCAGCCGGGCCTCCATCCCCTTTGACGCCGAGCGCAGCGGCTTCGTCATGGGCGAGGGTGCGGCCGTGCTGATGCTGGAGGAGTACGGGCACGCCCTGGCCCGCGGGGCCAGGGTGTACGCCGAGGTGGTGGGCTACGGCGCCACCTGCGACGCCTACCACATCACCGCCCCCGCCCCCAACGGGGAGGGTGGCGCCCGCGCCATGGCCCTGGCCCTGGCCGACGCCGGGGCGTCCCCCGAGCAGGTGGGCTACATCAACGCCCACGGCACCTCCACCCCCCTCAACGACTCCGGGGAGACCGCGGCCATCAAGGCCGTGTTCGGCGCCCACGCCGCCAAGCTGGCCGTCAGCTCCACCAAGTCCATGACCGGACACATGCTGGGCGCCGCCGGCGCGGTGGAGGCCATCTTCACCGCCCTGAGCCTGCGGGACGGCTTCCTGCCCGCCACCATCCACTACCAGGTACCCGATCCGGCCTGCGATCTGGACTATATCCCCAACCAGGGCCGGGAGCAGCAGGTGGAGTATGCCCTGTCCAACTCTCTGGGCTTCGGCGGCCACAACGCCTGCGTGCTCTTCAAGAAGTGGGAGGGCTGAGCCATGATGCAGCTGAATTCCAACCAGATCGCTGAGATCATCCCTCACCGCTACCCCTTCGCCCTGGTGGACCGCATCGTGGACGGCGAGGTGGGCAAGTGGGCCAAGGGCATCAAATGCGTCACCGTCAACGAGCCCTTCTTCCAGGGCCACTTCCCCCAGTACCACGTGATGCCCGGCGTGCTCATCATTGAAGCCCTGGCCCAGGTGGGGGCCGTGACCATGCTGTCCATGCCGGAGAACAAGGGGAAGATCGGCCTGTTCGGCGGCATCAAAAACGCCCGCTTCCGCCGCCAGGTCACCCCCGGCGACGTACTGGAGCTGGAGTGCACCATTCTAAAGCAGAAGGGCCCGGTAGCTGTCGCTGAGGCCAAAGCCACCGTGGGCGGCCAACTGGCCGTTTCGGCAGAGCTTACCTTTGCCTTGGCCAAAGATTTGTGATTGCCCTTCCCTCCGCTTTTTGATAAAATGAAAAAATATGACAATGCGGGGGCGCCGGCATGTTGGAACAGAAATTTGAAATCGTGTATACCAAATTCAAGCTTCATTTTTATCAGGAGATCTTCGAGCGCTTTCAAAACCGCGAGGCCAGCCTGACCACGGTAGAGACCTTCGCCATGGAGACCATCCAGGCCCTGGGCTGCCCAACCATCAACGAGTTCGCCTCCTTTATGCGCATCTCGCCGCCCAACGCGGCCTATAAGATCAACAGCCTGATCCGCAAGGGCTATGTGCAGAAGATCCAGTCCGCCCACGACAAGCGCGAGTACCACCTCCAGGTCACCCAGAAATACAAGGACTACTACAATATCAGCAACGACTACGTCCATGCCGTGACCGAGCGCATCCGGCAGCGTTTCTCCCCGGAGGAGTGCGCCAAGCTGGAAGAGATGCTCACCATTATCAACCAGGAACTGATGCCCGAGGTGGATCTCGGTCATTCTCAAACTCCGTAAACAGAAGAAGATCGGAAGAGCGTCGTGTAGGGAAAG
>NZ_JH417634.1 GCF_000239295.1 Flavonifractor plautii ATCC 29863
TCACCGTCCAATATGTTTGACAAACCTACAAAAGGGGAAATTATGAACAAACCCAGCGTTTTGCGGTTTTCCTTCGCGCCTGCGGCGCCAGCACGCAGGGGGCGTAGATGAGGGCACCGGGCCCATAGTTGTTGTCCAGGCCGCCGCGCCTCCCGCTGTGATTCGTCCATTATACCAAAAAAATACGGAAGGTTACAAATTGCTTTTTTCCATTTACGGCCCGGCAGGCAGATGGTACAATAATGTTGTTCCCATCACCCAGTGTAAAGGAGCGTAATATGAAAAAACGGATTGTGCTGTCCGGCCTGTTGGCCGCGGCGCTGACCCTGTCCCTGACGGCCTGCGGCGGGGACAAGATGCCGGAGGAGACCCCGGTGCCCACCCCCATCCAGACATCCACGCCGGTGCCCACCCCCACTCCCACGCCGGCGCCTGCCGCTCCCAAGTGGGGGGATCAGGTCTTTGCCAAGACCTTTACCTCCGGCGACGGCGCCACGGTGCTCACCGCCTCCTTCACCCTCCCGCTGATACAGAACACCGACGCCTGCCCCGCCGGGACGGCCATCAACGAGTGGTACAAGGCCGAGGGGGCCAGCCGGATGCTGGAGGCAGAGGAGGCCTATGAGATGGCGGTGGCCGACTACGACGTGTCCAAGGCGGCGGGGTTCCCCTTCTACCCTACCACCCAGGAGATGACCTACCAGATCGCCTACGCCGACGAGAAGGTGATCAGCGTCTGCCGGGACCTGTATGTGTCCAGCGAGGGGGAGGCCCACCCCGCCGTCTTTCTGCTCAGTGAGCAGTTTGACGCCGTGACGGGGGAAAAGCTGGACTTCACCGACTTCTTCACCGACGCCGACGCCGTACGGGCGCGGGTGGTGGACGCCCTGTTGGACCAGCGGAGCGAGCTGGCCGCGGCGGTGGAGCAGGGGACGCTCACCCGGGACGCCATCACCGCCGCGGTGCAGGTGGACAACTTTTACTGCACGGCGGAGGGGTATGTGTTCTGGCTCCAGGGCGGCGCCCTGCCCGCCATGAACAGCCCGCTCTCTGCGGTGCTGACCTATGACGCCATGAAGGACGTGAGTGCGGATGGATAACGGCAAGCCCCGGGAGGGGCAGCTCTGCCGCCTGGTGATCGATGGCTACGCCAGCGACGGCGCCGGGGTGGCCCGGCTGGACGGGATGGTGGTCTTTGTCCAGGGCGGCATCCGGGGAGAGGCCTGCGACGTGCGCCTCACCCATGTGGGCCGCAGCGCCCTCTGGGGCCGGGTGGAGGAGGTGGTCAACCCCTCCCCCGCCCGCATCTTCCCCCGGTGCCTGCACTACACCAAGTGCGGCGGCTGCCAGTTCCGGCACATGAACTACGCCGAGGAGCTGGAGGCCAAGCGCATCCGGGTGGAGGACGCCCTGCGCCGCCTGGGCGGGGCGGATATCCACGTCTCCGCCATCCTGGGGGCGGAGCAGGTAGACCGCTACCGCAACAAGGCCCAGTTCCCGGTGGCCAAGGGCCCCCGCATCGGCTTCTACCGCCCCCGGAGTCATGACGTAATCGACGTGGACGACTGCCTGCTCCAGGGGGAGGCGGCCGCCCGCCTGCGGGGGGCCGTGAAGGAGTGGATGGCGGAGTACTCCATCCCCGCCTACAACGAGCGCACCTTCACCGGCCTGGTGCGCCACGTGTATGTGCGCACCAACCGGGCCGGCCGCAGCCTGTGCTGCCTGCTGGTCAATGGCCGGGGCGTCCCCCGGGAGGCCGAGCTGGTGCGCGCCCTGCGCCGGGCCGAGCCCAACCTGGCCGGAATCGTGCTGGGGGTGAACGAGAAGCACAACAACGTGATTCTGGGGGACTCCTACCGCGCCCTGTGGGGGGAGGACTTCCTGTCCGACACCCTGTGCGGCCTCACCTTCCGGCTGTCCGTCCCCTCCTTTTATCAGGTCAACCCGGCCCAGACCGAGGTGCTCTACGGCAAGGCCCTGGAGTTCGCCGGCCTCACCGGGGCGGAGACGGTGCTGGATCTCTACTGCGGCATCGGCACCATCAGCCTGGTCATGGCCCGGAAGGCGGGCATGGTGTGGGGGGCCGAGGTGGTGCCCCAGGCGGTGGACGACGCCATCGCCAACGCCCAGCGCAACCACATTGGAAACGCCCGCTTCCTCTGCGCCGACGCGGGGGAGGCCGCCCGCTACCTGGAGGGGGAGGGGGTGCGCCCCGACGTGGTGTGCGTGGATCCGCCCCGCAAGGGGCTGGCCGAGGACGTGGTGGACACCATCGCGGATATGGGCCCACAGCGGGTGGTCTACGTCTCCTGCGATCCCGGCACCCTGGGCCGGGACGTGAAGCGGTTCGCCGGGCGGGGCTACACCCTCAAAAAGGCCGTGGCGGTGGACATGTTCCCCCGCACCGCGCATGTGGAGACGGTTGTCTTGCTTTCCAAGGGTGAGGTCGACTCGAAAAAGATTCGGGTTGAGTTCTCTTTGGAAGATATGGATATGTCCGAATTTCAGGATGGGGCAACCTACACCCAGATCAAAGACTATGTGCTGGAGCATAGCGGGTTAAAGGTATCCAACCTTTATATCTCACAGATTAAGAGGAAATGTGGGATTGAAGTTGGCAAGAATTACAATTTGCCGAAGTCCGAGGATTCCAGACAGCCCATGTGTCCGCCGGAAAAAGAGAAAGCAATCCGAGAAGCATTCAAATATTTTGGGATGATCTAACATCCCGCAAAATGGAGGTTTCTTATGGATAGATTGATTTCTTGTGAGTTTAACATGGATACCGCTTGTGTGGAACTGAAATTTTTAGATGGCAGCATGATTGCCATTGATACCATCGCCGTGGAGAATGAGGTTGCCGATAATATGTATCAGCGGTCAGAACTGGACTATCTGATCTACAATGATCCGATTGGATATGCTGATTTGATACTGAACGGTAATCCCGAAACCTATTTGAAAACTGTAACTGAATACAAACCGCTTGATAGCTAACCAACACTTTGCCCGTGGGAGAAATTCTGCGGGCAATTTTTTTGTATCTTTTCTGTGAACTCTATTGATTTTGACTGTCTAATGCGGTAGACTATGTGTGAAGTCTAATGGTGTAGACAGGGAGGGCGTGAATATGGATTTTCCGAAGATTCACGAAAGTGAATATCGTTTTTGTTTGATTATGTGGGAGCATGAGCCGGTTACTGCTGTCGAGCTTGTAAAGCTGTGCCAGGATCAACTCGGATGGAAAAGGACTACGACTTATACCGTTATCAAGCGTCTTGGAGAGCGTGGTGTGCTGAAGAACGACAATGGCACTGTTACTTCTCTCGTTTCCAAAGATGAAGCCCAGGCGTGTGAGATCGATGAACTGGTTGAGAAAAAATTCGAGGGTTCTCTGCCTGCCTTTATCGCTGCTTTTACAAAGCATCAGGCTATGTCCGAAGATGAGCTTGATGAGGTACAGCGCATGATCGACCGCATCAGGAAAGGAGGTTCACAATGAACGAACTCTTTTTGAAAATTATCAACATGAGTATATCTGCAAGCTGGCTTATCCTGGCTGTGCTGATACTCAGGCTTGTTTTGAAGAAAGCTCCCAAGTGGGTCAATGTTCTGCTTTGGGGTATCGTGGCTGTCAGATTGATTTGCCCGCTCTCTTTTGAGAGCGCATTAAGCCTTATCCCAAGTTCAGAAACAATTCCGTTGGATATTGAAATGGCGGCCAAACCCACAATAGACAGCGGTGTTCCGGCGATCAATAGTGTGGTCAATCCTGTTCTATCCTCATTTGCCCCACCACAGCATGTATTGACGAGTGCAAACCCGCTTCAGATTTGGATTCCGATTTTGAATATTATCTGGTTGATTGGTGTCGGCGCCCTTCTCTTGTATACCGCAGTTAGTTATTGGCGCCTATGTCGTAAAGTGGATACCGCTGTTCGCTACAAGGGCAACATTTTCCAGAGTGAGAATGTAAGTTCTCCGTTTGTCCTGGGCATTATCAAACCGAGAATCTATCTCCCGTTCAACATGAATGGTCAGGATCTGGAGCACGTTGTTGCCCACGAACAGGCGCACATTCGCCGTAAAGACCATTGGTGGAAGCCTCTTGGTTTTCTCCTGCTGACGATTCATTGGTTCAATCCTTTGATGTGGTTGGCTTATGTACTTCTTTGCCGTGACATTGAGTTTGCCTGTGATGAAAAGGTCATCAAGGAACTTGGCAACGAACAGAGAGCCGACTATACACAGGCTCTTGTGGTCTGCAGCGTCAACCGTCGCATGATTGCGGCCTGCCCACTTGCCTTTGGTGAAGTTGGTGTTAAAGATCGTGTGAAGTCTGTGATGAATTATAAGAAACCTGCGTTCTGGATTATTATTCTGGCAGTCATTGCCTGTGTGATCGTTGCGGTCTGCTTTTTGACCAACCCGATGGGATTCCAATTCGATGAAGCAACACACACCATCGTTTCTGCAAATCATTTTGATATGCGAAATGCGGATGACGCGGTGGCTATTGAAATGAATCCCGCACAGATTAGTGAGTTGAGTTCTCGGCTGGCCGGGGTCAAGAACACGAAGAAGAGCGATGAATATGGTGGATTCACACCGGGATATCAAATCAGCGCACTCCTGGAGGATGGCACATATATCCGGATAAACGGTTATTCTCTCTCCGACAATGATATGGTAGATATCGAGTGGAACGGAGAACGGTATGTTGTATCCGACGGAGAGTTCCAAGATTATTTGAGTAGAATCTGTGTGGGAGGAGATGTCGCAGTTGCTGAACCTGTACCGTCTGTTACAAAATGGTTTGACTATCTTGAAACACCAGATGAGATGCAGTGGGGTGGTCGCCATGAGATTAATCTTCCAGAGTTCCCGGATGTGACTTTCCGTTGGACTTATGGAGAAATGATGGCTGTTACGGGTAACGAAATCACTTCGTTGTATACCGGGATGCCCATCTGGAACGCCTATTTCTGCGACCTCACCGGCGACGGCTTGCCTGAGTTGTGTTCTACAATCAGTTGGGGATCTGGCATGATTGATAACCGTGTCACCATCTATGACTATGCAAACGGAGCAAGCTATGAACTGTCTGATCGAGGATATTTCGATTTTACCCTCAGATTTAATGAAGCTGACGGATACCTCTATGTAGATAAAAAGAAATATAATACTGATGAACTGGTAGAAACTGGTCGATTGGTTTTCAAGAATAATTGTATTCAGATTGAAGGTTTTTCCAACGAAGCGCATCAGGTTTTCCAAGCTGAAATTCTGGAAGATCATAATGGTTATTATCTTGTGAAGCCTGTTGAAGGTAGCTGGGAACTGAATAGTGCAGACCGAATTGAAGTACCTATCAGAAATGCTCATCCATCACCAGAACCTGAAATCGGAGATGTGATTGAAATTGAATACTCCGGTGAAATCCTTGAAACTTATCCTGCACGAATTGCGGATGTTTATGGAATCAAGGTTATAAAGCAAACCGAAACATGGGACTTAATCCCTATGGTTATGGTGAACGGGACACTGTATCTTGATACTGGCCATGAAAGCAAAATAGAAGCAAGATGTGGTGTTATGGATGGAGAAATCACATCCCAGGTTGATGGAAATAAACAGCCCAGCGTTGACAATCAATCCAATTTTGGTACAGGATATGGTTATCAATACGGGGCAACTGAGGGAACCATTGAACTCTTTATGAATGGCAAGTGGTGGATCTTCGCTACCGAAGAAGCACGACAGAAAATCCAGTTCCCGTCCATAGAGGATGAAATTTCTAAGTTTTATCTGACCATTGGCTCTAAAGGCGTTAAGAGCATCAAGCTTTCAATGCCAAATTCCAGTGGCGGCTTTGAAAATGCAGATGGTTCTCTGCTCAAGAAAGGCGAACGCATCTGGCTCGAAAATCTCGATGGCTACACTGATCTGCGAGGATTAACAATAACTGCCCTGGGTGAAAACGGAGAAATCATCTGGACAGCATCAATTCCAGATGAAGAAGAAAACAAAGGATTTACCCATCTGGTAAATGATGATTGGGAAATCACAAATATCGAATAATTAGTTCCCAGCAAATAAACCGCTGCAATTCTCATTCCAAAGTGGGATGGATGTTGTAGCGGTTTTTCTTTTTATGGTTCAAATGCCACCATTGTTTCCTTTGGTAGTTTCTCATTTTCACAGTTCAGAAGATAGGCTACGGCCTTGTTCGCAAAGCGGTTGGTTTTTATCGTATCCCAATCGGCAAGATGGATGATCTCTGCTGTGCTGCTTTCAAAATCAAATGAAATCTTACCCCATTCGCCGTCGCAGTCTGCTTGGTATTCGTAGATTGCGGCGGCGATTTTCTTTTTTCGCTTGATCTTGGATTTCTGTTTTAGCCGGACTGCATGGATTGCGCCCTCGGCAACCAACAATTCCGTCAACTTGTCCACTGCTTTTCGGTAGGCTCGTTCTGCACCGCTGGCTGTACTGCCCTCAAACATAACCGCCAGTTCTTCAAAGGTGGGGCGGTTCTTCCATGAGCCGACACGCCCACAGGTCATACAGATCGCCAGCCGCTTTTCAAGCAAGGTTTGCTCCCGGTAATTCAGTTTCTCAAATGCCCGCTGCACCTTTTCTGCCTGTATGCCGTTCCAGAGGATATCGGTATAGTTCCAGCTATCGTCAAGGGCTACATCCTCGCCTGTTTCCTCGCCGTTCTCGTCTGTCACATAGAATGGCTGCTGATTGCGGATTCCACGGACAACTTTCAGATATTCTTCCGCAAGGGCAAGATCGCAGTTGTATTTCTTGGAAAATTCGTTGACCGCATCCTTGGTATTGTGGTACAGCCAAGCCATTGACCGCACCATTTTGTAATTGGTCAGAGAGGACACCGACCATTTTTCTTCGCCCATGCGAAAACGGAGCATAGCATCCCGGATGAACGGGAAAATGTATGTAGCATACTCTGCACCCTTGGCAAGGTCATAGTCCATCAGCTTTTGGAGCATTTGCTCCCGGCAGGAGAGCTTTATATCTATAAATCGGTCTGTGTCATACAGATCGCCGCCATCCACACCGAGAAAGTCTTTGATGCGCTTGTTAAGTTGCGGCTCGTAGTGGTGTAGGAAGAATGAGAAATATATCAAATTCTTTTCCTGCAAGGCAGACAGGATATATTCGTTCAGATTGCCCACCGCTGGAGGCTCCGGTTCCAGTTGGAAGATGCGCTCTGCCGCATAAGGAATGATGCCGTCACCGTGCGGATTGACAGCGTGTTTTGGTATGTATCCGGTCATGTCCCATGAAAAATCACTCAGCATAGCGCACCTCCTTTCGGTTCTTTCTCTATCAATATCGACAGTAATTATGCATCGAACTTTTTGTTAGTAGTATTATTTTCGTCGTCCATCATATCACTTAGCACGGCAAAAGCTTGGCTCAGCGGCACAGCCTTAGAAGTCCAGTTTTTCAAACTAAACAAGTTGGAAGATTCATCAAACACATCAAATTCGTCTGTCCCATCAGTGATTTTCTTCAAGTACAACATTTCTATCAAATACAAAGCTCCCAAGATATTTAGTACATTCTCCTGCTTTGCTTGCTTCAACTGCTCATAGCGGTTGTGCTTGACATCTGTAAATGCTCCCCACCATTGCAACGACTGTGCGGGCTGGGTAATATCCCAATTCATAAACGGTTGTATTTCGATATCGTATTCCTGTACACTGATTTTTTGATTTTTTATATCCGGTGTGTTGGTCAAAATATACTGTGCATAGTCTGCAACCGTTTTTCGATCCGTTGTATTGAAACCGCAAAACTCTTTGAATACAGTATCCAACTCTGCCCCTATGGCTTGAATTAAGAGGGCATATCCGTTAGAAAATGCATCAAAATTGTCCTCATGTAGTTCTACAAACTCTATTGATTCAACAAAACGCTTTTCGAGCATTAAGTAGTATTTCCAATGATTCTGACTAAGTTCTTTTCTATTCATGTTTGTCCCTTTCTTTGTATATTTTTGCACTTGCTTCCTTTTTCAAAGCCGCCTGGTCCATTTCTTTTTCATAAGCTCCCTTGGCATAGGCTACATTGCTCAATGCCCGGAGCATCTTATCTTTTGCCAGCTTTTTCATAACCTCTGCAAGATCAGCGTCCAGAGTACCACGCTTCACATAGCGGTTTATGGTGTTCAGCCGTTTCTCATAAATCTGTTTCACCGGATGATCGTCCGCAAGCTCCCGTTGTTCTCTGCCTTTCAGGTTGCCGATCTGCCGACAGGTGCGGTGCAGCTTGTCCCCCGGTGCATAGCCGCCACAGTATTTGGTGTGCCGTGCGTTGGTGGTCAGAAACCACTTGCCGCAGATTTTGCATTTCTTCGGTGCATGACCAACACACAGGCCCTCAAAGAGATCAGACCGGAACATCCCTACAAAGGATACATAGTGCATCCGCTTGACCAGCTTCGCAACTTTTTCGCCGGGACGGATGACGGATACATACTGAACGGAATTGTTCAGGGTAGACATCCAGGCATTGCCTTCCGTGATGGAAAACTCCGGCGGGAAATAGCTGCCGAACATTTTTGCAAAACCCTCTGCGGTGCGGTCTGCTTCGTTGCCGTCTGTTTTTTCTGCAAAATCAAGCATGGCCGTTTGGTATTCCCCAAGGGAGTATGCCAGATGCCCGAAAACTGCGGTATAGCGTTGGAGCATCATCGCATCGGTAAAGTTCTGGATTTCTTCAAATTGCAAAGAATTGGTTGCGGCTTTTATGGCAAACTCCACATATTTCAGCGCATTGTCCACAGTAAAGGCTTTTTCAATCCGTTCTCTGTGCTTTGAGATATTCATATAGGAGAACGGCGGTGTTTGACTGAGAATATCGAGCATCGTCAGAGCAGCTTCCTTTGCAATAGGACAGAGTGCAGAAGCATCCTGTCCGGCGTTTAATATTCCAAGCAGCAGATTGATTTTCTCGCATTGCTCGTTTATTTTTGCAATGGTATTCACAGGAACATTCAGTGCATCACAGGCAAGCGTACCGACAGGAAATGTTTTGCTCTCATATATGACCGTATCCTGCCAGAAATCCAATGTCATCAATTCTTGATTCATGCTTGCCCTCCTGTCCTGTTTTTTCATTTTTCTAATTATATCATGTAAATGTGAAGAAATCTACGTCCTCAGATAAGTTGTCCTGTTTTTTGAAACAGGATTGTCCTGTCATTAGCCTGTTTTTTGAAAAATCCGTCATAACCATAATAGAAGGAGCGAAGCACCTGCCAATCACGGCGGGTGCTTCGTGCTTTCCAGAATATTATGAACGGAGGGTTTTCTATGACAATCTATGAAACCATCAAGGCGGCAATCAGCGTCAAGCAAGCCGCCGAACACTACGGGCTGAAAGTGAGCCACAACGGCATGGCTTGCTGCCCGTTCCACAACGACAGGCATCCGAGCTTGAAGCTGAATGAGGACTATTTTTTCTGCTTCGGCTGCGGAGCCAAAGGGGATGTGATCGACCTTGTGGCAAGGCTGTTCAATCTGAGCAGTTATGAAGCAGCGCAAAAGCTGGCTTTGGACTTCGGGCTTGACCCGAAACCGCCCACTGCCGCAGCTATGGTCAAGCCGAAGCGTCCCTATATCCGTCAGTTCCGGGAGGATGAAATGCTGTGCTTCCGGGTGCTGACGGATTATTTGCATCTGTTGGAAGATTGGAAAGTGCGCTATGCTCCCAAGACACCGGAAGATGCTCTGGATGACCGTTTTGTGGAAGCCTGCCAGATGCACTGCCATATCGAATATATGGCAGATGTGCTGACGGTGGGTGATCTGGAAGAACGGGTGGCATTGGTGGACAAGCTGATGCAGGACGGCAAAATTGCTTTTCTGCAAGAGTATACCGCACGAAAGAAAAAGGAGGTGGCGCACCATGGCGAAGAACCGGAAAACGCCTGATATGAACTTGCCCATGTGGTTTGACGGGCAGAACATCAACGAAGCTCTGTTTTGTGAAGAATTTCTGCAAGAGCGCAGGATCATCTTCGCAAACGGAGCTTTTTTCACGCCCGATGGTCGAGTGACGGACGATCTTCCTCTGCGTGGGGAGATTTACGACAAGCTGAAATTCTGTGCCGTAAACAATATCCCCCGGAAGATCACCAACATTCTGGAAGTGCTGAAACTGGAAGCGCAAGTGCCGGACTTTCCACCGGAGCAGGATCGGATTCATTTGTCCAACGGTACGCTGCTATTGAACGGCACATTTACCGAGGGCAGACCGGCTATCGTGCGGAGCCGTTTGCCGGTTGCTTACAATCCCGATGCTACTGCGCCGGTGATCTGGCTGAACTTTCTGGATGGGTTGCTTTACGTCGAGGACATTCCAACTTTGCAGGAGTTTATCGGCTATTGCCTGATTCCCTCCAACAAGGGGCAGCGCATGATGGTGATTAAAGGCAACGGCGGCGAGGGCAAATCCCAAATCGGAGCTGTGCTTTCTGCTATCTTTGGCACGAATATGAAAGACGGCAGCATCGGCAAGATTTCCGAAAACCGCTTCGCCCGTGCCGATCTGGAACACATTCTGCTGTGCGTGGATGATGATATGCGGATGGAAGCCCTGCGCCAGACCAACTATGTAAAATCCATCGTGACCGCACAAGGCAAGATGGATTTGGAACGCAAAGGCAAGCAGAGTTATCAGGGCTGGATGTTTGCCCGGTTGCTTGCGTTCAGCAACGGTGATCTGCAAGCCTTGTATGACCGCAGTGACGGATTTTACCGCAGACAGCTTGTGCTGACTACCAAAGAAAAGCCTACTGACAGAGCTGACGATCCTGACCTTGCAGAGAAGATGAAAACCGAAGCCGAGGGCATCTTCCTGTGGGCATTGGAGGGTTTACAGCGGCTTGTTGCCAACAACTTTCAATTTACGGAGAGTGGCCGTATCCGGGAAAACAGGGAAGCGGTCAAGCGTGACAACAACAATATCTTTGATTTCATGGAATCGGAGGGATACATCCGGCGTAAAGCGGATGCGTCCATTAGCTCCAAGGATTTCTATGAAATCTACCGGATGTGGTGCGAGGAAAATTCCCTTGCTCCGCTGAAAGCCCGCAGCTTCAGCGACGCCATGATTGCCAATGCCGGGAGATTCAATCTGGAGCATTGCAACAACATCACCAACTCTGCCGGACGGCGGGTTTGGGGATTCATGGGAGTGGAAGCCATTGTACGACCTCATATAAATGGGTTTTACGGAGATTCGCCGTGTACGTACGTACCGGAGGAATGGCGGCAGGTCGAGTAAATCCCATTACTGGTACGTATGTACGCAGCAAAAGAGCGTAAAACGCTCGTTATAGAAACAGCACGCATCCTCTCGTTCGGGTTGTTTCTATGTCCACAGGTTTTTGAAAAAGTGTCTGTGGACACCGGCTGCAAGAGGAAGTTGACACAGAACGGCTCCATGCAGACGGGCTGACCATGGGAAAAGGCGCAGACATTTTCGCTTTGGTCAGCAGAGGTCGCCGCAGTGACCGCATCCCCTCTCGGGAGAGCCCACGGCACTTTGCAGCCAGTATGGATGAAAGTGTAATAGTGGGTTATTACACTTTGAAAAAGTGCCGTTCTCCAGCTCTCCGCTGTCTGCAAATTTCAAAGAAAGGAAAAATCCAATGGCAAGAAATGATGGAATCCACCGCACCGTAGCCCGGAATCAGGACTTGGAAACACCGGCTGATGTGGCAAAGGTACAGGAACACAATGAGCGTGAAAAGGACAGCTACAGCAATCAGGACATCGTACCGGAACGCACTTCTCTGAACATTCATTTCAAAGCACCCGCGGACGATTATGTAAAAATGTTTGAGCAGATGGAACAGGACGGTGTAATCTCCACAAGAGGTCTGAAACCGGATGCCGTCAAATACGGTGAGTTGATCTTTGATGTGAACTCTGCTTACTTCTACAATCACGGCGGCTATGAATTTGCAAAACAGTTTTATGCCGATGCCTATAAAGCCGCCGTGGAGATCGTAGGCGGTGAGCAGTATATCCTATCCGCTGTGATGCACGCCGACGAGCGCAACCGGGCAATGTCCGAAGCTCTGGGCGAAGATGTGTACCACTACCACCTTCATGTGGTTTATATCCCGGTGGTAGAGAAGCAAATTCTGTGGTCGAAGCGATGTAAGGATGAATCCCTCCGGGGAACGGTAAAGGAAACGATCACGCAGGTCAGCCGCAGTAAAAAATGGGAGTCCAAGCCGGTGCTTGACAAGGATGGTAATCCAATGTTGAACGCAAAAGGAAAAAAGATTTTGAAGTCGTCCTACAGTGTGTTGCAGGATGACTTTTTTCATTTCATGCGAAATGCCGGATATACCGATGTGGAGCGTGGAGAGCGTGGCAGCACCGAGGAACATCTGACAGTGACACAGTTCAAGGTTCAGGCTGAACAGCAGCGTTTGGAAGCTATGACCGGACAGGTGGCACAGGCGGAGCGGGGGTTGGAGAATGCCAAAGATGCCACGGAGAAACAGAAAAAGAAACTGGAAGCTCTGCAAAAGGAAACCAAAACAGCAAAGACCGTTGCTCTGACGGTGCAGGAGATTGAAACGATGGGAAAGAAAGCCACATTCGGAAATAATATCACGCTGACACCGGATGAGTGCGACACGCTCAAACGCTATGCGGTCAACGGCATTATCGCCAATGCTGACAACAAGCGCTTGAAGGAGAAACTGGCTTCCGCTGAAAAGACGGTTTCCATCTGGAAACAGCGGTATGAAGCAGTAAACGAAAAATATATGGAACTGAAACAGAAAGCCCAGCCTTTTCTGGATGCACTGGAAATTGCATCCGAAAGGGTTCGGGCTTTTATCAATTCTATCCTCATCAGAGGAAAGGAAACGCAGGAACACAAACACCCTGACCGGAAGCGTGGACAGGATATGGAACTTTGATGGAGGAATCGCCTATTGAAGAAATATTATGAGGAAGCGAAATATAATGCGGCATTTGACCGCTGTGTGGATGTTATGAGCCAGATGCTCCAGAAGTACGGGCATCAGGTTTTGGATAAATTAGAGCAGGATACACCGCAAACGGTGGAGTGTTCCAAGGATGATAAGCAAGCGCAGCCTTTGACGGATAAGGCTGCGTAAAAATTTACAATTTACACGTTGCGTACTTGTTGCGGCTATGCTATAATATGTACGCAACGTGTATTTTTGCTTTTTGGGAGAAAAGACGAATGGATTGTAAAAACAGAATTATTAAGTTGCGTGAAAGCACAGGACTGAACCGGAAAGATTTTTGCAAGCTCGTCCATATTCCTTACCGGACTATGACCGAGTGGGAATTGGACAACCGCCATGCACCGGATTATGTGCTTAGACTTTTGGAGTATTATATCCGCAACGAGGGATTGATGGTAAAAGAAATGAGCGAAGGAGGTGGCGATTCTGAAAAAGAAGCAACTTAAATGTTATCTATATACGAGAGTGTCCACCTCCATGCAGGTAGACGGATACAGCTTGGATGCCCAGCGGGACAAGTTGCGGAAGTATGCGGCATACGAGGATATGGTCGTTGCCGGGGAGTATTCTGACGAAGGATTTTCCGGCAAGAACATCCAAGGGAGGCAGGAGTTTCAACGGATGCTGAACGACATCCAGGACTGCAAAGACGGCGTTTCCTATGTGCTTGTCTTTAAGCTCTCCAGATTTGGCAGAAATGCAGCCGATGTTCTGAACTCTTTGCAGCTTATGCAGGATTTTGGTGTCAACCTGATTTGCGTGGAGGATGGCATTGACAGCTCCAAGGATGCCGGAAAGCTTATGATTTCCGTGCTGTCTGCGGTGGCGGAAATCGAGCGAGAGAATATCCGCACACAGACAATGGCAGGACGGGAGCAAAAGGCTCGTGAGGGCAAATGGAACGGCGGTTTCGCTCCCTATGGATACAAATTGGAAAGCGGAAACCTTGTCATTGCGGAGGATGAAGTGGAAGTAATCCGTGTTATTTATGACCGCTACATCCATACCAATGAGGGCGTTGCCGGAGTTGCTAAATATCTCAACCGCAACGGGTTTGTGAAGAAGCTGCGGCAAAATAACACCATCCCCGGATTTTCAAGGAACTTCGTGCAGGACGTACTGGATAATCCCGTTTATATGGGTAAAATTGCTTATGGCAGACGGAGAACCGAAAAGAGGCAAGGTACAAGAAATGAGATGCACGTGGTCGAGCAGTCGGAGTTCCCTGTTTACGATGGTCAGCATGAAGCCATCATTTCCGAAGAAGATTGGTATCTGGCACAGGAAAAGCGCAAGATCAATTCCTTTAAGCGGGAAAAGGTCAACAATCCAGACCACGCACACATCCTATCCGGTATTTTGAAATGCCCGTGTTGCGGAAAGAGTATGTACGGCAATATTGCCAAGGCTCATAGCAAGGACAAGAAAACACGGTATTATTACTACTGCAAAAATACGGTTACGCCGACGGGACATGAGTGCAGCTTCCGGCTGAATATCGAGCAGACGGAAATCAACAAATTTGTGGCGAAGGTCATCTCCGCTATGGTCAGCAATCCCCGATTTATAGAAGCAATTCAAGCGAAAATTGGAACGGCGGTTGATACAGAGGATATGGAAAAGCAGATCGCCGTTCTGCAAGGACAGCTAAAGCAAGCCTTTGGAACGAAAAGCCGCTTGGAGCGTCAGATGGATACTTTGGACATCAACGATGCCCACTATGACAGAAAAATTTTGGATTTGCAGCGCCGATATGATGAACAGTATGATACGATAGAAGAAATCGAAGTTCAGATTGGCGAATTGCAAAGTCAGATACGCAGCATCCAGCAGGAGAAAATCTCCGGCGATAACATTTATCGGCTCTTACTGGCATTTGATGAAGTCTACCATTCCGCAACGGAAGCAGAACAGAAAGAGTTTATGAAAGCCTTTATTGAGCGAATTGAGATGTTCCCGGAAAAGAGAAAAGACGGAAGCTGGATAAAGAAGATTGTATTCAACTTCCCTGTGCCTGTTGATGGCGAGGAAGTGAAAGAACTTCCCTTGGAAACTGAAACAACAGTCGAAACCGTGGCGCGGCTGGAACGGAGCTGAGGCCATGGCGGAGGAGAGACACATCTGCGCCCTGCTGCGGCAGGGCTGCGGCGGCTGCCCCCTGCTGGAGACCCCCTATCCGGAGCAGCTGCGCCAGAAGCAGGCCCGGGTGGAGGCGCTGCTGGGGGAGTTCGGGCCGGTGTCCCCCATCCTGGGGATGGAGCACCCCTGGCACTACCGCAACAAGGCCATCTCCACCTTCTGTACCGGGCCGGGCCGGCGGCTGGACAGCGGCATCTACGCCGCGGGCACCCACCGGGTGGTGCCGGTGGACTCCTGCCTGCTCCACCACCCCGCCCTGGACGAGGCGGTGGAGGCGGTGCGGCGGGCCGCCCGGCTCTGCCGGTACGAGCCCTACCAGGAGGATCGGGGCATGGGGCTTGTCCGCCATGTGCTGGTGCGCCACAGCCGGGCCACCGGACGGGTGCTGGTGGCCCTGGTGACCGCCGCCCCCGTCCTGCCCGGGGCCAGGGCCTTCGTCTCCAAGGTGCGGGAGCTCTGCCCCCGGGTGGAGACCATCGTGCAGAACATCAATCCCCGCCGCTCCAGCGCGGTGCTGGGGCCGCGGGAGAAGGTGCTCTGGGGCAGGGGGTACATCGAGGACACCCTGTGCGGGGTGCGGTTCCGGCTGGGGGCCTCCAGCTTCTATCAGATCAATCCGGAGCAGACCGAGGTGCTCTACCGCACCGCCCTGGACGGGGCGGGGCTGGACGGCGCCCAGACCGTGGTGGACGCCTACTGCGGCGTGGGCACCATCGGCCTGGCGGCGGCGGGCCGGGCCAGGCGGGTGCTGGGGGTGGAGTTCAACCCCAGCGCGGCCCGGTGCGCCGCCCAGAACGCCCGGGCCAACGGCGCGGGCAACGCCCGCTTCCTCTGCGCCGACGCCACGGCCTGCCTCCAGGGCATGGCCGCCCGGGGCGAGCGGGCGGACGTGGTGTTCCTGGACCCGCCCCGGGCCGGGAGCACCCCGGAGTTCCTGGGGGCGGTGGACCGCATGGGGCCGGAGCGGATCGTCTACATCTCCTGCAACCCGGAGACGCAGCGGCGGGATCTCCGCCGGCTGGCCGGATGGGGGTGGAGGGCCCGGCTGCTCCAGCCGGTGGATCTCTTTCCCCATACGGAGCATGTGGAGTGTGTGGCGGTGCTGGCCAAAATCCGCGGAGGTGGTATGTGAGGTACGCCGCCTCCGAAGTCAAAACAGCATGGGAGCCTGGCGCGCAACGTGCGGCGCCAGGCTCCCATTTTACTTTGTATGCTACGCTTCCTTCGGCGGCATGGCGGTAGCCACGCCTTTGATCACCACGTCTCCGTGCTGGTTGGTGCATACGGTGTCCAGCTTGACGATATTCTTTTCCGGAAACAGTTCCCGGACGGTACAGGTCGCCGTGACGGTGTCCCCGATATAGACCGGCTTGGTGAATTTCAGCTCCTGGCCCAGATAGATGGTGCCGGGCCCCGGCAGCTTCATGCCCAGCACTGCGGAGATAAAACCGGCCCCCAGGATGCCGTGGGCAATCCGGCCGCCGAACTGGGTCTGGCTGGCGGAAACCTCGTTGGTGTGGGCGGGATTGAGATCGCCGGTGATGCCGGCAAACAGGTATACGTCCGTCTCGGTCACGGTCTTGGTCACGCTGGCGCTGTCGCCCAGCTTCATTTCCCGAATAAGCATTGTTTGACCTCCTGTTCCTGCGTTGTTCCGCTTGAGCCGGGGTTCTGCTGCGCAAGCCCCATTCGCTCCTCCCGGAAGATGCGGCTGTCCATAGTCGTTACATCTGTGATGACTGGTGTGAACTCCATCTGGTCAAGGATATCGCGCTGGATGTCCACGCCCGGGGCGACCTCTTTGAGCGCGACGCCCTCCGGTGTGAGGGCAAACACCGCCCGCTCGGTGATATAGAGGACGGGCTGGTTATGCTTGATTGCGTAGCGGCCCGCAAAGGTCACCTGCTCCACCTGCCTGACCAGCTTTTTGACCTTGCCCTCCCGGAGGAGCTTCAGCGTACCGTCTGCGGCTGAGACCTCCAGGCCGCCGGCGGTGAAGGTACCGCAGTAGACCACCTTCTTGGCGTTCTGTGTAATGTTGATGAAGCCGCCGCATCCGGCGATCTTCGGGCCAAATTTGCTGACGTTCACATTCCCGTCCCCGTCCATTTGGGCCAGGCCGAGAAATGCCGTATCCAGTCCGCCCCCGTCATAAAAGTCGAATTGAACCGGCTGCTCCAGAATGCAGTCCACATTGGTGGCGGCGCCAAAATCCATACCGCCGGCCGGGACGCCGCCGACGGCACCCACCTCGGTTGTGAGCACCATGCTCTCCAGCCCCTCCTCTGCCGCCACAGAGGCTACGCCCTCCGGCATGCCGATGCCCAGATTGGTTACTGCACAGGGGGTCAGTTCCATGGCCGCCCGCCGGGCAATGATCTTCCGCGCACCCATCGGCAGCGGGGACAGAGCATTCAGAGGGGTGCGGATCTCTCCGGAAAAGGCGGGGTCATACTGGGTGCCGAAGGTCTGCATGTGGTTCTCCGGCCGGGCCACCACAAGCGCATCCACATAGATACCGGGGAGGCGGATGAGCCGTGCGTCCAGGCAGCCGTAGGAGACCACCTTCTCCACCTGGACAATGACCCTGCCGCCGGAGTTATGGGCGGCCTGCGCCTGGGCCAGGGCCTCGGCGTAGACACCCTCCCGCTCAAAGGTACAGTTGCCGCGCTCGTCGGCATAGGTCGCGCGGATAACTGCGATATCAATGGGGAAGGCGGGATAAAAGAGCTTTTCCTCGCCCTCCAGCTCAATCAGCTTGACCATATCGCCCGCTTCATGGGCGGCGCGGTTCATCTTTCCGCCCTCCAGGCGGGGGTCCACAAAGGTGTCCAGGCCGACATGGGTGATCACGCCGGGCCGCTTCGCGGCGATCTCCCGGAACAGCCCGGAGATGACACCCTGGGGGAGGTTGTAGGCCGCCAGCTTATTCTCCGCCGCCAGCCCTCCCAGCTTGGGCGCCAAGCCCCAGTGTCCGCCGATCACCGTTGTGCACATCCCGTCTACAGCCAGGTGGTTAAGCCCCCGCTCGCCGCTGTCGCCCTGCCCGGACGCATACACGACCCTCAGCCCTCTCGGGTGTCCACTGCTCCTGGCGGCCTCCTCCAGCGCAACCATAATCTCCTCCGGATGCATCAGACCGTTTGCAAAGCCGCCGAACGTCACAGTTGCCCCATCGTAAAAATAGGTGTCTACCGCTTGGCGGGCGGTTAATATCTTTGCCATATCGTTTCGTTCCCTTTCTGTAACATAGAATGGCTGTTTTCCTGAAGGCAAAAGCGGAACGGGTCAGCATCCGATTGCGCGGTGCTGACCCGTTCGGACCGGTCCGTTTTATGTGGACTCTGAGTGATCAGATCAGCCCGATGATTGCCATTGTTGCAGCGATCAGCGCTAGGGCGATGGGGGTGATCACGGTCATGACCAGTACGTGAGGGTAGGACTCCTTGGTGGTCACGCCGCAGACCTGGGCCTCCATAACGAAGGTGGGACAGTGGGGCAGCGTGTCCATGCCCATCGCGGCCATGCCGACGACCTTGTAGAGCGCCTGGGGATTGACGGTGCCCAGGGACATGAACTGGTCGGCCATGGTGCTGCAGAAGATCTGGGTGCCGCTGAGGGAGGCGCCGGTAATACCGGAAAATACGTTGGTTACGATGACGGCGGAGATGTAGGGGTTCATTTTGTCGGCGAGCATCATCGCAAAGTTCATGAAGTACTGGAAACCGGCGCAGGCATTGACGACGGACGCAAAGCCCATCAGCGCGGCGGTCAGCAGCAGGGGATTGATGCTGGAGGTAAAGCCTGTAACCAGGTCCTGAACGATGTGGCCCTTGAGATACTTATAATTGGTAATAATTAGAACAATAGCGCCCACGCCCATGGCGGTGTTGATGCCGTCAGAGGCGCTCATGGAGTTGGCCAGCACCAGCTTAAGCACAATAATGACAATATAGGGCAGAATAGCCAGGTGAATGGGGGGCAGTTCCTTACCGCTGGTGCTTCCGGCGATGAGTTCGGCGTCGCTCTCAGAGGCTACAAAGCCAATTCCACGGGCACGCAGGGAGTTGGAGGCCCAGGTGAAGTAGAAAATGCCGAAGCCGAAAGCCACTACAAGGAGCACAATTGCCATCGTGGGGGCCGCAAAGGTGGTGACGCCCAGCTTTTCGGACAATGCGATGCACAGCATAGAGGGGGCGCCCGGGGTAACGACATTCAGAACCACGGCTCCATACAGGAAGATGGCGGGCATCAGGAGTTTTGAGACATTGGCTTTGCGGAACATGGGCACAGCCACGGGATAGACGGCAAAAATAATAATAAATGCATTTACACCGCCATAGGCCAAAAGGAAGGTAATAATCAGGGTTCCGGCGACGGTGGCTTTCACGCCGAGGAAGGCGAACAGAAAATTTGCGATAGACTCGGCGGCGCCGCTCTTTTTCATCAGCTCGCTGTAAGCCGAACCAATGGTGAACAGAAACAGGTACGAGCCGAAGGTACTTCCGAGGGAGGCCGCGTAGGTGCCGGTCAGAGTCCCCCAGAACGGGAGCCCGCTGCTTACAATCACGATAATCGAGCCGACCAGGGATGCCACAAAGCCGTTGACACCCTTAAAGGTCAAATAGATCAGGACTGCAACGCCAAGAACCATGCCAATTACGCTGATGATCTCCATACGTTTTCCTCTCTTTCTTATCCAATGATTCCGTACTGGGAGGCGCTCGCTTAACGCTAGGTCAGGACAGTAAAAGCACTATATTTCCATTAAAGAATAATAATGGAATTTAAAGGGCGGACAAGCTCCGGAGGTACTCTGGCCCGTCCCAATTTACCAAATCATATTCCGTTCGGCCTCTTCTCTCAGCCAGTCCCGGAAGTCCGGGTGGGCAATTTTGACCAGGGCCTCAACCCGCTCCCTGATATTCAGTCCCCGCAGCCAGGCGATACCATACTCCGTGACCACGTAGTCGGTGTCGTTTCTGGAAGTGGTGACCGCGGCGCCCCGCGCCAGGAAGGGGACAATTTTTGAGTGCAGCACCTCTTTGCCGTCTGCATCTGTGGCCGAATAGGTGGAATGCATTGCAATGATGGATTTCCCGCCCGGGGACATCTGCGCGCCCTGTACCGTCTCAGACTGCCCTCCGGTGCCGGACCACTGAAGGTTGCCGACGGTTTCAGAGGCGCACTGTCCGGTGAGGTCGATCTCCAGGCTTGCGTTGACGGAGACAAACTTGTTGTTTCTGGCAATGGTGTAGGGATCGTTTGAGAAGGTGGAGGATTTAAAGAGCACGGAGGGGTTGTTGTGGACGAAGTCATAGAGCCTCTGGCTGCCCATGGTGAAGGAGCACACGGAAAAATCGTTCATAAAGCCCTTCTGGGAGTTGTCCACCGCGCCGCACTCAATGAGATCCACCATGGTCTCGGTAAACATTTCCGTGTGGATTCCCAGATGCCTCTTGCTCTTCAGCTCATTTGCCACGGCGTTTGGGATGTTGCCGATACCGAGCTGGATGGTGGAGCCGTCCTCTACAAGAGAGGCCACAAAGGCGCCAATTTTTTTGTCTACCTCGGTGTAGGGCACCAGGGACTTGGTGGGGATAGGGCGGTCGGACTCCACAAGGGCATCCACCTCGGAAATATGTACCTGTGTATCACCAAAGGTGCGCGGAAAGTTGGGGTTGACCTCCAGCAGAACCAGCGCACCCTGATCGATCAGGTCCCGCTCATAGATTGCGCTGACCGAGAGGGAAAAGTAGCCGTGGGAGTCCATGGGGGAGACCGTGGCCAGCACCACGGGCCGGCGGCCCTCGGCCTGCAGGCGCTGTAGAGACTTTCGCAGAACGGAGGTGGAGCTCTGAGGAACGGCGCTGACCAGCTTCTTTTTCTGCGCGTCCCGGAGCCCGGCGGTAAAGAACCAGCCGTTGTGGCTCATGATACCTGCCATCTCGGGGTCCTTCATCGCATCATAATACTGAATGGGAAGGCAGGAGTTCAAAGTAGTGCCTTTTACCCCCGTCTCCTTCAAATGCTGTAGCTTGGACAGGATGGCCTGGGGCTCCGCCGCAGCCTGAGCGGAAAACATGGAATCTCCGTCCTGAATAAGCTCCAAAGCCTGTTCAGCGCTCATTTGTTTCTTCTTGTACAATTCCTGATACTGGTTCACAGGATAACGCTCCTTTCTCGTGGGGCCATGTCTGGTGCGTGGGACAGGGCGCAGAGGAAGGGAATGAACCCCGCCCCACACACCGCCTTTTGAGGAATTTGTCCGGTTATGGGAATTTTGTCTTGCCTGCTTCGACAATTTGATTATAGTTGAAGGGCTATGGTTTGAAAAATACACCTTTTTTATCGCCGCATGAATTTTGGTTATGCCTAAAATAATGTTGCTGTTTTTTGAACTTTAGCCCCGTTTTATTGGAAATTATCCTATATTATAGTCTGTTTTTTCTCTCTGGCTAGTGGCCCGGCACTCTTTGCCGCATCCCGTGTTCCGAAAAGAAATTTGCGAAAAGGCGTCATGTACTTTATAATAAAAATACAATTCGCTCGACTGTTCGAATGGTTTTTTGTGTAGGAGGAATCATGGCTTTGCGGCATCACGGCCTGCGGCGGCTGAGGGAGTATGTATGAAACGAATGCAGCTAGAATATTTTGTGCGTATTGTGGAGGAGAAAAGCTTTACAAAGGCCGCAGAAAAGCTCTTTATCAGCCAGCCTGCACTGAGCAAATCGATCCGCGCCCTTGAGGCGGAGCTTGGTGTAACGCTGTTCAAGCGCGATCCCCGCGAGCTGAGCCTGACCAGCGAAGGGGAAAACGTCTACTGTTATGCGGTGGATATTTTGAATTACTGGCAAAGCCGTACCGCCGAGCTGTTTTCTTTGCTGGAACAGGTAAAGGGTTCTCTGCGGTTTGGGCTTCCACCGTCGGTTGGGAGCGTTTTTTTTCAAAGATTCTGTTTGAATACGGCTGTAAATATCCGCAGGTTGATTTGCAGATTGTAGAGGGAACCTCCAAAAAGATTGAAGCACTGGTCATGAATGATCAGGTAGACCTGGGCGTGGTGATTGAGCCATACGAAAATCCGCATATGAGGTTAAAGACCGTCTACCGTTCTGATGTGGTGCTGGCAGTGGCGCGGAATCACCGGCTTGCAGAGCGGACAGAAGTGGAGATTGCCGAGCTTAGGGATGAGCCGATGCTGATGGTCTCGAAGGACTATATGTTTCACGACCAGGTGCTTGCCCATTGCCGGCAGGCGGGGTTTACGCCAAATATCACGTTTACCACATCCCAGTGGGACCTTTTGCTGGAAATGACGGCTGAAAACCAGGGTGTGACCCTAATTGGGCGGCCTTTGGTGGAAAAGCTCTACAGCGGCAGGATCAAGTGCATCTCACTTCAAAATCCGGAGTTTTTGTGGACACTTGGATTAATATCAAAAAAATGTAAAACGCTTTCCGGCGCTGCAAAGAGCCTTTGGAATTTTTGCGATGAAGTTTGAGGGGGACCAGACATCACAGCCGGCTGCAAACCTGCCTGCTCCATCTGAAAAACGCCGGGGACAGAACTGTACCGCACAGTCCTGTCCCCGGCGTTTTAGAACATTCTATATGTGAGGGCCTTCCGTACGAGGCTCCGGAGGGCCTATTCCAAATCATATACACAATATGAAGGAACGCCCCGCCTCCCGTTCGGGAGGCGGGGCGCTCTGCTGGCCGGGCACGGGGGACGGGGGGAGGACATAGGATAGGATGCAGAGAAAACGGCCAGACAGCCGCTCTGCCAAATGCTCTGAAAAGGAGAATGCCGCGTGTCAGAATATTGTATGCCTCCCCTTGGGGGGTATTCCAACGGAGAGTGCGCCATGAACCGCATCAATGCCCAGCCGGAGCGGCGGCCCTGTGTGTGCTCCCCCTGCCATCCGGTTCCGCCCTGCCCGCCAATTCCACCCTGTCCGCCGGCTCCCCCTCCCATTCCAGGCCCTACCGGCCCGGTTGGACCGACCGGCCCTCAGGGGATTCCGGGACCGGACGGTCCCACCGGCCCTGCGGGCCCCATGGGTCCCCAGGGCGGGACAGGTGATCCAGGCCCCACCGGCCCGACGGGGCCCACTGGCTTGACGGGTGCGA
>NZ_JH417635.1 GCF_000239295.1 Flavonifractor plautii ATCC 29863
AGACTGCTTTGCACAGCGCCCTATCTGGGCGCACTTTGACGTTCTGCGTCAGGGCTGAAGGGACACAGCCTTTCTTTCTCAGCATCTTCCACACGGCCACAAAGTAGCTGGCGGTGAGCGCGTCCCGGAGCAGGATATGGAACTCATCAAAATAGCACCAGGTAGAAACGCCGCTGTGAAAATTCACATTGACCGCCGAAGTTATAAAGTCGTTGGTAACGTGCATGGCGATCTTGCGGAGGTTTTCTCCCAGCCCTTTTAGAACGATGCACACGATATGGGACGTGAGCTTTACGTTGGTCTGGTGGTTGAACAGGTTAAGGGAGCCGGTGCAGTAGAGCTCCAGGGCGGTTGCCACACGGCGGGCCTCCGGCTCCGGCTGCTTCAAAAGCTCCTCGTACAAGTCCTGGAGCAAGGGCGGCTTGCCGTCCCCGATCCCCAGGGCCATATCCCGGTAGATCAGCCGCACACAGCGGTCAATCACCGTCTTTTCGATGGGCTGCAAGCCGTCCTTGCCGCCCACCACCAGCTCACACAGAGACAACAAAAAATCCGCTTTCATGGAAAGCGGGCTTTCGTCGTCGTCCAGGTCAAGCTGGATGTCCATAGGGTTGATATGGCTGGGAGATCCGGGGGCGATCTCCACCACCTGGCCGCCCAGCCGCCGCACCAGCGGGGCATATTCGCCCATCGGATCGACAATGATAATGCGATCCTTTGGAATAGTGAGAAACACATTGATGATCTCACGCTTTGCGGCAAAGCTCTTGCCGGAGCCCGTGGAGCCGAGATAGAGCCCGTTGGCCGATTTCAGTTTTTTGCGGTCAGCCATGATGACGTTGTGGGAAAGGGCGTTCATGCCGTAGTAGAGGGACGGCCCGGCCATGCGGAGCTCCCTGGTCATAAAGGGAATGAAAATCGCCGTGGAGCTGGTGGTCATGCCCCGCTGGATTTCCACCTCGTTATAGCCCAGGGCCAGAGAGGACACAAACGCCTGCTCCTGCTGCCAGTCCAGCCGCTTCAAGGCACAGTTGTATTTCTGCGCGATGCCGCCCACGGTAAACACATCGTTTTCCAACCGCTGCCGGGTGGGGGCGATATTGATGACCGTGAACGTGAGCAGGAACATTCGCTCGTTGCGGGACTGCAGATCGGCCAGGAGCTCCGCCGCGTCCTTGCTGAATGTAATCAGGTCAGGGGGCAGGATGTCGGGATCGTACCCGGCCCGCACCGCCTTGCGCTGTTCCTCCACCTTCATTTTGCCGATGTCGGAGAGCTTGCCCTTGATGGTTTTAATGGCCTTGAGCTGATCCACCGTCTGAATATGGAGCGTAACCGTCATTTCCGCATCCAGCTCCAGGATCTCCGCCAGGAGCTTGTCAGAGAGCTCGGACGCCAAAATCTGCAAGTAGGACGCCGCGCCCCAGTATTGGCCGATGCGGAACGTCCGGGACTGCCGGAAGTCGAAGCTGTCCGCCGCGATATAGTCCTTTGTGCCAAGCCCGGTTTTGGGGATGTCCTGCCAGGAGAAGCGGAACGGCTCCCGGTTGCCGGGGTGCATCTGGCCGTGGAGCAGGGCCAGCCGCGCCTGCCCGTCCATCGGGACAGAGGGAACGCCCAGCCGTTTGAGGTTGCCTGTCACGTCGGCCTCCACCCGTTCCAGGCGGGGGCGGGCCTCCGCGATCCCCTCGGCGGGCAGGCCGAACGTGATGTATTTTGACCGCTCGATGCCGTTGTTGCTTTTGGCGATCTGGCTTTTTAACATTCCCGTGAACTCCGCCCGGATGCTGTCATAGTCATCCTGTGCCGGGGGGATATTGACCTTGTACTTGCTCCGGGAACGGGAGCGGCGGTTGACAAAGGAGAGCTGGAACGGCAGGGAGCTGTCAAAGTAATTGAGAAACGAGCTCCATCCGCTGAAAATCGCAGTCTGATCCTCGGTAGAAGCCACGGAATAATTGATGTCCTCATATTCCACGGTCTTCGTGTAGAGCCCACCGGGGAGCTGGCACACCCCGTCCGGGTGCATCACCAGATAAGGAATCGTCTGCTGGGCAGACAACGCAGCTTTCCGGTTAGCGGCCTTTCCGGGGCCGCGCTTTGGGCTTTTTGCTTTTTGCAATCGTATCCTCCTTTCTCACAGCGCCCCGCTGGGTAAACGGGGCATAGATATTTTCCGTCTGGTAGGGCCTCACCCCAGGCCGCAGGAAACGAGCCCGCAGGATGTTCCGCACCACCTTTTCAAAGGGGAGCCCGTCTTTTTCGTACATCGCCAGCAGGAACGCCGGGAGCGCCACCGCCATCATCAGGAACATGGCTCCCGTGTTGCCGACGGCGCTCCGGGCCAGCAGATAGGACGGGATGCCCACCGCCGCCGCGATCCCGAAACACACAAGCTGGCGTTTCGTCAGGTTAAAGGCAAGTTTGGTCTTGATTTTGGATAAGTCGTTGGGGACATTTACATAGGGAATTTTTAATCACTCCTTTCCGGCCCGGCCACCTCTGGACACTTTGTCCAGAAGTCCGGGATGGTGCTTTCCACCTCGTTCCCCCACACGTCCCAGCCGGGCGGGGACTGCCGGGCGAACAGCTCCACCCTGGGCACATCGCCCATGAGGGCCACGATCTTATCACGGGCCTCCTCCGGCTTGCGGCTGTGCTCCTGGATGGGGGAAATGATAAACTGGTGGACGTTTGCCGCCTGCCGTTTCGGGTGTCCCCGTGTTGCCAGCAGGCAGACCTCCGCGTTGCCCCGCGTCCAGAAGCCCAGGCCGTAGAACCAGCCCTCGGACTTACGGTTTTTCTTCAACCAAACGAAAGCAACGCTCTTGTAGGTGAAGCCCCACGCCTTGATGAGCCGCAGGGCCTCCGGGAGCTGCGGGAACGTAGCCCACAAAAAAAGCACGCTGTTCGGGGCCGCCAGATCTGTCACCGGGAGCGTGCATAACTCGTCAATCCCCATTGTGGGGTAGTGTTTTTCCGCCGCCCCCTGCAAGCCCTTTTGAGCATACCGCCAGGGGGGATCGGCGTAGATTACAGAATACTGTCCGATAGTCAAACTCCTTTCTCCCCGGCCTCCACCGCCGCGCCCGCCACGCGGATGCGCTCACTGGCGGCGGCATAGTAGGCCGGGACGGTTTCAAAACAGAGGAAGCGGCGGCCCGTGTTGAGGGCGGTTACCGCCGTTGTGCCGGAGCCCGCGCAGATGTCCGCCACCAGTTCGCCGGGCCGGGTATAGGTCTTGATAAAATACTCACACAGGGCCACCGGCTTCTGCGTGGGGTGGACGGTGCGCTGGACGGTGGGGAACGTGAGCACATTCCCCGGAAAGCGCAGGCCGTCCTCCGAGCCGCCCGTGGTACGGACGAATTTTCCATAGTTTGGGCTGTCCCCGTTGTTTGTTAGGCCCCGCTTGTAGGGCTTGCCCTGTTCAAACTGCGGATTGTAGAGGGGGAGCTTCTGGTAGAATACCAGGATGTTCTCCGTCTTTTTTAACGGAGCCCGCCTCGCGTTGAGGAAACCTGTGCATCGGCTTTTGTACCACACCCACTCATAGCGGAGCATGGACAGGTTGGATGCCCCCAGCACCTTGTCATAGGGGCACTGAGCAAAGAACAGGATCGCGCCGTCCGGCTTGACCGCCCATTTCACCGCCTCCCACAGCTCCGGGAGCGGCAACGGCACATCCCAAAAGTTCCGGGTAGTGCCGTAGGGCGGATCGGTTAAGAGCATATCCACGGAATGACGGGGCAGGGAGCGCAGTCCCTTGATGCCATCCATGAGGAACAGCCCCTCCGAGAGCTCCGGGGACTTCTGGACACTTTGTCCAGAGGTGCCCTTATCGGTCATCCCTGGCCTCCTTGCCCTTTGCCGGGGCGGGCCGGGTGGCGTTTTCACGGGCGGCCTGCGCCCGCCCCTCGGCTAACTGCTGGGCAATCGTCTTTGCGTCATCCCTGCCGCCCAGCAATTCCCGCTTTTGAAAAACGGCCTCCGTTTCCGCCATGAAGCGGTGAACGTCAGCCTGGGTGAAGTCCTCCGGCGCTTTCCCATACCACAGGCGCGTCCCGTCGGGCCCATATCTTCTCGGCATATAACACTCCTTTCTCAATGCGCGCTAAAGATGCTGCGCGCTATCGTCCCGGTTTTGAACAACATGAAGCAGAGCAAAACCGTATAGCCCACGGTGCCCCAGATTGCCCCGATGGGATCTCCACCCGTGGCAATCCCCTGGATCAGCACCGCATAGATTGCAACACACACCAGAATGAGCATCCCCTGGAAGCCCACGGCAAAGAGGGAGCGCAGATAGTTCTGCCCGATCTGGCCCACCTCCCGGTGGGAGATTGTCGCCATAGGGATCGGGGCCAAACTGGTGAGCAGTAGGGTAAGAACCCGGCGCCTTACCATATCACTATGGCAGGTTTCCGAGAACTCCCCTCCGAACCGGACTTACACCTCTCAGCGTATCCGGCTCTCCAGATGTCAGTCTAATTTCCCCGCGTGTAACTTGTCGTGACAGTAGACGCAGAGTGCCATTGTCTTGCGCTTACGCCCAATCATGGCGACTTCCCATTGTTTTCTGCCACTTAAATCTTTGAGTTTTCGTATATGGTGTATTTCAAGCGGCACATTCTCTGCGCCACACCACTCACACCTGTTTGCTTGCAGTCTTTTTATAAGACTATTACGCCCATAATTCTCAAAAATTCTTGCTACTATATCAGGATTTCCGCTTTCTACTTTAGTGTCCCGGCGGAACCCATTATTGTAAAACAATACCTTTCCGACCTTGCCGTTTTTCTTCGGATATTCCACAACAAAATCTTTTCCTTGACGGTACTTGCGGATAATTCTGCTGATTCGTGTCCGATATTTTCCAGCAAAGGTTTTGAGCATACTGTATCTCATTACATAGTAGAAGTTATTGAGTACAGACACGTTGTTTGCAAGTCGGTAGTAGTTATACAATCCACGGATTTCTGCGTTGTATTGGTTTAGGATTTCCAAATCGTCCAAGTGCAACAGGCGAGTGCGCCGGACAGGTTCCCAAACCTCTTTGTTTCCATTTTGTTTGTCGTATTTAATCTTGAGGGCATTGTAGGAGAACAGTCGTTTTACCCACTTATCATGGGGAACATAAAGTAAGACTTTTCCATTGTTTACCCGTCTGGTAGCCCCGGTTTTGGTCTTTTTGTTGTGTTCGCCTTTGGCGATTGTGACCTCATATCCCAAGAACTTCGCAGCGTCGTGTCCATGAGTAATCAATGTCTTTTCCTCGGACATTTCCAGATGGAGTTTGTCCCGGATAAAGCAGCCTACATCTTGTTTAATCTGTTCTGCGTCCTCTTTGCTGCCGATAACTCCAATTAAGAAATCATCGGCATATCGGATATAGCAAATCCGTTTATAGCTATCGTCCATCTGGTCGCTATACGGCATAGATTTCAGACTACGCCGCAGTTCCCGGATTTCTGCAATTAAGCCCTCTTTTTCTTCCTCGCTCATTTTAGAGAGATTTCTTTTAAGCCTTTGTTCTTTCCCCCGGCAGACATCCAGCTTCTTCTTGAACGCAGGATTGATTTTACGGCGGTTTCCGCAGTTGAATTTCTCTGCATACTCTGCCATATAGCTGTCCAGTTCGTTCATGTAGATGTTTGCAAGGATAGGGCTGATGATGGAGCCTTGCGGAGTGCCGGAATAAGTATTGTGATAATTCCAATCCTCCATATATCCAGCTTTCAAGAACTTCCAGAGCAGACCGATGAAATGTTCATCTGCAATCCGCTTTCGCAAAATAGCAATCAGCACATGATGGTCTACGTTGTCAAAACAGCCCTTTATATCTCCCTCAACGAACCACTTTGTCCCCGTAAAATATTTCTGCACATATTTGAGTGCCGTATGACAGCTTCTGTTTATACGGAAACCGTGGGAATAGTCGCTAAAGGTTGGCTCATAAATACTCTCTAAGATGAGCCGCACCACCTCCTGTAACAGTTTATCGTCGAATGACGGTATCCCCAGAGGACGCATTTTCCCATTGGATTTCGGGATATACGTTCTCCTTGCCGGGTTAGGCTGATAACTAAAATCCCGCATCTTTTCAATGAGGGCGTTTATCCTTGCCATTCCCATTCCGTCAATGGTTTTGCCGTCTGTTCCGGCTGTCATGTTGCCTGGTTTCGCCTGTATCCGCTGATATGCCAGCAGATAGAATTGTGGATTGTACAGGTTGCGGTATAACCGCTCGTACTTGTAGCTCTTGTTACACGCCTTGGATTTTAGGCTTTCCAACACATTTTCAGGACTTCTCATAATGCCTCACGCACCTTTCCTTTTTATGAATTGGTTGACATCCTGCCTCCCTTCGCCATGTAGACGGCTTTCCCGCCCTCGGACTACTACGGAGGCTCCGTTGCCATGCCGGATATTCAGCGTCATCTTTCTTGGGTTTTTACCCCTTGAAATTTATCGCCTTGCGGCATTACGCATAGCCGGATAGTTCCGGCGTTCCGGTTTAGGCAATCTCCAGTTAGACACTTTGGGAAAAGCGTATTGTGATGTCGGTAGTGGGTTTTTGTCCTTTTCCGCTTACTGCGGCTGGCTGTCATAAGTATCGTGCGGTCTGTGTTTACCTGTCACATTCCGCTATGACATACGGCGAATACAACCATCCTGCGCCGCCGGGTCGAGTATCCCGCCTCGGACTGCCCTTAAAGCAGTTTAGCCTTGCTCCTCATTCACAATGTTGCGTCTTGCCGCTCAGTCGTGGGTAGATGGTTTTCCCAACTTGCGATTTTTCCGATACGCTATTGTCCCCCTTGTGGTTTCCCTCCGGGGTAAATCGGATGACGCTAAAGTGACGCTTTTCACGTCTTTGATACTTTTCTTTACCGGCTTGCTAAAGCCGGGTTCCCAAAATGCCCGCACACCGCCTTTGGATGAAAAGCGGCGCTTCTGGACGCGCAATAGATTTCCAGCATCCTCCCGTAGACCAGGACAAAGATGACGATGCCCAGCGCCCACATGGTTACGCCGATAATGGAGGACTGGAGCCACAAGCCGAGAAGCGGCCCTAGATCCATCCCCTCCAGGGTAGTTTCCAGCTCCGTGATCATATCCGGTGTGATGTCCGTGGAGCCCTGGATGAGCCCTCCGGCCTGGGCAATCACCGTCTGCGACACGTCAAAGACGGCCATCACAATATCAAAGGTATTCGAGAGAATGAAGATGGCACAAGCCGTTTTGAACATCCATTTGTAGATATTCGCCACGTCAAACCCGTGCATATTGTTCTTTTCCAAAAGCATCTGAATGAGCTCATAGGTGGCAACAAAGGTCAGTACCAGCCCGGCAATCGGCAAGATCACCGTTTCGGAAAGCTGGCGGATGAGGGAAAATACCCCGGCGTTCCACGCCGCCGGGGTAGTCCCCACCTGTACCGCGATCTCTCCGACTTGGGTATTGACGTAATCAAAGAGCCCCTCCAGGTTCCCCATGATCCCGCCAATCAACAGCTCTTTGAGCCAGTCTGTGAGCCAGTCGGTGAGAAAATCCATAGGCCGTTACCTTAGAACAGGCCGCTCAGCAGAGGGATCAGGGTGGTGCCCAGCAGGATGATGCCGCCGCCCGCCATGAGCTGTTTCATGCCCTGGCTTTTGGAGCCAGGATTGTCTGAGCCGTAACCCTCCAGCAGATTGACAACGCCCCACACGCCCAAACCAGCGCCGAGAGCAACAACAAGAGTCTGCAAAGTATCAACAGCAGAAGAAAAGAACTCCATATAGCCTCCATTTCTCCGGGTTTTCCCCGGCCATGAAAAAAGCCGCCCGTTTGGGCGGCAGGTTGCGACCTCTGGACACTTTGTCCAGAAGTGATTTATACATAGGCATCCGGATCGTCCACGTCGTCGTAATTGAGAATGTCCTCGTCCTCGCTTACGGGCCCCGCTTCGGATACGTCTACCTCGTACACCTCACAAGCCTCGGAAAGCCCAGGCCGCCTGCGGCGGTTGATGAGCTTATCCAGGTCAAAGGCGTTTTTCTTTTTATCGGCCTCAGCCGTGTACTTGTAGTTCGGGTGCTGCTTCAAATCGTATTTGGGCGAGAAGAACGGGGGCAAGCCCCGCAGCTGCAAAATACACTTATCGCCCGGCATGGTAGCCAGCTCGCTGGGTGTCATCAGCTCCCAGCCCAGCCGCTGGTTATTTTGACTGTAGCTTTCCGACTGTCCACGGGAGCGGCTGTCGGTCTGCATGGAGATTGTGGCCTTTCCCAGCCAGTTTTCTGATATTTCCTTGATGGTGCTGGCCTCACGGCCTCCCAGGAATACCACGCTGTCCATATTTCCGAGAATTGTCTCCGCGTGTTTATCGTAAATGGCCTTGCACTGCGCCAACTGCTGGTAAAAGAGCGTCAGCGATACCTCGCGGGAGCGGATTACCGCGCAGATTTTTTCGAGCTGGGGCACCTGTCCCGTGTTCGCCGCCTCGTCCCACAGCACCCGCACATGATGGGGCAGGCGGCCCCCGTGAACATTGTCCGCCCGTTCACACAGAAGATTGAACATCTGCGAAAAGGCCAGGGCCACAATGAAGTTATAAGTCGGGGTTGTGTCGGAAATCGTGAAGAAAACCGCCGTTTTCCGATCCCCGATGCGGTCAAGCTCCAGCTCGTCATAGCTCATGATCTCCCGGAGCTGGGGGATGTCAAAGGGGGCCAGCCGGGAGCCGCAGGAAATCAAAATACTTTTCGCGGTCTTGCCGCTGGCCAGCTTATATTTCTTGTACTGCTTCACGGCAAAGCAATCCGGCTTGCGCTTTTCCAAGCCCTTGAACATATAGTCCACCGCGTTCATATAGGACTCGTCATCCTCTTTCACGTCCATGCCGGAAATCATGTCCACCAGGGTATTGATGTTCCGATCCTCGGCAGGAGCTTCAAAGATGATATAGGTAATCAACGCACAATAAAGGAGCGTTTCTGCCTTCGTCCAGAACGGATCGCCCTCCTTGCCCTCGCCCTTTGTATTTGCTATGAGGGTGTCCACAAATTTGAGGATGTCCGCCTCATTGTGGATATAGGACAGCGGATTGTAGTGCATGGATTTTGAAAAGTCGATGCTGTTGAACACCTTGACCTTATATCCCCGGCGTTGCAGGAAAGCTCCCACCTGGGAGAGCACCCCGCCTTTTGGATCGACGCACACATAGGAGCTGTGCGCCTGGAGTAGCTGGGGCGTGAGCCAGAAGCGGGTTTTGCCCGACCCGGACGAGCCGATGATACAAGAGTTGAGGTTGCGGGCGTTGGCCGGATTTTTGGGCCGGGTGTTCATGGTGAGAAACTCCGTCTTTGTCAAAATGACGTTGTTCTCAAACTTCGGATCGACAAAGGGCTTGATGTCTTTTTCGGTGCCCCAGCGGGCCGACCCGTACTCCTCATCCCGCCTAAATTTCTTTGCGTTCTTGCTTTTCATATAGATCAGCAGGCGGAAGCCCACCGCGCCCACAATGCCGATGAGCCAGTCAAAGGGATGCAGCCCCGGCGCAAAGTCGGCAAAGGCCGGGCCGATAGTCTGCCCCAGCCCCATGAGCTTATGGGCGAAATCCGCGCCAGCGGCCAGTTGGGTATCACATATTTCTTGATGCTATCTGTCCTCATGCACCGCCTCCCTTGCACGTTCTTTCTTGTGGGACGGCTGGCGGGCCAGTTCAGCGGCGGCCCGTTTGAGCTGTTCCCGGACCGGGACGCGCCGGGACTTGGAACGCTTCATCACGCGCCGGGAATATTCCGAAAAACAAGCGGTGATGGCATCGGCCTGCCCGCTTTTGAAAAACAGCAGGTACTTGTCCGGCCCGGTCTTATAAAAGGCATAGTCCACATTCCAGCGGCGGGCCACCCGGTCAAAGTCCTTTGGGGACTCCACCTCGATGCTGTTCGTGGCGGCCCCGTGGCCCATGAGCTGGCGCACCGTCTGTTTGCCGTGGGGTGTCTGGCGGGCCCGGTGCGCTTTCTTGATTTTCCGGCCCACCGCCAGACACGCCTGGGCCAGCACCCGACCTGTGAGCTTTGTCGCCTTGATCGAAACTGCTATGGTACGTCTGGAAACGTCCTCGTCAATCAGCCGTATCCCTCCTTTCCATGAAAAAAGCACCTCTGGACAAAACGTCCAGAAGTGCCGTTATCGTTCCTCGTGTTCCTTTGCGGCAATCTTCCGATAGCCCTCCAGGGAGGAACCGTCAATAATTTCTTTGTAGGCCGCCATCTGCTCCCGCACCGTGAGCTGCGGAAAGGCAAAGACTTTGTGCTCGGCGGGAATATCCTCGATCCCGTGATAGTGCTCGATGAATTGACCACCGTTGTTCAGCACATAGCCTCCAGGGGCAAAGTGGCCATCCTCTTCAAGCCGAATATCCCGCCCGTATGCCTCATAGTCAAAATAATTCAGCAGGTGCTCCGGCACGTCAATGGCCTCCATGTCCTCCACATAGATGCGGCCCAGGGTTTCATCGTCCTCGACACCAGGATAAAACTCGTAGCAATCCAGGTTTTGCGCCAGATTGATGAGATCGGCCACGCTGGACGTATATTCACCGCTGTCAATGACGGCCTCAAATTTCTCCAGATCGCCCTGATCCAGCTCGGAGAGTAGACAGGCCAGGTGGTTGAGCTCGTCCAGATTTTCATATTCCGTCAGGTAGTCATAAAGCCCCAGCACATCACCGTCAAAACTGGTTATAAAAAACTCCTCATAGCGCACCCCATCCACGCCGATGCGTTTCAGCAGCCCTTGCACCTCCTCCGTGGTGGTGGGGAATTTCAGCGCTTCTCCAACCAGCTCGCCCTCGTTGTATTTTCCCAGGTTCGTGATGTAGGCTTCAAACAGGGACGCCATATCAGCGGCGGCCCTGGCCCTTGACGGTCAGGATGCCCTCAAGGGTGGTGGCGGTGATCCCCAGCCGCTGGGCCACGGCAATATCATTTTTCATGGACTCGGTGATCGTATGGCCGCACACCACCAGCACACGGGAACGCCGGAGCAGGTCACGGCCCATGTCAATGCCGTTCTTGTGCTCCTCCGGCACCGCATCATTGAGGAACAGCGGCAGATAGAGCATGGGGCAGATGGGGGAATAGCCCGCATCATAGACCACGCGGCAGTAATGCGCCGCCTGCTCCATGTCCACCGCAGGATCGCCGCGCCATGCGGCGGTAATATAAGCAAGGGATCGTTTCATCTTCAACACCCCCGATATTTATAATAGGTAGTTCGACCCTATCCCCCCGCCCTTTCCCTATCCAGGGAAAGGGGGCGGCTCTGGAGGATATACCCCCGCCGCGCCGCTGGAAATAGCACGGCCGGGGCAGACCGTCAAGGGCAGGCCGCCGCAAAGCGGCGGTGCGCTGCACCCTTGACGGCTCACTCCCGGCTGTGCAGGAAAACAGACGGCGACGGGGGATATATCACCACAGAGCCCATCCCAGGCGCGGGGCGCTTACCTCTGGACAAAGTGTCCAGAAGCGGGGCCGGGTTACTTCTCCAAATCCTTTTTTTGTCCGGCTTCGCCAGTTCGGGCGGCTGTTTCTCTTTCCACTCGTCCAGCAAAGTCATAATCTGTTCTTTCATTTTGGCAGGAGTGACCTCCTTGCCGAAATACTTAGACAGTTCAGCAGTCGAAATAATCACACCGCGATCCTCCTTTTTTTCTTCACTCAAAATACCGTCGATCACATCGCCGTTGAGCTTGCCCTCCTTGTCCAGCTCGTGGAGCCGCTTTGCCTGGGCCACCGAGGGGGAGGAAACCTCACCATCAATGGAAACGGCAATCAGCCGCTGGTTTTCCGGCCTGATATACGAGATCTCCACCGCAGGCATAAAGCCCATCTGCTTTGTGTCCACCTTGTCCAGAAGCTCCGGCACCAGGGAATTGAGCCGGATATACCGCATGACCTTTTTATAGTTCATGTCGTGCTCCTTACCCACAATCTCCACCGAGAGCTTACCCAGGGCCTCGGCCTCTTTCTCCGTTTTCGGGCGGGCCCCCTGGCGTTTGATGGCCTCCACCTCCAAATCCAGGAGCTTTGCCAGCTCGCTGGGGAGGGGATCACCGCGCTGTTTGTTGCTGTTCCGCATTTCCCGGACGGCTTCAAGATCAGTCATCTCCCGGACAATACAGGGCATTTCCTCCAGCCCGGCCCGCGCACCACCATGATGGCGGCGGTGGCCCGCGATAATCTCATAGCCCTTGCCGTCCTTTTCCGGGCGGACGGTGGCGGGGGTCATAATGCCGTGTTCCTTGATCGTCCCCACCAAATCGTCCATCGCCTTATCGTCCTGCACCTTGTAGGGGTGTTCCCGGAACGTGTGGAACGGGTGGAGCTCCGACATCTTCAAATAGACGATTTTTCCCTCTTCCACCGGGCGGGGCGGGACTTCTGGCGTGGGCGGCAGCTTGATTTCCGGCGGCGGGACTGCCGCCTCCTTGACGGGAGCGGCCTTGCCCGGCTTTACCGTCTTAGCGGATTTAGACGCAGGCGCACTGCCGGAGCCCGTTTCCTTGCCCTTGTCGGCTTTCTTACCTCTGGACACTTTGTCCCGAACAGAGGGCGGAGCCTCCTCACGGGCCGCCTTGTCAACCTTAGACGGGCGGCCTGTGCGGGGCTCCGCCGCTTTCTCCTTTTTCCCCGCAGACACCGCAGCCTGCTCTTTCGGGGGACGGCCCCGGCGCTTTTTCGGCTTATCCGCCTCCGGCGCTTTTCCCTCCGCAGCATGGGCAGGTACGTCCTTTTTGCCATTGTCGGCAAACTGGAGCTCTGACAGATTGATCACCTTTCCAGCCGGAGCCGGTGTATCTTCGCCCATGCCGGAAATCACCGCCTGTTCATGCTCCGGCGGAGCGTCCGACCCCAGGAGAGCGGCAACATCCGGGGGGGTATTTTCCTGGATAAGGTACAATAATTTTCGCAAATTGAAA
>NZ_JH417636.1 GCF_000239295.1 Flavonifractor plautii ATCC 29863
TCCTCATTTTCGGGGATAGGGGTATCCCCATTTTTAGGGATAGGGTATCCCCCTGCACTAGACGCAAGGCATCCCCTGCTGCTTTTCATAATTGGGTAGATGTTCCGGCGCAAAATCTGCCCGGTTTTCTCGTCCCGGAAAATCTCTGTCTCTATATGGCCCCGTTCTTCCAAAGTGGCAAGCAGTGCCGAAATTCTCTTAGGAGAAAGCCCCATTTCACTTGCCAGTGTTCGGTTAGTTGACCAACAAAATGCATATTCGTTGCACTTCCAAGTAATAATGCCATACAGCATCCTGGCCGACCAAGAAAGCGCTTCATCTTTTAAGACAACCGCAGGGATAACGGCAAACATTCCTCCCTCGGCCTTTGAGCGCATGGATATTTCATCCCTTGTCACTGTCCTCCGCTCCTGTCTTTTTTTGATATTCTTTTGTAATCGCAGCATTTAGATCGTCTGTGATACGGTCTAGCTCTCGGACAATTACCGAAAATCCACAGCACCGTTCCAAAATCCATTTTGGTACTGGGCCAGCATCATACTTCTCAATTGCCAGCATTTCGCATTCCAGCTCCTCCGTCATAATCCGCAAGGTCTTTGCCGCGCCATCCAGGTACGCAGAAACATCTTCCATTGCAGATGCAAGCTCATAGTTCATAAACTCTCCTCCAAATTACGGCACATTATGCCGTATATTTATTCCACATAATACGGCATAATGTGCCATATGTCAAGTGAGACTTTAGAGGAGGGAATCTTATGTTTTGTGATCGTCTAAGAGCTTGCAGGATCGCGCGAAACTATACCCTGCAAGAAATGGCTGATGCCGTAGATATTTCTCTGCGCACTTACCAAAAATATGAGGGCGGAAGCACTTTCCCTGACTTCTCACATCTGGTTAAATTGGCAGATTTTCTTGATATCTCTACGGACTTCCTTTTGGAACGGGACGATTATTTGCAATCTCTCGGAGTATCCGTTGATGTATCCCTAAAATGTCCTCCAAGGCGTCCCAAATCTCAAAAGAGCCGCCACTCCCTCCGCACTCAATCCGCTGGTAATAGCGCAGACTGATCCCCAGTTTGTCCGCCATGGCCTGCTGGGTCAGGCCTTTGGCTTTCCGGGCGGATTTTAAATTCTCCCGCATGATGATTTCCTTGTGCAAATCAAAATTGTGTGCTATAATACGAGTGTCTTCACGTTAGGCTCTAGTCACTGTGTCCGAGTGGCTGGGGCCTTTCTTTTTTGCCTGCTGCAAAGCATCCAGGGCCTTGTGGTAGCTGTCAGCCTGTCCCCGGCAAAACTCCGCCAGATTATCCGCCGCCCGGCGCTGTTCCGATGCTCCCAAGGACTCGGCGATATTGGCCCAGTCCTTGGCATCTCGCATCTTACTGTCCTCTGCCACGATCAGCGCCGACTCCAGCGCCGACACGGTCTCATGATCCAGATCCATCAGCATAATTCTGCCTCCTTCTGTTTTTTCAGGCGCTCCAGCACGGCCCGCCTGCGCCGGGCGAGGCGCCTATGGCGGCACTGCTCCCGGTCCAGCCGGTCCAGCTTGGCCCCGTAGGCCGGGTCCCCTGTCCGGGCGCAAAACTGGTGCAGACACCCCATCTCGTCCGCGGCATGCTCCCAGTCCAGGGCGCTTTCCAGCAGGGCCTCCGCGATGGTGTTATAGTCCCGATTGCTGAGCTCCAGCCGTATCATGCTCATGCGCTCAGCACCTTTCCCATGAGCGCCGACACTCCGGCCAGCCGCAGATCCAGCGCCTCCTGGACGTGGCGCACCATGACCTCCTCCAGCTCCCGGAGGCGGTAGGTAGGCAGGTCTCCCCTCTTGTACTTCACCAGGAGGCCGGGGCTGATGTTGTATGTCCACGTCCCTGCCTCCCCGCTGCAAACGGCAAAACCGAAGGGTGCCCGCTCTTCCCGCAGGGCGCGGTAGATGGTGGGGGACGACCAGCCTATGTATCGGGCCGCCACATCAATCGGCACGTTGTCATACGCCATGATCTCCTCGTCCGTGAGCGGCCGTTTGGTTGTCTTTTTCACTTTACACCCTCCTCAAGATGTCCCTGCTTGGCGTAGCGCACGGCCATGGCGGCCTCCACCAAGTCGCCCAGCTCCGCCACGATGGCGTCGAAGATGGGGCGCTCCTGGTCGTCGATAATGCCGTCCTTGCCGATGCGCAGTAGCTCCCGATCCCGGTGGGCGTCCACAAAGCCATATACCCGGTCCAGCAGCTCCATGATGGCCTCCGGGAGCCGCACCTCTCGGATATCCGGCACGATGCTCCGCGCCATGTCGGCGCTGGCCCGCAGGTGCTGGATGCCCAGGAGCTGGCTGTCGTAGGCAATGACCATCAGGTCCACCACCTCCGGGGGCGGGATGCGCTGGCCGGTCTCATAGGCCCGGATGGAGCTGTCCGAGATCCCCAGCTTTTCCGCGGCTGCTTCCTGGGTCAACCCCTTCGCCTCGCGGGCGATTTTGTAGATATTCCGCCTGTCTTGCGGCATGGTAATCACTCCTCCCTGGGGGTACAATATTGGCATGAGGTCAGACGGCCGCCTCGAAAAGCGCCGCCTCGGGAATCTGGTCCATCCGCCCATTCTGGCGGAGGATCAGGATGGTGGGCTCGTGGCCCCGGAGGGTCAGGCGCACCGCGTTCTTGGTGACTATCTCGGCGCACTGCACCTTGTCAATGTCATAATGGTTCTCAATCCAGCGGCCAATCTGCCGCTGCTCCGGTGTGCAAAACATAAGTAACTCCTTTCTCAGCTTGCGGCCCCGGTTCCGTCCCAAGGCGGCTCACGGCCGTAGAGGGCGTCAATGCTGCATTCCAGGATGGCGGCCAGCCGAGGCAGCTTGTCGGCACTCGGCAGCGCCGTCCCCTTCACCCATTTGGTAATGCAAGAAGGCGACACTCCCATGGCGTCGGCCAACTGGATGCGCTGGATGCCCCTCTGCTCCATCAGCTCGCAGATTCTCACCACTTCACCCCCTCTAAATTTGGTGTTGTTCGAGACTGTTTGATGTGGTATGATAGGTTTAACCTCTGGTGTAATGCACAACGCCGATTAAAGCTCACTTCGGTCTTTAATGTGCAGAACCCTTTGAGCTACTTTTTTCGCGCAGTATTTGATCTCCTCGTCGCTAGGCTCTGGAAGTTCCGCCCACATGATGTAGTACAGGATGCTCAACAGAGCCAGCCGATTTTTCAGCCAGCCGATCGCGCATACAACTGCGGCTACTCCTAGCAGGGTCGTCAGCATGCTATCCCCCCTTTCCGAATTGCCCCGGGCGTTGCCGCGCCCTTGTCCTCTCTCCACCCCTATGGTAATATTGGGGCGGAGAAAGGAGGTGTTTCACATGCGAAAGACAGTGTCTGGACTTTGTCCGGAAACAAACAGCCAGCAAATGATTACCGTGACCGTAGAGCGTATCCAGCTCGGCGGCGGACTGCCGCCCAGCGACAAGGTAATCGCCTATGCCTGTTCCCATGCACAGGAATATGGGTGTAGTAGAAATGGCGCAGATGGCCGGGCATGCCCGCTGCTCCATGGTGCTGGTCACTGATCATTTCGGAGCAAAGTTGGAAACACTTGGGCGGCCTCAAAAATTGGGGCCGCCGCCCTTAACCAGTCGCCTAGGCAGGTTTTCGCATACCTACAACCCACACAGATATCACCAAATTTGACAGGTATCTCAGTTGCGGCACTTTCATGAGCGGCAACGAAATGTCTGGCTGCACAGGTGACAGCCTCCTGTGTAATTCCTATATTCGCTTCCTCTGTGAGCATATGAGCACCCCCTTCCCAGTCTGCTGGGGCGTTGCCGCGCCCTCTTGTTTACCTGTGGTTAAATCATAATCCGTAAATTTACGTATGTCAACTTAGTTCCGTAAATTTATGAATATTTGTCTGTTTCACTAATTTCTCTTATTAGAGGTGAGTTGCCCTGTGGATGTTGAGTTTTTTGTGCAAAATGTTAAAGACATTTGCAAATTAAAGGGGACAACTCCGTCCGCCGCCTGTGAAGCAAGTGGTGCGGGCCGTAATTTTATGGATAACATCAAAAAAGGAAGTATCCCTTCTGTCGCAAAAGTTCAACAGTTGGCGGATTACCTTGGTGTTACTACCAGCGAACTTTTAGGGGAAGCAATGCCTGTCCACGCTTCAGATACTGTAGACCGCATCTTCGATTTGCTTGACAAAATGCCTATTGAACAACAGGAGTTTGCTAAGCTAGTAGGGGTTTCCGATGACACCGCAAGCGATTGGCGTCGGAGACGCTCTGCCTCCTATACAAAGCGGCTTGCCAAGATCTCGGAAGTTCTGGGCACCTCGGTGGAGTATTTACTGACTGGTGAAAAAAAAGAGCCCGCCCCCACTCCAGCGCCAGATTTCTTGATCAAATTCAATAG
>NZ_JH417637.1 GCF_000239295.1 Flavonifractor plautii ATCC 29863
CCGCCGGAACTTCCGGCGGCGGAGGGCCCTTTTTCAAGATTGTGAGGAGGAAGCGGAGCTGCTCTGGGCCAGATACCACTCCCCCCAGCGGCACATCTCGTCCAGAATGGGGGCGAGGCTCCGGCCGAAGTCGGTGAGGCTGTACTCCGTCTTGGGCGGCACCACCGGATAGACGGCGCGCCGGAGCAGGCCGTCCCGCTCCAGCTCACGGAGCTGCTGGGCCAGCATCTTGTCGGTGGCCCGCGGGATGCGCCGGTGCAGCTCGTGGTAGCGGAGGGTGCCCGCGTCCATCAGGTGCCAGAGGATCACCGCTTTATATTTCCCGCCCACAAGGCGCAGGGTGGCCTCAACGGGGCAGGTAAAGCCGCAGCAGGGGATTTCCATAGGGGAGCTCCTTTCCGTTTGGGTAGTATCTACCCGAAAAGTGCATTCTTGCGCGGAAGATGGATTCGGATATAATGATAGTACAGGCCGGCCTGAAATACAACCTCGTAAAGGAGCATCCGAGATGGACTTTTTGAAATTGGTTCGGGCGCGCTATTCGGTGCGCCAATATCAGAACCGGCCGGTAGAGCCGGAAAAGGTGGAGCAGCTTCTGGAGGCGGCCCAGGCGGCCCCCACCGCCGCCAATTGCCAGCCGGTGCGCCTGCTGGTGGCGGAGACGCCGGACGGGCGCAGACGGCTGGCCGGAGCGGCGGAGCTCTACGGCGCGCCCCTGGCGGTGGTGGTGTGCGCCGACCGGAGCCGGGCGTGGAAGCGGCCCTTTGACGGCAAGCAGACCACAGACATCGACGCGTCCATCCTCACCGACCACATGATGCTGGCGGCGTCGGCCCTGGGGCTGGGCTCGGTGTGGATCTGTTACTTCCAGCCGGAGGCGGTGAAGGCGGCCCTCGGCCTGCCGGAGCACCTGGAGCCGGTGAACATTCTGGCCGTCGGATACGCGGACGGCGCGCCTGCCAGCCCGGAGCGGTGGCGGACGGAGCGCATTCCGCTGGACGAATTGGTGCTGGCGCGAGCATAGGCGGACACCCCTGGGACGGTCATTCCGTCCCAGGGGTGTTTTGGTTTTTCTGCTGTGCAAGAAAAGCGGCGCACTGGGCGGGGCTGCGGAAGATATGCGCCTCGCCCTTCCAGGCGGACAGAAGCTCCAGCACCCGGGGCCGCTGGGTGCGGTGGAAATCCCAGATCCAGCGGATGAACGCCGGGGCCAGCCGCTCCGGGCAGCCCTCGGCCATGTCGGGGCGGGTGCGCCCGCGCCAGCGCAGGATCCGCCGGAGGGCCCGGAACAGGCAGAGCCGCCTGGGGTAGTCCAGAAAGAGCACCGCGTCGCACCGCTCCAGCCGCCGGGGCAGGGTGCGCAGGTAGTTGCCGTCCATCACCCAGGCGTCCCCCGCCAGGGCCGCGTCCAGCCGGGCGTCGAACTCCGCGCGGGTGCGGTTGATCCACCCGGACTTCCACCACAGCCGGTCCAGATAGACGGCCGGCAGGCCCAGCGTTTCCGCCAGGGCGCGGGTGAGGGTGGACTTGCCCGCGCCGGGGCAGCCGATGACCAGCACCCGGCGCATCCTACATCTCCCTCCGGCCCTCCAGGGCGCGCATGAGGGTGGCGTCGTCGGCGTACTCCAGATGGCTGCCCACCGGGATGCCGTAGGCCAGGCGGGTGACCCGCACCTGGAAGGGCTTGAGCAGGCGGGAGAGGTACATGGCGGTGGCCTCCCCCTCGGTGTCCGGGTTGGTGGCCATGATGACCTCCCGGACATCCCCCTTGGCCACCCGGTCCACCAGCTCCTTCACCCGGATGTCGTCGGGGCCCACGTGGTTCATGGGGGAGATCACCCCGTGGAGCACGTGATAGAGGCCGGGGTACTCCCGGGAGCGCTCCATGGCCACCACGTCCTTGGGATCGGCCACCACGCAGATGACCGACGTGTCCCGCTTGGGATCCTGGCAGACGGGGCACAGGCCGTCCCCCTCGGAGAAGTTCTGGCACACGGGGCAGCAGTGGATGGCCGCCTTTGCCCCCACGATGGCGTCGGCGAAGGCGGCGGCGTCCTCCTCCGGCAGGGAGAGGACGAAGAAGGCCAGCCGCTGGGCGGTCTTGCGGCCGATGCCGGGGAGCCGGGCGAACTGCTCCACCAGCTTTTCCAGGGCGGGAGGGAAGTACTGCATGGGTCAGTCCCCCCTCAGGGCGGCGATGGCCGCCGCCGGCTCGGCCGCGCCGTACACCGCCGAGCCGGCCACCAGGGTGTCCGCACCGGCGGCCACGACCGCCGCGGCCGTCTTGGCGTTGATCCCGCCGTCCACCTCCAGGCGGCAGGAGGGGTTATACCGCTCAATGAGGGCGCGCACCTGGCGGATGGTGTCCAGTTGGTGCTCCAGAAAGGCCTGGCCGCCGAAGCCGGGCTCCACCGTCATCACCAGCACCATGTCCAGCCCCTCCAGGTAGGGGAGCACGGCGGAGGGGGCGGTGATGGGCCGCAGGGCCACCGCCCTTTTCACCTTGCAGGCCTCCATCCGCCGCAGGGCCTCGGCGATGCCGGTGGGGTGGTCGGCCTCCAGGTGGACGGAGAGGAGATCCGCCCCCGCCTGGGCAAAGGCCTCCACATAGCGCACCGGCTTGTCGATCATCAGGTGCACGTCCAGAAACATGCCGGTGCATTTGCGGATGGACTGCACCACCGGCACGCCAATGGTGAGATTGGGGACGAAGCAGCCGTCCATCACATCCACATGCAGCCAGTCGGCGGAGGACACCCGGCGGATGTCCCGCTCCAGGTTGGCAAAATCCGCGGAGAGGATGGAGGGGGCAATTTTAATCATTTTTTTACCACTCCTTGAAGGGAAGTTCAGAATTCCGTGGTAGGATAGGCCCCAGGGCTCAACCGGGGGCGGGGCAAACGGAGGAGCGGGCACATAAGATACACCAAGCGGATGACGCCCGGGGCCCCGCCGGCTCTCCCCCGCGCCCACGCGGCGCCGGCCCGGCGGCCCATGCCCCGGAGGAAGCGCGCCGCATCATATAGGCGTATCCGGGGGAAGGGTTCCCCCGGATACGCCGGTGGTTCCAGCACAGGCCGCGCCTGCGGGGCTCAGTGGTAGAAGTCGTTGGTGTGGCACTCCCGGGCCGCATAGCCCGCGCCGCACAGGGCGTCCAGAATGGCCCGCTTGTGGGTGTGGCCGAAGGCCTCCAGGGTGACGCGGAGCTCCACGCCGGACTGGCGGTTGATGTTGACGAACTGGTTGTGCTCCAGCTTGATAATGTTGCCGTTGGCCTCCGCCACGAGCTGGGCCACCCGCAGCAGCTCGCCGGGGCGGTCGGGGAGCTGGACGGAGAAGGTGAACACCCGCCCCCGGTTGATGAGGCCGTGCTGCACCAGGGAGGCCACGGTGATGACATCCATGTTGCCGCCGGAGAGGACAGGCACCACGTTCTTTCCGCGGCACTTGAGATGGGAGAGGGCGGCGATGGGCAGCAGGCCCGCGTTCTCCACGATCATCTTCTGCTTTTCCATCATATCCAGGAAGGCGTCCACCAGCTCGTCGTCAGGGATGGTAATGATGTCGTCGATATTTTTCTGAATATAGGGGAAAATTTGGTCGCCGGGGGTTTTGACGGCCACGCCGTCGGCGATGGTCTCCACCCGGTCCAGGGTGACCACATGGCCGGCGTCCAGGCTGGCCTTCATGGAGGCCGCGCCGGAGGGCTCCACGCCGATGACCGTCACGTTGGGGTTGAGGAGCTTGGCCAGGGTGGACACGCCGGTGGCCAGTCCGCCGCCGCCGATGGGCACCAGAATCACATCCACGTCGGGCAGATCCTGAAAGATCTCATAGGAAATGGTGCCCTGCCCGGTGGCGATGGCCGGGTCGTTGAAGGGGTGGACGTAGGTGAGCCCCTCCTCCTCCGACAGCTTGGCGGCCAGCTCCGCCGCGTCGTCGAAGGTCTCCCCGTGGAGCACCACCTTGGCCCCGTAGTCCTTCGTGTTGTTGACCTTCACCAGCGGGGTTGTAGTGGGCATGACGATGGTGGCAGACACCCCGGCGGCCTGGGCGGCGTAGGCCACGCCCTGGGCGTGGTTGCCCGCAGAGGCGGTGACCAGCCCCCGGGCCTTCTCCTCGTCGCTGAGGGTGCTGATCTTATAGTAGGCGCCCCGGATCTTGTAGGCCCCGGTGACCTGCATATTCTCCGGCTTGATATAGATCTGGTTGCCGGTGGCCTTGGAAAAGGCGGGACTGTAGACTAGACTGGTGTTGCGGATCACCCCGGACAGCACGCCGCGGGCCTCCTTGAATTCCTTTAATGTCAGCATGGGGCAGACTTCCTCTCCGTATCATACCATATTTCCTTCTATCATAATGACTTTTCCGCCCAAAGTCAACGTGTTATTGACACCTGGGGCGGGGAAAGGTACAATGAAGCTAACCTCGTTTTTGGAGGAAATGTCAATGGCGAAAATTGTGAAAAAATCTCCGGCCCCCCTCTATCTGGCGGCGGCGGTGTGGGCGGCGTGGGCCGTGCTGGCCCCCCTGTATGCCTGGTGGCATTTTGCGCTGGCGGCGGCGGTCTCGGCGGCCGCCTGGCTGGGGGGGCGGAAGCTCTTTCCCGACAAGGTGCTGATCCTGCCCGACCCGGAGCCCGCGCCGGAACTGGAACCGGAGCATGCCGCGCCGGAGGACCCACTGGCCGCCGAGCGGGCGCGGGCGCTGGCCGAGCTGCGGCGGCTGGACGAGAACATCGAGGACGCCAAGCTCTCCGCCCAGATTGTCCACATGGAGGAGGTCACCGGCAAGATCTTCGACATCGTGGCCGGGCAGCCGGCCAAGCTGCCCCAGCTTCGCCGGTTTCTGAACTACTATCTGCCCACCACCCTCAAGCTGCTCAACGCCTATGACCGCATGGGGGCCGCCGGGGTGGAGGGGGCCAACATCGACGGCACCATGGGCCGCATCGACGCCATGATGGACAAAGTGGTGGAGGCCTTTGACAAGCAGCTCGACGCCCTGTTCGCCGACGAGGCGCTGGATATATCCACAGACATCACCGTTCTGGAGCAGATGCTGGCCCAAGAGGGGCTCGGCGGAATGCAGATGGGACAATCATAACAATGGAGGAACTGCGATATGGCTGACAAGACGGATTTTACCCCGGAACTGACCCTCACTCCCAACCTGGACGCCGCAGCGGCGGCGGAGGCGCCCCAGGCTCCCGAGGCGCCCGCCCTCACCCTGGACCCCACCGGGGCGGTGGATGCGGCCGCGGCCCAGAAGGCCAAGGACGAGCAGGCCATCCAGCTCGACGAGAGCAAGCTCACCGAGGCGGAGCGGAAGATGGTGGACGACTTTGCCAAGCAGATCGACCTGACCGACTCCAACGTGGTGCTTCAGTACGGCGCGGCGGCCCAGAAGAACATCGCCGGCTTTTCCGAGAGCACCCTCAACTCCGTGCGCACCAAGGATCTGGGGGAGATCGGCCAGGCCCTGTCCTCCCTGGTGGTGGAGCTGAAGGGCTTCGGCAAGGAGGAGGACGAGAAGGGCATCTTCGGCTTTTTCAAAAAGAAGAAAAACGAGCTGGAGGCCATGAAGGTGGCCTACACCAAGGCGGAGGCCAACGTGGACAAGATCGCCGAGGTGCTGGAGGGCCATCAGGTGACCCTGATGAAGGACATCGCCATGCTGGACCAGATGTACGAGCTCAACACCAAGTATTACAAGGAGCTGACCATGTATATTCTGGCGGGCAAGAAGCGTCTGAACCAGGTCCGCGCCAACGAGCTGGAGCAGCTCCGCCAGAAGGCGGCCCAGTCCGGCACCCAGGAGGACGCCCAGGCCTACAACGACCTGACCAACATGTGCAGCCGCTTTGAGAAGAAGCTCCACGATCTGGAGCTCACCCGCATGATCTCCATCCAGATGGGCCCCCAGACCCGGCTGATCCAGAACAACGACACCCTGATGCTGGAGAAGATCCAGTCCTCCCTGGTGAACACCATCCCCCTGTGGAAGAGCCAGATGGTGCTCTCCCTGGGCCTGGAGCACTCCCGCCAGGCCACCGCGGCCCAGAGCGCGGTGACCAACATGACCAACGAGCTGCTGAAGAAGAACGCCGACATGCTCAAGATGGGCACCATCGAGACCGCCCGGGAGGCCGAGCGGAGCGTGGTGGACATCCAGACCCTCCAGCACACCAATGAGCAGCTCATCTCCACCCTGGATGAGGTCATGAACATCCAGCGGGAGGGGGCCCAGAAGCGCCGGGAGGCCGAGGCCGAGCTGGGGAGAATCGAGGGCCAGCTCAAGCAGAAGCTCCTGGAGCTGCGGGGCTGAGCTCCGCCCGACACATTTGAGTGAGGAAATCCCATGAAATTTCTGAAAACCCACACCGGCGCTATGGTGGTGCTGGCGGTGGTCATTGTCCTGTCCGTCCTGCTGGGCTCCCACCGCTCCCTGGTTCAGGCCAGGGAGAAGGTGGAGGCGCAGTTTGCGCCCATCGCCGGTGATCTCCAGGACTGCCTGGACATCACCGCCAACCTGCTCACCGTGGCGGGGCGGTACTTGGACGAGGGTGAGCTGGGCGAGCTGACGGACAGCCGGGCGGCCTTGGCGGAGAGCGGCGGCATCACTGAGGCCCGCGCGGCGTATGAGCGCCTGCTAGGGGACGCGGAGACCGTCTTTCTCAAGCTGGAGGACTGCGCCCTGAGCGGACGGGACGCGGACTATGTCAAGGGGTTCCGCACCGACCTGGCTGCCGAGCAGGACACCATCGCCCGGGACGGCTACAACGCCGCCGCCGACCGCTACAACGAGCGGGTGCTGGGGGGCTTCCCCGCCAGAGTGCTGGGGACGCTCACCTTTGTGCGCCCGGCGGAGACCTTCCGATGAGAGGAGCGAGAGGCATGAGACGACAGCTTGCGGCGGCCCTGCTGGGCGCGGCTCTCCTGACGGGGGGAGCCCAGGCCGTGGCGGAGCCCACCGCCGCCCGCTATGTGGCGGACGAGGCGGACGTGCTCAGCAGCGAGACCGAGCAGTACATCATCGACAAAAACCAGTCTCTCTTTGAGGACACCGGCGGCGAGATCGTGGTGGTGTCGGTGGATTTTATGGACGGCATGGATGCCGCCGACTACGCCATGGCCGTGGCGGAGAGCTGGGGCGGCATCGGTGACGAGAGTCTGAACAACGGCTTTCTGCTGGTGTACGCCGTGGGAGAGAACAAGGTGTGGGCCATGGCGGGCTCCGGAATCGAAGACGCCCTCCCGGCCTCAAAAATCGAGGGCTGGCTGGAGGCGGACTTCTACGGCGGCTACGACGCCGGAGAATACGACAGCGCCACCCGCGCCTTTTTCGACGACGTGTATGGCTGGTATGAGAGCTATTATGGCACATCTGCGGGGAGTGTGGTCCCGTCTGAGCCCGGGCGCGACTTTGTCTATTACCCTGAGCCGGAGAATGACTATGTGTTCGCTGTGGTCGGACAGATGGGGCTGTTTCTGCTGATCCTCCTGATGGTGGTCGTGGTGTGCGCCGCCGACGGCTGGCGCTACCGCCGCTACCGGCGGCGCTACCTGCTGCCCGGCATGCCGCCCCCGCCCTATGTCTACCGGCCCTTTATCTTCGGCCGGCCCCACCGGCCCCGTCCGCCCCGGCCCCCCAGGGGGCCGCGTCCGCCCATGGGCGGCGGCTTCCGCCCGGGTGGGGGCTTTCGCGGCGGCGGGGCGGGCCGCTCCGGAGGCGGCTTCTCCCGCGGAGGCGGGTTCCGCAGCGGCGGCAGCTTCCGTGGCGGCGGGTTCCGCGGCGGCGGAGCCGGACGCCGCTGATGCAGCACACAACCGAAGGCCCCGGAGCTTTGCTCCGGGGCCTTCGGCATCCGTTCGGCACATCTGTGTGCTATACTGTCATGGAAAGGGGGGGGGACGGCCGTGGAGGCGCACATTCTGGTGGCGGAGGACGAGGCGCGTCTGCGCACCATCATCCGGGACTACTTTACCGCCCATGGGCTGACCTGTGCGCTGGCAAAGGACGGAGAGGAGGCCCTGGAGCGGCTGCGGGAGCGGGACTATGACGCGGTGCTGCTGGACGTGCTCATGCCCAACCTGGACGGATTTGCAGTTTGCCGGGCGGTGCGGGAGGGCAGCGGCGTGCCCATTCTGTTTCTCACTGCCCTGGGGTGAGAGAAGGATGTACTCCGGGGGTATGCCCTGGGGGCGGACGACTATGTGACCAAGCCCTTCTCCCTGGCGGTGCTGCTGGCCAAAACCGAGGCGCTTATCCGCCGCAGCCGGGGAGGGGGCGCGGAGACACTCGCCTGCGGGGCGATCACCCTGGAGCCGGGCCGCCGGGCCTGCACGGTGGGCGGCCGTCTGGTGGCCCTCCCCCCCAGAGAGTACGAGCTGCTGCTCTGCCTGATGCGCAACAAGGGCCAGGTGCTCCGCCGGGAGCAGCTTCTGGACAAGGTGTGGGGCATCGACTTCGAGGGGGGAGACCGGGCGGTGGACGGCCGGATCAAGGTCCTCCGCGCCGCCCTCGGCCCGGCGGGAAAACAGATCAGGACGGTCTTCAAGGTAGGCTACAAGCTGGAGGGGGAGCAGCATGGGGCGGATTAGACGGTTGTTCAAAGGGACGATTCCACTGTTTTCAGCCCTCTGGCTTGGGATGATGCTGGTGCTGCTGTGGCTCAATGCCGAGGGGCAGAGCGCACACATGGGGGCATCTATGCAGTCGTACCGGTGGTCAGTGGAGTACCAGTATTCCGAGATCTGGAATGGATCTGCGGCGGAGACAAAAAAGCCGGTGATTTTGACTTGGCGGCTGATGGAAGAGCCGCTGTATTCCATCGGCGGTATCACGCAGACACGGGTGTATGATCGTACGGGCAGGGAGCTGGCCCGGCGGCCCATGGCTATGGGGACAGCCAGTCCCATTGGGACGGGGGTTTATACCTGGAGCCTCCTGTTGGACCCGGTGCTGAGCGAGGAAGAACAGCTCTCCCTGGCTGAGCGGCTGCGGGCCGAACCGGGCCTTGGAAATTTTTTCGGCACAGCCGGTGGATTCTATGAGGAGCTGGAGACCGGGGGACTCTACTGCGAGGTGGTGGGGGTGGTGGACGAGGAGCGGGAGGTCATCTATCCTCAGAGGCTCACCTACTGCTATGCTGACCGGGAGATCACCCTGGTGGACACTGACAGCGGATTTCTCGACGGTAGGGAGTTAGTTACGCTCCGGTTCGACGGGGTTCAGTTGAATTCTGCGTTGGTAGGCGTGTCGGCCTCCCCACGGGAGCTGTTACAAACCTTCCGGGCGGCAGAGACAAACCTGGATGCGCTGCTGGGCGGCGACACCCCCACAACGAGCCGTGTTTCCATATCGTCTGACGGCAGTGAGTGCGCCCCCATGAGTGATGGGGAGATCATCGTCGCCACCGCATATACCTGCAATCCTCTGCGTGTAGCCCTGAGGGGGCAGGGGCCCACAGCAGTACTCACGCTGCTGGCAGCGGTGGGCATGGCCGTCTTTACGGACCGCCGCCAGCGGGAAACGTTGGAGCGGGAACGGGCCTTCACCCGGGCGGCGGCCCATGAGCTGAAGACCCCCCTTGCGGTGCTCCGCACCCACGCGGAGGCGCTGAGGGAGGACATTGCCCCGGCCCGGCGGGGGGAATACCTGGATGTGGTGCTGGACGAGAGCGACCGCATGGCCGCTCTGGTGGGCAGCTTGCTGGAGCTCTCCCGCATGGAGGAGGGCGGGGCGCTGCACCGGGAGGTGCTGGCGATGGACGCCCTGGTGCGGGCGGTCTTTGACCGGCTGGCCCTCCCACTGGAGCGAAAGGGGCTCCACCTGAAGCTGAATCTGGAGCCTGGACAGGTATTCGGCGACCGGGCACGGCTGGAGAGCGCGGTGGAAAACCTGGCCTCCAATGCCCTGCGGTATACGCCGGAGGGGGGCGCGGTGTCGGTGCGGCTGGAACGGGCAGGCGGCTGGCTCCGCTTGGCGGTGGACAACGACGGCCCCAGTCTCACCACCCAGGAGCTGACCCACCTGTTTGAGCCATTCTACCGGGGGGATGCGGCCCGCAGCCGCGCTACTGGGGGTACGGGGCTGGGGCTGGCCATTGTCAGGACGGCGGCGGCAGCCCACGGGGGGACCTGCTGGGCGGAGAACCGGGCGGGAGGCGTGCGGATCTGGATGGAGCTGCCGGCCTTGCAATCAGTCTAGCGGTATGATATGATATCTTCACAAATAAAATGAGAATGTGAGGGATCGCGATGGGCTTCAACCGACCCGAGGCGAAACGGCTGGCCAAGGCAGCTATGCGGAATACCAACCCCAACCCCATGCTGGTGACCCTGGTCTTTGTCCTGTTGACCACTGGAGTGAGCTATCTGGTGGGACTTGTGCTGACAAACCCGATCTATGATGCGCTCTATACGGCATATCTGTACCTGCTGGACGGGGCCTACGACCCGATGTTCATCTTCAAGAGTCTGCTGTCGCCCGGTATGGTGGCAGTGTATATGCTGGTTTCGCTGCTGCTCAATGTATACTTCTGGGTGATGAACTTCGGCTATGCATCCTACGCCCTGCGCATGGCGCGGGGGGAGCAGCCGGGCTACCGGCGGCTGTTTGACGGCTTTGCAGCCCTGGGCCGGGCTATTCTGGTCAGTCTGCTGACCTCCATTTTCCTCAGCCTGTGGGGCCTGCTGTTCATGGTGCCCTATATGGTGGTGATGATCCTTGCCGCCCTGCTGGGGAGCATGGGGCTGATGATGCTGGCCATCCTTCTGCTCATCGGCGGTATGGTGATGATGGTCATTTTCAGTTACCGCTACCGCCTGGCCACCTATTTTCTGCTGGATCACCCCGAGATGGGCGCATTGGAATCCATCACTCAGAGCAAGCAGGCGATGAAGGGGTGGAAGGGGGAGCTGTTCATTTTAGACTGGTCCTTTTTCGGCTGGCTCCTCCTGGTGGCGTTGGTGGAGCTGGTGGGGATCGGCCTGGGCACGCTGTTCAGCCCCGCTCTGGGCACATTGCTGGGTACGGTGGCTGCGGGGGCGTTCAGCCTGTGGCTCAACCCCTACATGAACGGCACGGAGGCCAACTTCTACGACTGGGTGACCCATGGCTCCCTCTCCTACCGGGAGAACAACGGCCCAGGCGGCTACCAGAGCCCCTACGGCAACAACACTCCGGAACTATAATCAAAAGCTCCCTCGGGGTTTGACCCCGAGGGAGCTTTTGGTTATTCCAGAACGGCGCCCCGGGCGGCGGAGGTGACCAGTTTTGCATACCGGGCCAGATAGCCGGTCTTGATCTTGGGTTCGGGACAGATCCACTTGGCACGCCGGGCGGCCAGGGTGGCCTCGTCCACCTGGAGCTCGATTTTGCAGGCGGGGATGTCGATGGAAATGATGTCCCCCTCCTCCACCAGGCCGATGGGGCCGCCCTGGGCGGCCTCGGGGCAGACGTGGCCGATGGAGGCCCCGCGGGTGGCGCCGGAGAAGCGGCCGTCGGTGATGAGGGCCACCGACTCGCCCAGCCCCATGCCGCAGATGGCGGAGGTGGGGTTGAGCATCTCCCGCATACCCGGGCCGCCCTTGGGGCCCTCGTAGCGGATCACCACCACGTCGCCGGGGACGATCTTCCCGGCGTAGATGGCGGTGATGGCCTCCTCCTCGGAGTTGAAGACCCGGGCGGGGCCGGTGTGGAGCATCATCTCAGGGGCCACGGCGGAGCGCTTCACCACGCAGCCCTCGGGGGCCAGGTTGCCCTTGAGCACGGCGATGCCGCCGTCGGCGGAGTAGGGGTTCTCGATGGGGCGGATCAGCTCAGGGTTGCGGTTGACCACGCCCTCCAGGTTCTCGGCCAGGGTCTTTCCGGTGCAGGTGAGCACGCTGGTGTCCAGCAGGCCCTTCTTCGTCAGCTCCTTCATGACGGCGTACACGCCGCCCGCGCCCTCCAGATCCTCCATATAGGTATCCCCGGCGGGGGCAAGATGGCACAGGTTGGGGGTTTTGGAGGAGATCTCGTTGGACAGATCCAGATCCAGCTCGATGCCGCACTCGTGGGCGATGGCGGGCAGGTGGAGCATGGTGTTGGTGGAGCAGCCCAGGGCCATGTCCACTGTCTCGGCGTTGTGGAAGGCGGCGGGGGTCATGATGTCCCGGGGGCGGATGTTTTTCGCCACCAGCTCCATGATCTGCATACCGGCATGCTTGGCCAGGCGCAGCCGGGCCGACCACACGGCAGGGATGGTGCCGTTGCCCCGCAGGCCCATACCGATGGCCTCGGTGAGACAGTTCATGGAGTTGGCGGTATACATGCCGGAGCAAGAGCCGCAGGTGGGGCAGGCGTTGTTTTCATAGTCCTCCACGCCCGCCTCGTCCAGCTTGCCCGCCTTATAGGCCCCGACCGCCTCAAACATGTGGGACAGGCAGGAGCGGCGTCCGTCCTCCAGCCGCCCGGCCAGCATCGGGCCGCCGGAGCAGAAGATGGTGGGGACGTTCACCCGGGCGGCGGCCATGAGCAAGCCGGGCACGTTCTTGTCGCAGTTGGGGATCATCACCAGCCCATCGAACTGGTGGGCGATGGCCATGGCCTCGGTGGAGTCGGCAATGAGATCCCGGGTGACCAGGGAGTACTTCATGCCGATGTGGCCCATGGCGATGCCGTCGCACACGGCGATGGCGGGGAACTCCACCGGCGTGCCGCCGGCGGCGCGGACGCCCGCCTTGACGGCCTCGGCGATCTTGTCCAGGTTCATGTGGCCGGGGACGATCTCGTTGTAGGAGCACACCACACCGATGAGGGGGCGCTCCAGCTCCTCCTTGGTGTAGCCCAGGGCGTAGAACAGGGAGCGGTTGGGGGCGCGCTCCACGCCTTTCGTCACGTTGTCGCTGCGCATAAGTAAAATCTCCTTCGCAATTTTACGCGGTAAAGTATAGTGGTATTATAGCACAAGGGCCGGGCGGTGACAACGCGGAATTTGTGCGGCCCCCCTGCCGCAAAAAAGCAACCCCGTCCGCAGGGCGGACAGGGCTGCTTTTTGGATGTATGGAAGGACTTAGTGAGGGATGCGCTGGCACTTCTTGGGGGTCACGCAGGTACCCTCGGCCACGGCCACCACGATGGGCTCAGCCAGGAAATCGGCGGCGGAGTCGCTGATGTCAGGGCGGGGCACGGCCACCTTGCGGGCCTCAAACTTCATCTTGCGGGAGGTGTTACCGATGTGGGTGATCTCACCGTAGGCCTCGATGAAGTCGCCGGCGTAGACCGGGGCCTTAAACTCAATGTTGTTGTAGGCACAGAACAGGCCCTCGTCGCCGTCACACTGGATCAGCAGCTCGGTGGCCACATCGCCGAACAGGTGCACCATATGCGCGCCGTCCACCAGGTTGCCGCCATAGTGTGCGTCCTTCGCGGACATGCGCAGGCGGATCAGCGAAGTATACTTCTTCTCTTCCATGTCAATTCCACTCCTAAACGTATTTTGTGAAAGAAGACGAAAAATGGAACCGGAATTCCCTACCTATTGTACGTCCGATCGAGGGGCTTGTCAACAGCGGGTTTCCCGAATGGAGGCTCACTCCAGGCGGAGATGGGCCCGCCGCAGGGCCGCCCGGATGGCCAGACACAGGGGCGGCGCGGCGGCGATGGCCGCCGCCGCGTTGAAGAGGGAGGCGGGGATTTTCAGGGGGAGCAGCAGGGCCGCTGCGGCAAAGGGCAGGCCGCCCACCAGCATGTTGTCATAGAACAGGGACTTGGAGAAGTAGAGCAGGTAATAGGTCAGGCAGCCGACCAGTGAGGAGGCCAGACAGCGGCGGTAGGAGGCCGTCTCTCGCTGTTCCGGAGTGCGGAACACCAGCCCAGCCGCCAAGCCCATCGCGCCCTTGGTGAGAAAGGTGAGCCAGCACTCTGGGGCAAAGATAGGGTTGGTCAGGTCGTAGAGGGCGGAGCCCAGGCCGGAAGCCAGGCCGCCCAAGGGCCCCAGGAGCATACCGGACAGCACGCAGGCAATGTTGGCCAGGGTGAAGGAGGTCTCCCCGGTGGGCAGGGGGATGATGATGCGGGGAAAATTGACGGCAAAGACCACGGCGGTCATCATGGCCAGCACAGCCAGCCGGTGGGGGTTCATGGCGTTCTTTTTCATGGCGAACACTTCCAATCCTCTTGGTGTGTCCCCATTATAGCGGGAAACTGACATTGTTTCAAACATCAGATTTGAAAAAAAGAATAAGACCAGAGGGGGCGAAAAAGGGCCGCCGCGGATGCGGCGGCCCTCGTGATCAATAGCGGCCGAAGTCGCCGGAACGGCCCTCGGTGACATCGGAGCCGAACTCGTAGTCCTTGCCAGGCAGGATAGCGTTGAGGGCGATACCCGCGATGGCGGCGATGGCCAGATTGGTCAGGGTCACATGGGCGCCGCCCACCGGAAAGGTAATTCCGCCGGAGAAGCCCAGGCCGCACACCAGGATGACAGCGGCGATGATCAGGTTGCGGGAGTTGGTGAAGTCCACCCGATTTTCCACCACGTTGCGCACGCCGATGGCGGAGATCATGCCGTACAGGATGAAGGACACGCCGCCGATGATGGCGGTGGGGATGGAGTTGACCAGGGCGGCGAAGGCAGGGGAGAAGGAGAGCACCACCGCGTACACTGCTGCCAGGCGCACCACCTTGGGGTCGTATACCCGGGACAGCACCAGCACGCCGGTGTTCTCACCGTAAGTGGTGTTGGCCGGGCCGCCGAACAGGCCGGCCAGGGAGGTGGCGATGCCGTCCCCGATGAGGGTGCGGTGGAGACCGGGGCGCTCCAGGAAGTTCTCGCCCACGGTTGCGGAGATGGCGGACATGTCGCCGATGTGCTCCATCATGGCAGCCACGGCAATGGGGGCCATGACCAGAATGGAGGTCACATCAAACCTGGCGATCGAGCCGGTGAAGTCGGTGAAGAAGGGTTGCAGGCCGATAGGAGCGGCAGCCGCCACGGCGGAAAAGTCCATCAGGGGGATCACCGAGCCGGAGGCGTCCACTGCTGTGGCCCCCAGGGCATTGGCGGCCACAGCCACCAGATAGGGGATCACCACGCCCAGAAGGATGGGGATGATCTTAACCATACCCTTCCCCCAGATGTTGGCTGCGACGATGACCGCGATGGACAGGAGGGCCAGCCACCAGCAGGAGGAGGCGTTGCTTACCGCGTTAGGGGCCAGGTTGAGGCCGATGAGGATGATGATGGGCCCGGTGACCACAGGAGGCAGGAAGCGCATGACCTTCTTTACGCCGACCAGTTTGATGACGGCGGCCAGAATCACATAGAGCAGGCCGGCCACTACAATGCCGCCGCAGGCGTACTGGAGCTTGACGGAGGGCTCCATTGTGGCATAGGCGCCGGAATCCAGGGCGGCCACGGCGGAGAAGCCGCCCAGATAGGCGAAAGAGGAGCCCAAAAAGGCGGGTACCTTCAGGCGGGTGCAAATATGGAAGAAGAGGGTGCCGATGCCGGCGAAAAACAGAGTGGTCTGGATGGACAGGGGCAGGCCGTAGCCCTGGACCAGAATGGGGACCAGGACGGTGGCGCCGAACATGGCGAACAGGTGCTGGAGGCCCAGCACCAGCATCTTGGGCAGGCCAAGCGTCCGGGCGTCATAGATGGGCTCGCTTCCGGGGGTGGATTTGTGACTCATACGTGTCTCCTCTCTCGTTTGGGCATTGGGCAGAAAAAAAGCAATTGCTTTTTCAACGAAAAAGCAATTGCTTTAGAGAAATGGAATGGAGATACCCAGGTGAAGCCAAAGAAACATCCGGTACTCCATGTTCCATTCCTCCTGCCGCCGCCAAATTTCACTCTATGATATCAGAAATCCGGTCGTTTGGCAAGAAAAAGTTTTTCCTCCGCCCGGCCGGGTGTGTAGGACTACAATACATATTGGACATCTG
>NZ_JH417638.1 GCF_000239295.1 Flavonifractor plautii ATCC 29863
GGGCGGCGGTGAGCCGGTTGAGGCCCAGCCACTGCTTGAGATCCCAGAGATCCCCGGCCACGTGGTCGCAGGGGATGCGTCTGGTCTGGAATTCCTCAAAGGTGGTGGTGCCGTTGAGCACCGCGCAGAAGTGAGTGCCAGCCCGCCGGGCGGCCTCCCCGTCGATGACGGTGTCGCCGCAGAACAGAACCTCGTGGGGTTCCAGCCCCAGGGCGGTGAGGGAGGCCAGGAGTCCCTCCGGGTCTGGCTTGGGGGCGGAAACCTGGTCGCCGCCCAGAATGGAGGACAGCAGGGGAGTAATGCCCCTGGCCTCCGCTACGTCGCGGATGGTGGCGGTCTTCTTGGTGCTGACAATGCCGGTGGGAATACCACGGCGCTTCAGGGCGGTGAGCAGCTCCAGCGCACCGGGAAACAGCCGGGTGACGGACACATGCATGGGGCCGGCTTTCTCGGTGTAGAGCTGCCGGAACTCTGCCCGGCGGGCGGGGTCGGCCTCGCCGGAGAGAAAGGTGAACTCGTCTTCCAAAACCATGCCGATGGTGGGGCGGATGGCTTCCTCCGTGGGCTCGGGCAGGCCCATCCGCCCAAAGGCGTACCGGAACCCGGCCACAATGGCCTCGGTGCCGTCGGCCAGGGTGTAGTCGAAATCAAAAAAGACAGCTTTGAAGTTCATCGCTCAGAAAGCTCCTGACGTTTCATATTGCTTGCGGCCGGTGGTGCTGGGGATGCGCAGCTCGTCCCGGTACTTGGCCACGGTGCGGCGGGAGAGGGAGCAGCCCTGGGCGGACATGAGCTCACAGAGCTTTTGGTCGGACAGGGGCTTTTTCTTGTCCTCCCCGGCGATAAGCTTCTTCAGCAGCGCCTTGGCCGCGTCGGGGGAGGCGGCCTCGTCGCCTGCGGCGGGGCCCAGGCTGCGGGAGAAAAAGTAGCTCAGGGGATACACGCCCATGGAGCACTGGATATACTTCTCCTTTACCGCCCGGCTCACTGTGGACTCGTGGACGCCGATGCGCTCGGCCACGTCGGCCAGGGACAGGGGAACCAGGTGGCCGGGCCCCTTGCGGAAAAAGGACTCCTGGAATTCCAGAATACACTCGGCGCACGCCATGAGGGTGGAGCGGCGCTGCTCGATGGCCTTGACCATCCACTTGGCCTGGCGCACCTTGCCGGTCAGATAGTCCTTCACCTGGCTGTCGTCACTCTCCTTCATTAGGCGGGTGTAGTATCCGCTGATGTTGAGGGTGGGGAAGTAATAGTCATTGGTCAGCAGCTCGAAGTGGTCGGGGAAGCTGACCACGATGATGTCGGGGTTGATGTAGGTTAGATTCTCCCGGGCGGCGAAGCCGGTTCCGGGGCGGGGGTTGAGGGAGCGGATCACGTCGCAGGCGGCACGCACCTCCTCAGGACTGGCTTTCAGTTCCCGGGCAATGAGGCCGTAGCGGCTCTTGGACAGGGCGTCCAGGTGGCGCTCCACAATACGTACCGCCAGCTCGTTCACCGGCGTGCGGCGCACGAGCTGGAGCTTGAGGCACTCGGCCAGATCCCGGGCCCCCACGCCGGCGGGCTCCAGGGACTGTACCACCTCCAGGGCCTGGGCCATCACCTCCGGCCCGCAGCCGTGGCCGGCAGCCAGGGCCTCCAGAGGCTCGTCCAGCCAGCCGTTCTGATTGAGACTCTCCACCAGGAATACCCCGGCGTCCATCACCTCTGGCTCCAGCTCCAGTACCCGGAGCTGGGAGAGGACATAATAGTAGAGGTTCTCGTCGTCGTCCTGTACGGTGCCGAAGTTGTTAAGGGGGCTGTCCTCCTCCTCGGTGTCCTGCTGGTGGTAGTAGCGGTTCTGCGGGTCGGTGGACTCCAGCCACTCCAGCTTGCGGCGGAGGACGGAGAACTCGTCCTGCTTGTCATAGGTCTCCTCCGGCTCCAGCACCGGGTTTTCCTGCACCGCCTCCTCGATGTATTCCAGAAGCTCCTGGGAGCCCATCTGTAGAATCTCCATGGACTGCATCATTTGGGGGGACAGGGTCTGCACCTGCTTCTGTGTGAGATTAAGTTCCAATGCCTCGGCCTCCCTTTGCGAAAAACGGCGATTTTCATTCGGGAGACAGTATACCACGGAACGGCCGGCCATTCAACCTTTCACCCACTCCGTGGGTGTAGAAAAATCAGGGCGGTCCCTCCGCCGCCGCGTTCAGAAAGGCCTCCGCGCCGTACCGCAGGCAGCGGCGCAGCCGGGCCTCCCCCCGCTTGATGGTGCGGGCTACGGTGGACTTGTCCACCCCCAGCTTTTCCCCGATCTGGCGGGTGTTGAGCTGCTCGGCGTAGTAGAGCAGCAGCACCTCCCGCTGGCGGGGAGTCACGTCCTCCCGCAGCGCCCGCACCAGGTTGCGTTTCACCCGGCTGAGCTGGGCGGAGTTATCGGCGGCCATGGCGCGGGCGTATACCGCCATGTCGGCGGCGTAGGCCCCGCCCCGCCTATAGCGTGTATTTGCCATTGCGGCAGTACCCCCTCTCGTAGTAGCGCTCACACAGGACGGCCAGCTCCCGGGCCTCCCGGCCCATGGCGCGCAGCAGCCGGATACGCCCCTCCAGCAGACGGCGTCCGTCCCCGTCTGCCCCTCTCAGCCGGTGCTCCAGGAGCAGCACCCGCTCCCGCAGGGCGGCGGCACTGGCGCGGTATTCGCCCGATAATTCCAGTAAGGTCATTTGTGTGTCTGTTCTCCTCCTCTTGTTGTGTGCAGCCGCGCTCCAGCTCGGCCAGGCAGGCGGGACAGAGTCCCCGCTCCCCGCTGTAGAGCTCTGAGCGGCACCGGGGGCACCAGCCCCGCGGCGGAACCCGCTGCACATCCCGCAGCGGATCCGCCCATACCTCTGGCTGGATGGCGCATTCCTCCCGAAAAAAATTTGTAAAAAAATATACCACTTTCCCTTGACAAATCCCTCCGTGTCTGTTAAACTAACCTTCGCTGTGGACGAGCTGGTATGCTGGTGTAGCTCAGTTGGTAGAGCAGTTGATTTGTAATCAACCGGTCGGGGGTTCGAGTCCGTCCACCAGCTCCAACAAGTTCATACGGAGGAGTTCCCGAGTGGCCAAAGGGGGCAGACTGTAAATCTGTTGCGATTCGCTTCGGTGGTTCGAATCCACCCTCCTCCACCAAAAAATGTCTCGCCAGTCGGCGGGGCATTTTTTCACATCTGGGATCTCCAAATGGTGATACCGAACGAATGAAATAGAACTTATGTTCGATTACGAGGCTATAATAACACCAAATGGAGATAACAGTCAAGGGCTTTTTTCTGGTTTCTGTTGCAAATGGTGATAAAATATGATAGGATAGCCCCAATAATGGGACAGGAGGGACGGACAGATGGAGCGGGAGAGCAGCCTTGGCGGCCGCCTGCGCCGCCTGATGGAGGAAGAGGGACTCAGCTATGAGCAGCTGGGGGAGCGCCTGGGGATGAACCCACAGACGCTGAACCGCTATGTGCTGGGCCAGCGGGAGCCGAAAATCGGCACGGCCTCCGCCATGGCCGCCGCCCTGGGTGTGGACCCCCTGTGGCTGTTGGGCTACGATGTGCCCCGCCGTACCGGACAGCGGCAGTCCGTCCCCATCCTGGGCACTATCCGGGCGGGGCTGCCCATGGCGGCCGAGCAGCGGGTGGAGGGCTGGGCCACCGCCGACGTGGCGGAGCCGGAGGAGCACTTCTTCCTGCGGGTCACCGGCGACAGCATGATCAACGCCGGTATCCGGGACGGGGATCTGGTGCTGCTGCGGCGGCAGGATACGGCGGAGAACGGCCAGATTGTGGCCTGTCTGGTGGACGGGGAGGACGCCACCCTCAAGCGCTTCCGCCGCCAGCGGGACATGGTGCTCCTCCAGCCGGAGAACCCCGCCTACGAGCCCAAGCTGATCCCCCTGTCGGATTTTGAGACCGGCGCGGCCCGCATCGTGGGCGTGGCGGTGCGCCTGGTGCGGGAACTATAAAAAGGAGAGATGCGGAATGCTGACCGAGGATTGGATGATGCGCCAGGTGGACGCCCTGGCCCGCTCCATTGCCTATCTGGTGTTTCAGAAGGAGTCCACGGGCTATGTGCCCGCCGGGGCGGCGGAGGACGCCGCGCTGGACGAGCTCCACCGCCGCCTGCTGGAGAAGGTCAACGCCGGGGACATCGGCGGGGCGGAGGATCTGCTCTTTGCGGAGAGCGATCCCGACGACCGGCGTTATCTGGAGCTGGCGGTGGACTTCTATGCCCGGCTCAACGACCTGACCGACGCCCAACTGGAGGCGGCGGGCTTCGGCCGGGACGAGCTGGAGGAGGGCCTGCGGGATATGGCGGGCCGGTTCGGCGTATCGCTGCTGTAGTCAGAGGAGGAGTTGGAATGAAGGTGGAATTCGGAGTCATAGAGGAGACTGCCATCCTCGGGTTCAAGGGCGGCGAGGGAGTGACCCACGCCAGGATGTTTGCGGACGGGCGCAACCGCATCATGCGGGGGCGGCTGGAGCCGGGGTGCTCCATCGGCCTGCACACCCACGAGGAGAGCAGCGAAATTGTGTACGTTCTCTCCGGCACGGGCAAGGCCCTGTACGGCGGCGGCGAGGAGCGTCTGGCTCCGGGAGACTGTCACTACTGCCCGGAGGGGCACGCCCACTCCCTGGTCAACGACGGGACACAGACGCTGGAGTTCTTCGCGGTGGTGCCCCAGCACGGGTGAACGGAATATAGGAAAAGGCCCGGCGGACGCAAACGCGTCCGCCG
>NZ_JH417639.1 GCF_000239295.1 Flavonifractor plautii ATCC 29863
ACGGCAAGGACTGTCCCAAGACCATCCGGGCCACCGCCGGGGCCTGGGAGGCGTTCCTGGCGCTCTGCCGGGGAGAGACGGCGAATGTGTCCAAGTTGGACACCGACGTGGACACGCTGGCTAATGTCGGCATTATCGACCAGCCCGACTACTGGAAAGCCGGGAACTACTCCAAGGATACTGTGGAGGCCCTGATCGGGAAAACGGCGGATTATGTAAGGGAGGACGATTGATATGGAGCATATCAACGGATTCAAGGCGGCGGTCGCCGCCGTGCTGGGCGGTCTGACGGCCCTGTGGGGCTGGTTTGGCTGGCTGGTGCTTGCTTGGCTGCTCTGTATGGCGCTCGACTACGGCACCGGCACCGCCGCCGCCCTCCGGGCCGGGGAGTGGTCGTCCAAGGTGGCAAGGGACGGCCTGTGGCACAAGCTGGGGGCCGTGGTGGCCGTCCTGGTGGCCGCTATTCTGGACGGGGTGATCGGTTTGATTCTAGCCAACATCCCCGCCCTGGAGATGCCCTTCCAGTATGAGGTATTTGTGAGTGTTCTGGTGCTGGTCTGGTATATCATGACCGAGCTGGGGAGCATTGTGGAGAACATCGGTGCCCTCGGCGCCCCCGTGCCCGCATGGCTCCGCAAGGCCATCGCCGCGCTGGAGTCCACCGTGGACGGCGCCGGGGACAAGCTGGGAGACGGACAGGACGACGAAAAGTAAATCGCCAAACGATTGTGAATATCAACGCCCCAGCCCGATTGTACCGGGTTGGGGCGTTAAGTTTTCCCTTATATTTTCCCTTACAAGGATCTGAGCGTATAATACTCTATCAAACTATTTCCGAAGAAATGTCGCTTATGAACCATATAAAACTGGCAAAACTGAAACTATATGAGCGAATCGGGAGTATCGTCCGGAACCATGTGGTTCCAGGCATTTCTTATTGCTTATTTTACCGTTTTCAGCGCCCGCATGGCGTTGAGAATGGCGATGACGGACACGCCCACATCGGCGAACACCGCCTCCCACATATTGGCCGCACCGGCGGCGCTGAGCGCCAGCACCAGGAACTTGACGGCCAGGGCGAAGACAATGTTCTGACGGACGATGGCCAGGGTGCGCCGGGCGATTCGAATGGCGTCGGCAAGCTTGGAGGGCTTGTCATCCATCAGCACGATGTCGGCGGCCTCGATGGCGGCATCGGAGCCCAGGCCGCCCATGGCGATGCCGATGTCGGCCCGGGAGAGCACCGGGGCGTCGTTGATGCCGTCGCCCACGAAGGCCAGGGCCCCCTTGGGGGAAACCTCACCCAGCAGAGCCTCCACACGGGTCACCTTGTCGGCGGGGAGGAGCTGGGTGTGTACCTCGTCCAGGCCCAGCTCCTGTGCCACTGACTCACCCACGGCTTTGGCGTCGCCGGTGAGCATGACGGTTCTGCGCACACCACAGGCCTTCAGCGCGGTGATGGCCTCCTTCGCGTCGGGCTTCACCTCGTCGGAGATGACGATGTGGCCCAGGTAGACCCCATCGGAGGCCACGTGGACGGTGGTGCCTACCCGGTGACAGGGGTGCCAGCTCACGCCGATGTCCTCCATCAGCTTGTCGTTGCCGGCGCAGATCTGGCGGCCGTCCACTGTGGCCCGCACGCCCCGGCCGGACAGCTCCTCCACATTGGATACCCGGGAGGCATCCAATTCCTTGCCGTAGGCCTCCTTGAGAGAGCGGGAGATGGGGTGGTCGGAGTAGCTCTCCGCCAGGGCGGCCAGCTCCAGAAGCTGCGCCTCGCCGCAGTGGTCGGGATGGATGGCGGTGACGTTAAACACGCCGCGGGTCAGAGTGCCGGTCTTGTCAAAGACCACCAGTTCCGTTTTGGCCAGTACCTCCAGATAGTTGCCGCCCTTTACCAGAATACCGTTTTTAGAGGCCCCGCCGATGCCGCCGAAGAAGGACAAGGGCACGGAGATGACCAGGGCGCAGGGGCAGGAGACCACCAGGAAGTTCAAAGCCCGCTGGATGGAGTCCACCCATTGGATGGAGGTAAACAGGGGGGGCAGGAGGGCCAGAGCCACGGCGGCCAGCACCACGGCGGGGGTGTAGTACCGGGCGAACTTGGTGATGAAGTTTTCTGCCTTGGCCTTCTTGCTGGAGGAGTTCTCCACCAGATCCAGAATTTTAGCCACAGTGGACTCCTCAAAGGCCTTGGTGACCCGAACCCGCAGCAGGCCGGACAGGTTGACACAGCCGGAGATCACATCGTCGCCGGGCTGGGCCTCCCGGGGGAGGGACTCGCCGGTGAGGGCCGCAGTGTCCACGTTAGAGGTGCCCTCCAGCACCACGCCGTCCAGGGGGATGCGCTCGCCGGCCTTGATGACGATGGTGTCACCCACCGCCACATCCTCGGGCTCCACCTGCCGGAGCTGACCGTCCACCTCAATGTTGGCGTAGTCGGGCCGGATATCCATCAGGGAGGTGATGGACTTGCGGGACTGGTCCACGGCATAGCTCTGGAAGAGCTCGCCCACCTGGTAGAACAGCATGACGAATACGGCCTCGGGGTATTCGCCGGTGGCCAGGGCGCCCACAGTGGCCAAGGACATCAGAAAGTTTTCATCAAAGACCTGGCCGTGGGCGATGTTGCGCACGGCCCGCCACAGGACATCCCAGGCAATGACGGCATAGGGGATCAGAAAGGTGAACAGCCGCAGCCATCCCTCCGTGGGCAGGAGAAGTGCGACCGCAAAGAGCACTGCGCTGGCGAGGACGCGGAAGAGCATTCGCTTCTGCTTCTTGGACATAGGACATCGCTCCTTTGAAAAAATCCGGGACGGCCGCCGTAGGCCGTCCCTGGTGCGGTCAGCGGACGATGGTACAGTCTGGCTCCACCTTTTTGCACACCTTGACGACCTCGTTCAGAATTTCATCGAACCGGGTGTCGTCGGCGTCCAGAGTCAGCTTCTGGGTCATGAAGCTGACGGTGGCGTCGTGGACGCCGTCCAGCTTCTTGATAGCGGCCTCCATCTTGGCGGCGCAGTTGGCACAGTCCAGATCAATGAGCTTAAAGTGCTTTTTCATGGTAAAGTCTCCATTTCTTTATAGAATATGCAGAGGCAGCAGCTCCGCCACGTGCTCCATCCCCTGGTCCAATATGGTGCGCACGTGCCCGTCGGCCAGAGAATAGAATACGGTCTTGCCCTCCCTGCGGGCCTTGACCAGCCTGCTCTGCTTGAGAGAGCGGAGCTGGTGGGAGATGGCGGACTGGGTCATGCCCAGGAGCTGGGCGATGTCGCAGACGCACATCTCTGATTCAAAGAGGACGTACAGGATTTTAATGCGGGTGGAGTCGCCGAAGATTTTGAACAGCTCCGCCAGGTCGTAGAGAACCTCCTCATCCGGCATGTTCTGGTTGACCTGGTTCACGATGGCCTCATGCACATGCATGTACTCGCAGCGTTCCACATCCTTGGGTTCCGGCATCCGATCACATCCGTTCTAAAACATATGAGCTATTGTTCATGTGTTATTATATGCTTGATTGTTCAAATGTCAATAGGTTTTGCAAAAATATTTTTATTGCCCACCAGGTGATCTGGCGGTATGATTAGAAAAAAGGAGGGAAACACGAATGAAGCGAGACGCAAATCCGGAGAAGGGGCTGGAGGCTCTGGATCAGTGTGAATACATGGTTCTGGCCATGACCGATGGAGAGGGAAAGCCCTACTGCATCCCCCTCAACGGGGTACGGGTGGGGGAGAAGATCTATTTCCACTGCGCAAAGGCGGGGGAGAAGGTGGACTGTCTGCGGACCCATCCGCAGGTCTGCCTGACCGCGGTGGGACACCAGCGGGTGATCCAGGCCATCTATGAGACGGAGTACCAGTGCGCAGTGGTACGCGGCACCGCCGGAGAGGTCACAGACGAGACGGAGATGCGGGAGGCCCTCTGGGCTCTCTGCCGCAAGTACAGCCCGGACTGCCTGGAGCGGGTGGAACAGGTGATTGACGACAGCTTTGCCCGGGTGGCCATCTGGAAAATCTGTATTGAGTCCGTCAGCGGCCGCTGGAGGGATTACAGCGGCCAGGGCTGACCAGAGGCGCGTATGTGGATTCTATATGCCTTTGCCTCCGCGTTCTTTGCGGGAGTGACCGCCGTCTTGGCCAAGCTGGGCATGGAGGGAGTCAATTCCCATCTGGCCACGGCACTGCGCACCATTGTGGTGGCGCTCTTCGGCTGGGCAATGGTTTGGGTGGCGGGCTCCAGCGGCGCAGTCGGGGCGCTTGAACCGCGGAGCTGGCTGTTTCTCATCCTGTCCGGTCTGGCCACCGGAGGGAGCTGGCTGTGCTATTTTCGGGCGCTCCAGCTTGGGGAGGTCAACCAGGTGGCCCCCGTGGATAAATCCAGCACTGTGCTGACCATGCTGCTCTCCATCCTGTTACTGGGAGAGGCGGCCCACTGGAATACGTTATTGGGGATGGGGCTGATCCTGGCCGGCACCCTGGGGATGCTCCAGCGGAAGCCCCGGGAACGGGCCTCCTCCGGCTGGGGGTGGCTGCCCTGGGCGGTGCTCTCCGCCGTGTGCGCCAGCCTGACTTCCATCCTGGGCAAGGTCGGCATGACCGGCGTGGACTCCTATGTCGGCACCGCCATCCGCAACATGGTGGTGCTGGCAATGGCCTGGGCTCTGGTGCTCGGGCTGGGGCTCCAGCGGGAGATTCCGGCGCTGAGCCGGAAAAACTGGGGGTTTCTGGCTGTGTCCGGCGTGTCTACCGGGCTGTCCTGGATGTTTTACTACCGGGCGCTCCAGGAGGGGCCGGCCAGCGTTGTGGCCCCCATCGACAAGCTGAGCATTCTGGTGACGGTTGGCTTTTCCTGCCTGGTGCTCCGTGAGCGGCTGAGCCGCCGGGCTGCCGCCGGGCTGCTCGTGCTCACCTGCGGCACCCTTCTTTTGCTGCTGTAGCATGAAACAGCGCCCCATGGCTTTTGCCACGGGGCGCTGTTTTGGCCTAAACAGAGGCAGCTGCGTTTGTTTTTTTCCGTCTGCGGCGGAGGAACAGCAGGGCGAGAAGTACCGCCGCAGCCGCGGCGGCCAGTACCCAGGGGAGAAGGGTTCCGCTTCCGGAGGCGCTGAGCAGCAGAGTACCGGCGGTGGGGGCGGTGAGCACCAGATAGCTGCCATCCCGCTCCGCCTCGATAGGGACGGCGGAGCCGTCCTGAAGCAGGGCAGCGCGCACAGAGCCCCTAAGACCGTCGGCGCATACCCGCAGCGTCACGGTGTCAGGGAGCTCCGCCCCGTCCGTGATCTGGTAGTCATAGGCGGCAGCGCCGTCTACCGGCTCCGGCCGCTGTGCCAGCTCCAGCCGTGCGTCGGGAGAGAATGCTCCCTCGGCGAGAAGCAGGGGGCGTTCTCCGCCGGAGGAGATAGTGGTCACCCAGTCCTCGTAGACTGCCTCCACCGTCAGGCTCCGGGTGATGTGGTTGTGGTCAAAGGGAGCCCAGGCGCCATAGCGCCCGCCGTCGCTGGGTACTTCCGGGAAGGCGGCGGGGTCCAGGCTGCCGCCGTAGGGCACCTCCACTGTGTCCACCACCTGCTCCCCGGCCTGGAAGGTGACGCGGAAGGTGAGAAAGTCCGCCGGAATGCCCTCCAGGGCGGAGAAGGCGCCAAAGGAGAGGGGGGCGGTCTGCCCGGCGTAGTCGATGCCGTCAATTCCGACTGCCTTCTCCTGAAGGTAATAGTTGCCGGAAACTGTGCCGTCAGCCCAGCCGGCCACCGCGCCCAGACGTTCGCCGCTGCCGTCGATGCGGGTCATGGCGATGCAGTCCGCGATATCCCTGCCCTCGCCGGCAATGCCGCCCAGGCTGCTGTCCCCGGTTACGTCGGCCTGGGCGGCACAGGAGCGGAGCACTCCCCGGGAGAGCCCCGCGATACCGCCCGCAAAGGAGCCATCGTCGGCCCCCACGGGTCCCATACTGGTGCAGGAGAGGGCAGCGCCCACCTCGCCCCGGCCCAGGACACCGCCGGCGCACTCATTCTTGGCGGTGACGGGGCCACGGTTGTCACACTGGTAGAGGATCGCTTTGAGCAGAGCGGTGGTATCCACCAGCAGATTTTCACTGTCCAGCTCCAGATTCTCCTCGGGGTCCAGGGAGAGCTCAGGGGAGACCGCTCCCGCAATGCCGCCCACGTTGGTGTCGGCCTGGATGCCGCCCTCATTCCGGCAGCCTACCACCCGGCCCGGGCCGCTCTGGGCCCCCTCGGCCGAAGTGTTCTCCTTCACCGTCTTTTCCGGAACCTCGGTCAGTTCCACAATGGCTTTCCGGGCCTCGTCAAGCTGCCCGATGATAGCAGTGGTGGTGGCATGCAGCTCCTGGTTGGTCTGGCCGGCCCCCTGGGTCATCTGATCCACCCGTTGGCTGATGTCATCCAAGTGCCCGTCCAGCTCGTCCAGGCGCTCCTGTCCCTTGTCGCCCAAGGTGTCCAGATAGCCGTTCAGGACATCCTCGATGATATCGGCCTGGCTGTTAACCACCCGGAGCTGCTCCACGCTGCCCTGGCTGAAGTCCTTGACATGGCCGTTCAGGGCATCGAGGGCCTTTTCCAGTGCCCGGGCGGCCCGGTCCATGTCACGGCGGGCGTCGCCCATCTCATCTCCGGCCTCTTGCCACAGTGTTGTCAGACGGTCCGCCAAGTGGAACGTGTCGGAGCCCATGGCCTCCAGATGGCCGCTGATGCGGCTGAGGTGCCCGTTGAAATCGATGGAACCCACATCCCAGCGCTTATAGGCATCCAGGATGCCAGCCAGATCCAGGCGGGCCGCAGCCTGGAGGGCGTCCTTGACAAAGGACTCCAGCCGGTCGGTCTCGTCCGCGATCTGACGCAGCTCCGACACAAGACCGCTGTGTTCCCGCTCCAGTGCGTCCAGCGTGGAGGAGAGACTGTCTCCGGTGTCGGACAGGCTGTCCTCCAGAGTGCCGGTCAGATTTTTCAGCCCCTTGCGTAGGGCGGTGAGCTGGTTGCCCACCTCGTCCAGATCGGCGCTGGCCCGCCGGGTGAGGCGGTCCACCTCGTCCAGCAGGCCGCTCATGGCCCCGTTGATGGTCTGGACCGCGTCGTAGACCTGGTCGGCGGCGGCTGAGGTGTCTGTGTTGAAATCGCTGCCCGTTCCGTGGATTACGTCCTGGATGGCGGAGAGGGAGCCATGGATAGCGGAGATATCGTCTACTGCATCTCCGGCTGAGGAATGGATTTGGCCGGAGAGCTGAGTCATGAGGGTGGAAAGGGAGGCCAGGGCGCCGTCCAGCCGCTCCATGGGGTCCTCTCCGTAGGTGAGGGTCACGTAGGGCTCAAACTGGCCCACGATGCCCCCTACGTCCTTACGCCCCAGGATCTCACCATCGTTGAAGCAGCGAAGCAGCGCGCCGTTCTGAATCCCGGCGATGCCGCCGGTGTTGTATCCGGTGTGGGCGTAGCCCACAGCGGCGTGATTGGTGCAGTCGGCCACGGTGCCGGTATTGCGCCCGGCGATGCCTCCGCTGTTGGTGGCGGCATCGTTTCCACCAGTGTTGACTTCCCCCAGGTTAGTGCAGCTCTGGATCATGCCCTCATTGCGCCCGGCAATGCCGCCGCTGTTGGTGTTTCCGGTGACAGAGGCCCGGTTGGTGCAGCTCCGCACCACGCCGGAGCTCCCGTTGACGCCTACCAGTGCGCCCACGTCCTCATCTCCCGTCACATCGCCAGTGACGGTGACTTGTTCCACTGTGCCGTGGTTCTCACCGGCCAGGATGCCCACCTGCGACTGGGAGCCGCCAGGGGCCACTACCCCGTCCAGAGTCAGATTTTTTACGACAGCCCCCTCGCCCAGCGTGCGGAACAGGCCTACCTTGGAACCCTTGTCCAGCCAGGCGAAGCCGGAAATGGTGTGTCCGGCCCCGTCAAAGGTGCCGCGGAACACGGGAATGGTGGAAAAGCCGGTACCAGCCAGGGAAATGTCGGCGGCCAGCACCACGGTTACCCCTTGAGACCAGGTATCCGAGGTGCAGCTTTGGGCCAGCTTGAGCAGCCCGCTGGCATCATGAATGGTGATGGTATCCCCCTCCGCGCCGGCGGGGGGCAGCAGTCCCAGGCAGAATACCAGGGCCAGCAGCAGGGCGGCGCCCCGTTTTGCATAGTTCATCATGGCGTTATTCCTCCGTTTTATCCAGATCCTGCCGCTTGCTCTCAATGAGGGCATCCACGCTGCCGTGGAGCACGCCCTTGAACTCGCCGTCAATGAAACCGGACACGTGGCCCCGGACGTGTCCTTCCAGACGCATGGTGCCGTTCTGGAAGCGCTGTTTCCGGTCCCGGTTGAGGGTAATGGCGGTGCGCTCGATAAGGGCGTCGCCCAGCACCAGGAGCTGGGGCAGCACAGTCATGACCAGGACGATGGAGGTCAGGGTGCCACGGCCCAGGGTATCGCCGATGGAGGAGATAATGGTGTCGGTGGACAGCTTGCCGATGAGAAAGCCGGCCACAGTCATGATGGAGCCGGAAGTAAGCACGGTGGGGAAGCTCTGGTTGAGCGCCTCCACGGCGGCGGCCCGACGGTCAAGCACGGTCTTGAGCTGTAAGTAGCGGTTGGTGATGACGATGGCGTAGTCAATGGTAGCGCCCATCTGTATGGCGCTGACAATCAGGTAACTCATAAAAAACAGGTTGGTACCCGTCAGGAAGGGGAAGGAGAAGTTGATCCAAATGGAGCCCTGGATGGTGAGCACCAGCAGGATGGGCAGCCCAGCGGACTTGAAGGTAAACAGCAGGATAACCACCACAAAGAGCACGGTGAGCACACTGATTTTCAGGTTGTCCCCGGTGAAGGAGGCGGCCAGATCCCGGGCGTTGGTGGAATTGCCCACCAGCACCACATCGTCTCCGTAGTATTCCGCGGCAATGGCGCGGATCTGGTCCAGGAGGGCATAGGTCTCCGCCCCCTCCTCGGGGAGATCGGCAGTAAAGACCATCCGGGTCCACTGTTCCCCTTGGAGCTGCTGGAGTCCGTCGTCCAGGGTATCCTGCAGCTCCTCCACCTGGCTGGCCTGCTCTCCGCTCAGGCGGATAACCCCCTTGTCCTTCTGCTCCAGCAGGAACTGGAACACATCCAGCAGGGGCACGGAATAGTCGTCCGTGTCCTGAAAGATAGCGCCGTATTCCTCCACGCTCAGGCCGTAAGCCTGGTAGAGCAGCCGGGCCAGCTCGATGTCCACGCCCGCCAGCTCGGCAAACTGCCGGGGGGTCAGCTTGTCGGTGAGGTAGCGGCCGTCCTCCACCTCAATGTTGGCCAAGCCGGTGGCGGTCGTCACGTTGTCCAGGGCCTCCACCCGGCGGAGCACCGCACCCTCGCTGTCGTAGTCCCCACGGGGAACCAGTACGGCAATGGTGTTGGTATAGCCGAAGGTCTCGTTGATCTTGTCCATGGCGATACGGGTCTCCGGACGGTTGCCTGAGTTGGTGGAATTGGTGGAGAATACATAGTCGCACTGGTTGGAGCAGTAAATGCCGCCGATGACGCACACGGCGAACACCGCCGGAAGCACGAAGCGCAGCTTCATGATGAGGCGGCCCCAGCCTGCGATGGAGGGCACTAGGTTTTTGTGGCGGGTCTTTTCGATGCCCCGGTTGAAAAGCATCAGCAGACCGGGCATGAGCAGAAACACCGACAGCATGGAGCAGACAATGCCCTTGGACAGGACGATACCCATGTCGAAGCCGATGCGGAACTGCATCAGCATCAGGGCCACCAGGCCGGAGATAGTGGTGAGGGAGGAGGAGGAGATCTCCACGATGGCCTTGCTCAGGGCGGCAATGTCCGCCTCTCGGGCGTCCAGACCGTTGTCCCGCTCCTCCATATAGCGGTGGCAGAAGATAATGGCGTAATCGATGGCCAAGGCAAGCTGGAGCACCACGGCGATGGCGTTGGTGATGAAGGAAACCGAGTCAAAGAGAAAGTTGGTGCCCATGTTGAGGATGGCGGAGACCACAAACACAATGAGAAAGACCAGGACCTCCAGATAGCTCTTGGAGGTGAACAGGAGTACCGCTACGATGACGGCGGCGGCAATGGCCAGAATGACCGTCATCTCCTGCATAAGGCTGTCTGAGTCGTACGGATCGCCGCTGGGGAAGACGTAGTGATCGTAGGGCGCTGCCAGCTCCTTTACGGCCGCGAGGGCGGCGTCCGCCTCCGGACTGCCCTCCTCACCGGTAAAGGAGACGGAAAAGAGGGCGGAGGAGTCCTTAAAGTGGTCGGTACTGTCGTCAAAGGCGACGGAGGACACGCCATCCAGCTCCGCTAATTGAGCGGCTACCTTTTCGGCTTGGCGGTAGGTCACATTGGAGAGCATGACCTGAGCGGAGGCGTAGGTGGTGAACTCCTCGTCCATAAGGGTCAGCCCCCGTCGGGTCTCGGTTTCGGCGGGGAGATAAGAGGTGATGTCATTGTTGACCACCACCTTGTCAATAGAGCTGCCGCAAAAGAGCACCGCCGCCAGGAAGACCAGAAAGAAGGCCTTTCGCTTGTCGACAATGAACCGCGCCAGCTTGGTTACAGGGGTTTCAGAGCTTGATGTTTGTGACATGGGTGGGATTCCGCCTTTCTAAACCGGGAGCTCGGGTTGAGGAATGAAGTGCTCTACATGCCGAAGCAGCACTTCGTCTGGAACGTCTGCACCGCTGGAGAGCCACCAGCGGATCAGGGCGAGCAGGCCGCCGGCATAGAAGCGGGCCGTCAGCTCCGGGTCAAACCCGGCGGCCGGGGCGCTCTCCGACAGCTTTCGCTTCAGGGCATCCGTAATGATCTCGTCCAGCACGTAGAACTCTGCTGCGCCCTGGACGGTGAGGAACATCCCCCTGTGGGACTTCAGGAAGGAGAGCGCGTTGTGAAAAAGGACCATAAAATACTCCCGGGGCCCGGTACGTGGGTCCAGGGAGGGGTCCACCGGCTCGAAGTATTTCTGTAGTTCGTCCACAGCATAGCGCAGCAGGGCCAGCTTGTCATCGAAATGGGCGTAGAAAGTGGTGCGGTGGACCATGGCGCGCTGGCAGATATCCACCACCGAGATTTCACTCAGCGGACGCTCCTCCAGCAGGGAGAGCAGGGCGTCGGCGAGGAGCTTCCGGGTACGGCGCTGCCGCAGATCTTCCCGGGGCTGGCTGGTTTGTTTCAATGGGATCCGCTCCTTATTCTGGGATGGGAAGAAGTGTAGCACAGACAAAAATAAATGTCAAGATAAACAACATGTGTAGATTAAGTGAAACACACGAAACTTTTTCTGTTGAGGATTATAGGGATACAAATGGAACCGAGCTGTGCGAGAGGGCGGGGAATGAGAGACAACCGCCCTCTTTATATAATTTTATAGGTGCGCAAAGTAGGTTTCGTGCAAAACAAGTAAACCGAAGCCGGATAACCCATTGACGTAGTAGGAGATTGTTGCTATACTAATTTAATCCATATTGATTGGTGGGAAAGCTTGCGCTGCATGGAAGCAGTGATAAGAGAAGAAAAAGGAGGGGAAACGTGTGAAGCTGAATGTGGACGAGGCGTTGCGTTATCTGGGCATCGGCGGACAAGCAGCCGAGTCCATTCGGGCGAGTGTGGCTGCTGTCGCAGACAAGTTAACGGCTGCTATACAGCCCAGATACACCTACCGCGTGTGTTCCCTTCAAAAAACAGAGGCCGGATTCCTGCTGCCGGAGGCCGAGCTGGTCCTTCCGGGCGCGGACGCAGCGAAAATGCTGGAGCAGTGCGATCAGGCCGTGCTGATGGCGTGCACTCTGGGGACGCAGTTTGAAGCCCTCTTGCGCAGGGAACAGGCTCGTGATATGTCCAGGGCAGTCATTCTGGCTGCCTGCGGCAGCGCCTGGGTGGAGGCCGGGTGCGACCAGGTGGAGCAGGAACTGGCGCGTTGTCTTCCGAACCGCTATAGAACGGACCGGTTCAGTCCCGGGTACGGGGATCTGCCGTTGTCTTTGCAGCCGAAGATCTGCGCCGCACTGGATACCCAAAGGCGGCTTGGACTGTATGTAACAGAGAGCTATTTGATGAACCCATCCAAGTCAGTCACCGCCATCATCGGCTTGTCCGACTGGCCCCAGATGGCCCGCATCCGTGGATGCGCATATTGTTCGATGCGTGAGACCTGCAAATTGCGCGTGGGAGGAAAACACTGTGGGAATTGAGATACCTCAAAACAAATTTTTGATCCTGGACGGCGCTATGGGCACCGTTCTCCAGCAGCGGGGACTGTCTCCCCAAGGCCGGCCGGAGCTGCTGAATCTGACGGAGCCGGAGCTGCTGGATTCCGTCTATAAAGAGTACATCGCCGCCGGAAGCCAGGTGATTTATGCCAACACCTTCGGTGCCAACGGCTTAAAGCTAGCCAAGACGGGCCACAGTGTGGAGGAGGTCGTGGGTGCGGCCATCGCTGTGGCAAAGAAAGCGGCGGCCGGTACCGGTACCCTGGTGGCGCTGGATGTGGGCCCGCTTGGCGAGCTGTTGGAGCCTATGGGTACGCTGTCTTTTGAGCGGGCATATGACCTGTTCCGCGAAATGGCGGAAGCTGGTGCAAAGGCCGGCGCGGACTTAATCGTGGTGGAAACCATGACAGACCTGTACGAGGCCAAGGCTGCCCTGCTGGCGGCCAAGGAGGCCGCCCACCTGCCGGTGTTTGTCACCATGTCCTTTGATGCCGGCGGCCGGACCTTCACCGGCTGTACGGTCGCCTCCATGGCCCGTACACTGGAGGGCCTGGGTGCGGACGCTATTGGACTGAACTGTTCGCTGGGGCCAGACCTGCTGGCGCCGCTGCTGAAAGAACTGTGTGAGAATACCCGCCTGCCGGTCATTGCCAAGCCTAACGCGGGCCTGCCGGACCCGGTGGATGGACACTATGATATGGGACCGGAGGACTTTGCCCAGGCTCTGCTGACCTGCGTGGAGGCTGGTATCTCCATCGTGGGCGGCTGTTGCGGTACATCCCCGGAATACATTCGTCGGCTGACGGCAGTTCTGGAAGGAAAAAAGCCCGTATCCCGGCACTATAACAACACCGGTCTTGTCTGTACCCCTGTGACACCCATCCGACTGAATGGTGTGCGGGTGATTGGCGAGCGTATCAACCCCACCGGGAAAAAGCGTTTCCAGCAGGCACTGCTGGAAAATGACCTGGACTATATCCTGGATGTGGGTGTCCAGCAGGAGGATGCCGGAGCGGACATCCTGGATGTGAACGTAGGCTTCCCCGGTGTGAATGAAGTGGTTATGCTGCCCAGAGTGGTAAAGAAGCTGCAAAGCGCGATCGCTGTGCCGTTGCAGCTCGATTCCTCCAACCCGGACGCACTGGAGGCAGGGCTGCGGGTCTATAACGGCAAGGCTGCGGTGAACTCTGTCAACGGAGAGCCGGAGGTTCTGGAGCGTGTGCTGCCTATTGTGAAGAAGTACGGCGCGTCCGTGGTGGGTCTGACGCTGGATAAAAACGGCATCCCCAAAACAGCGGAAGAGCGGGTCGCCATCGCCTGCCGCATTCTGCAGGCTGCTTTGGACCACGGCATCCCCAGAGAGGATGTGTGGATTGACTGCCTGACCCTGACGGTCTCGGCCCAGCAGGAGCAGGCTGCGGAGACGTTGAAAGCGGTGCGGACCATCCGGGAGGAGCTGGGGCTGCAGGTGGTGCTGGGCGTGTCCAACATCTCCTTTGGCCTGCCCAACCGCAAGCTGATCACGCAGAACTTTTTGATTCAGGCCATGCATGCCGGGCTGACTCTGCCCATCATCAACCCAAATCAAACGGAGATGATGGACGCGGTGGCGGCGTACCGTGTACTCTCCGGAGAGGACCGGGAGTGCCGAGCCTATGTTGCCCGTTTCGCGGCGGAGTCCCCTGTCGTGCAGGCAGCGCCGAAGGCGGATGCCCTGACGTTGGGCGATGCGGTCATCCGTGGGTTGAAGGCCGATGCCGGAAAGCTGGCTGCCAAAGCGCTGGAGACCGAGGATGAGCTGTCTCTGGTAGAAAACCACCTGATCCCCGCACTGGACAAGGTGGGAGAGGACTATGACAAGGGTACGGCATTCCTGCCCCAGCTGCTCAGCGCCGCCCAGGCGGCACAGGCAGTATTCGAGGTCATCCGGAGCTCTATTGCCGCCAAGGGCGGTGTGCCCGTGAAGAAGGGAAAACTCATCGTTGCCACTGTGCAGGGCGACATTCATGACATTGGCAAAAATATTGTGAAAACCGTACTGGGAAATTACGGCTACGAGGTGTTGGATCTGGGCCGGGATGTGCCGCCGGAGACCATCCTGCGGACGGTTCAGGAGCAGGGGGTGCGCCTGGTGGGCCTGTCCGCCCTGATGACCACCACACTGCCCGCCATGGAAAAGACCATCCGGTTGCTGCACACTATGGAGGAGCCCCCGGTCATCTTTGTGGGCGGCGCGGTGGTGACGCCGGAATACGCCAAACAAATGAATGCGGACTACTACGCCAAGGATGCCCACCAGTCGGTGGAGATCACCAGAAAGGTCATGGGATGATGGATATCCGCACCTATTTATCGCAGGGAAAGCCATTGCTGTTTGACGGGGCTATGGGCACTTATTTCGCCGCCCATCCGGGCCGGGCTGAGGAACGCTGTGAACGGGCCAACCTGACCCGCCCGGAGGAAATTCTGCGCATCCACCGCGCTTATTTGCAGGCCGGCTGCCGGGCCATCAAGACCAATACCTTTGCCATCAGTGGAGATCTCTCCGATGGGAACGATGAAACCGCCTGCGACATCGTAAATGCGGCCTGCCACCTGGCACGGCAAGCCGCTCAACCCTATGGGGCTTATGTATTTGCAGATCTGGGCCCCGCGCCCCGTGACCACAGCCGCGCCCCGGCAGATCTATACCAGACGCAGGCGCAGTGGTTTCTGGAACAGGGGGTGACCCATTTTTTGGTGGAAACGCTGTCTGGTGACGAGGGGCTCCCGGAATTGGCTGGTTGGTTGAAGGAAAAAAATCCGGATGCGTTTCTTATGGTTTCCTTTGCCGTGGACCATAGTGGGATGACCAGCGCCGGACGTTTGGGCAGCGAGCTGTATCGCTTTGCATCGGAACTGGCTGGGGTGGATGCAGTGGGCTTTAACTGTGTTTCTGGCCCCCGCCATTTGCTGAAATACATTCAGACCCTGGAGCTGAGCGATAAGCCTCTGACTGTCATGCCCAACGCCGGTTACCCCACCGTGCTGGGCCGCCGCACGGTATTCGGCGGTCAGCCTGACTACTTTGCAGGGCAGATTGCACAAATCGTTCAGGCTGGCGCCTCCATCGTAGGCGGCTGCTGCGGTACTACGCCGGAACATATTGCCCAGACGGCGCAGGCTTTGAAAGAGCCGCTTCCTAAGTGCACCGTTTCTGCTCCGAAAAAGCTGCTCAAACCTGCGGCCAATGCGTCCAACTCCCTTTGGGAGAAGTTGGAGGCGGGTAAGCGTGTCATTGCCGTGGAACTGGACCCACCCGTAGATGACGACAGCGCGGGCTTTTGGGAGGGGGTGCAGGCCTTGCGGGGCTCGGGGGCCGATGCGGTGACGATCGCAGATTGTCCCATCGGTCGCCCACGGGCGGACAGCAGCCTGTTGGCCTGTAAAATCAAGCGGGATATTGGTATAGAGCCGTTGCCCCATATGACCTGCCGTGACCGCAATCTGAATGCTACCAAGGCTCTGCTTTTGGGCTTGTCCATGGAAGGGGTACACAATGTGCTGGTGGTCACCGGCGACCCTATCCCTACCGAGGATCGGAACGAAGTCAAAAGCGTATTCAATTTCAACTCCCGCAAGCTGGCCCGCTTTGTCCATATGCTGAATGAAAATACCCTGCGTACCCCCTTTCGTATCTATGGCGCTCTGAATCTGAACGCCCGCAATTTTGATGTGGAACTGCGGCGGGCACAGGAGAAAGAGGCATGTGGTGTTTCCGGCTTTCTGACACAGCCGGTGTTGTCCGCCGAGGCGCTGGACAACCTGAAATTGGCACACAAGACTCTGCGGGGCAAGATTCTGGGCGGGATATTCCCCGTGGTGAGCCACCGAAACGCCTGTTTTCTGAACAATGAGATTTCAGGCATGCGGGTGTGCGATGAGATCATTCATTTATATGAGGGGAAGGACCGTGATGCAGCGGAAGCTCTGGCGGTCACCGTTTCGACGGCGATTGCCAAAGAGATCTTCCCCTACACCGACGGTTATTACCTCATGACCCCGTTCCGCCGGGTGGCGCTGATGGAGCATATTATTCAAAATATTCAGCAATCGTGCATTTCATAAGCAAGGAAAAGGGGCCGTTCGTGTGAATGGCTCCTTTTTTGCTCTGGTCGGTTCTTTAACAGGTCTTTATACCAGATCAATCAATAATGAAATTACCTATTGACATCATAGGAAATAGGTGGTAGTATAATCCCATAAACCAACTGAGTAAATTGGTTTTAGAGGGGCGTGCAAAATGAGCAATCTGTTTCAACAACTGTTGCGCAGCAATTTCCGCTGTGGACGAATGCTGAACTCCCGGGCACTGGATTTGGCCGGGTGGATCGGTATGTCCTCCACTCACTTTGTTGTGATTTAATAAGATCATTACATGGCCATATCTCTTTGTCCGGGAGCGAATAACGCCCCGGTCTTTTTGTATCTAAAATCAAACTATAAACTGAAAGAGGTATAAACCATGAATAACAATTATAAGTTTGAAACCCTGCAGCTTCACGTTGGTCAGGAACAGCCCGATCCCGCTACGGATTCCCGTGCAGTACCGATTTACCAGACCACTTCCTATGTCTTCCGCAACTGCGCCCATGCGGCGGCCCGCTTCGGGCTGACGGATGCCGGTAATATTTATGGCCGCCTGACCAACTCTACGCAGGATGTGCTGGAAAAGCGCCTCGCAGCATTGGAGGGTGGCGTGGCGGCTCTGGCTACCGCTTCTGGTGCCGCCGCCATCTCCTATACCATTCAGGCGCTGGCCCAGGCTGGCGACCACATCGTGGCGCAGAAGACCATTTACGGCGGCAGCTACAACCTGCTGGCCCACACCCTGCCCCAGTTCGGTGTCTCCACTACCTTCGTCAACTCTCATGATCTTACAGAAGTGGAAAATGCCATTCAGGATAACACCAAGGCAATTTATCTGGAGACTCTGGGCAACCCCAACTCTGACATTCCAGACATCGACGCCATTGCAGCCATCGCCCACAGGCACGGTCTGCCTCTGGTCATCGACAATACCTTCGGCACGCCCTATCTGGTCCGCCCTATTGAGCACGGCGCTGATATTGTGCTCCACTCCGCCACCAAGTTCATCGGCGGCCACGGCACCACACTGGGCGGCATCATCGTGGACTCCGGCAAGTTCGACTGGAAGGCCAACGGCAAGTACGCGCCCATTGCAAACCCCAATCCCAGCTACCACGGTGTCAGCTTTGTGGACGCTGTCGGTCCCGCCGCTTTTGTTACTTACATTCGGGCCATCCTGCTGCGGGATACCGGCGCCGCCATCTCTCCCTTCAACGCCTTCCTGCTGCTGCAGGGTGTGGAGACCCTGTCTCTTCGTCTGGACCGCCACACAGAGAACACCAAGAAGGTCGTGGAGTTCCTCGCAAACCATCCCAAGGTGGAGCATGTGAACCATCCCTCCCTGCCCGAGCATCCCGACCACGCTCTGTATGAGAAGTATTTTGCCAACGGCGGCGGCTCCATCTTCACCTTTGAAATCAAGGGTGGTCAGGAGGAAGCCCACAAGTTTATCGACAGTTTGGAAATCTTTTCCCTGCTGGCAAACGTGGCCGACGTGAAGTCCCTGGTGATCCATCCGGCCACCACCACCCACAGCCAGCTTTCTGCTGAGGAGCTGCTCGACCAGGGCATCAAGCCCAACACCATCCGCCTCTCTATCGGCACCGAGCATATTGATGACATCATTGCCGACCTGGAAAAGGGCTTTGCCGCTGTGAAATGCTGATTGCAAATTTGAAGTAAAGCACAATTTTATGTTTTGGAAAGGATTTTGACTATGATGTGTATGTGTCAAATTATGCACTGTTATAAAAATCGAATCATTTCCATACCTCGCCTGCGTTTGATACGATAGGCTGTGCTTTGTGTGCAATTAAGCGGGGTATCCATGAGAAACGGATGCCCCGCTCTTTATTTTCTCACGGAAGGAAACGTAAGATGCAGTCTATATATATTTAAAGAACTGCTATGGAAAAATTTTAGGTGCGGACGATGTACGCACGGAAGCGTCCCCAAACGTAATAATTTTTTGGACCGGAAGGATTCCAGCGAAAGAAGGTATCAGTTTGAATGAATTGCGTGAGCAGGTATGTGCTGAAAAAGAATATATGATTAACTTACGTCGGGATTTTCACCGTCATCCGGAATTGTCCCTACAGGAAAGGCGTACTGCTGGGGTGATCGAACAGGAGCTTGAGCGGTTCGAAATTTCGCATACTCGGATCGGAGCTACCGGTGTTCTGGGGATTTTGCGAGGCACTCAAAGCGGCAGCGGAGTCGTAGCCTTACGGGCGGATATTGACGCGCTGCCCATTCAGGAAACCAACGATGTGGAGTACCGTTCTCAGACAGACGGAATCATGCACGCCTGTGGGCACGATGCCCACACAGCAAGCCTCTTGGGTGCCGCGAAAGTCCTCTCCCAAAATCGTGACCGCTTTGGTGGAGAGCTCCGTTTTCTGTTCCAGCCGGCGGAGGAGACCGGCAAAGGCGCTCCAGATTTTATAAATGCCGGAGCCCTGGATGGCGCGGAGCGCATTCTGGGCCTGCACAGTGCTCCGGATCTGCCCCTTGGCACCATTGGACTTACGCCCGGACTGAACAATGCCGCAGTGGATCATTTCCGTATCCTAGTCCATGGCAAGGCGGCCCATGTCTCCACCCCGCAGTTGGGCGCGGATGCCCTGTATGCCGCCAGTCAGATCGTGGTAGCGATCCAGGGACTGGTTGCCCGGCGTTCTTCACCTGTGGAGCCAGTGCTCCTCGGCGTCGGGAAATTTGCTGCTGGAACGACCTACAATGCCGTTGCGGAATATGCGGAGCTGGAGGGGACCACCCGCACGATCTCTCAGGAGACGCGTCTGCAGGTGCGGGAGTGGATCGACCAGACCGCGGAGCAGATTGCAGCCATCAGTGGCGCGGAAGCCAGGGTGATTTGGTCGGATATTACCTCCGCTCTGATTAATGATCCGCAGGTCAGCCGTGAGGCGGCAGAAGTGGCAAAGGGGCTGGGAGACCATATTCAGGTCGTCACCAATCGCCCCTTGTCCCTGGGCGGCGATAACTTTGCTGAGTATCAACGTTTTGTACCAGGGTGCTACGCCTATATTGGCACAGCAAACACAGACTTGCCCAGCACATTGAACAGCCTCCACAACGGAAACTTTGATTTGGATGAGAATGCACTTGTCTTGGGAGCAGGCTTATATGTGGGATACGCCCTGTGGTGGCTTGGAAGGCAGGAGAAGCCATGATTCAATTAGAACATATTAGCAAACGATATGTCGGCCCCAGCGGTACGGTGGATGCGCTGAAGGATGTGTCGGTTCATGTGGAGAAAGGAGATATCTATGGGATTATCGGCTCCTCCGGCGCAGGAAAATCCACTTTGCTCCGCATGGTCAACCAGTTGGAAAAACCGGATACCGGCACAGTCACCGTGGCTGGCCGGGAACTGAGCACGCTCTCCAAAGCTGAGCTGCGGAAGATGCGCCGTAAAATTGGCATGGTATTTCAGCAGTTCAACCTATTGGAGTCCAAAACCGTATTCCAGAATGTTGCGATTCCACTGATCCTGGAGGGCATCCCCAAGGAGAAGATCACTGAACGCGTCAAAGAAGTGCTCCATATCGTGGAGCTGCACGACAAACGAGATACTTATGTCACTCAGCTTTCCGGCGGACAGAAACAAAGGGTGGGTATTGCCAGGGCGCTGGCAACAGAACCCGCAATTCTCCTGTGTGATGAAGCCACCAGTGCACTGGATCCCAAGACCACAGAATCCATCCTCGGCCTCCTAAAGCGCATCAACAAAAAGATGGGCGTGACAATTCTGCTGATCACCCACCAGATGCAGGTGATCCAGATGATCTGCAACAAGGTTGCCGTCATGGGAAACGGGCAGATCGTGGAACAGGGAACAGTGTTGGATGTGTTCAGCCAGCCTCATGCTCCAGTGACACAGGAGTTTGTCCGCACGGTTATCAACGATCAGATCCCCAAGAGCATTCTGGATTTGCTCCAGACAGAAACGCGGCACTACGTGATTGACCGGCTGAAATTTATCGGCGCCAGCGTCAAAAAACCGGTCATTTCCGAGATTTGCCAGATTGCCGGCGTGGAGGTTAATATCCTTGGTGCAACCGTTCAGGAGTTTGGGGAAAGCATCATGTGTATTTTCATCCTGCAAATGTTTGGTTCCGATGACAAGCTGCTCCAGGCCGAAGCACAGATCGACGCGACTGGAGTTCTCCGCGAAAGGGTGGTATTCGACTGATGGAAGCTCTGTTGGAAACAAAGATTTTTAAGGTATCTGTCGAGCGACTGCTGCTTAATGGCGGTCAAACACTATACATGGTGGGTATTGCACTATTGATTGGCACTGTGCTCGGTACCTTGCTCGCCTTGGTGCTGGTGCTCTGCCGCAAGGGCGGCCTTGTGGAAAATAAAGTTCTACACAGTATCGTCAGCCTCTACATCAATGTGGTACGGAGTGTTCCGTTCATCATTTTGCTGGTTACCATCATGCCGCTTACCCGCGCTATTCTGGGTACGACGATTGGCAGCACGGCCGCTTTGGTTCCGTTAGTGGTCTATATCAGTCCCTATTTAGCCCGCTTGATTGAGAACAGTTTGCTGGAGGTATCCCCAGGCATTCTGGAGGCGGCCCAGGCCATGGGAGCCACAACCTGGCAGATCATCCGCTGTTTTCTGATGCCTGAAGCGCTGGGTTCTATGGTTCTGGCCTTGACCACAGGAACCGTCGGCCTGTTGGGCGCCTCCGCTATGGCTGGTTACTGCGGCGGAGGCGGTATCGGCGATCTGGCATTGACCTATGGTTATGAAAAGATGAATACCCCGTTGATGATAGTTACTGTCATTGCTCTGGTCATCCTGGTACAACTATTGCAGATGGCAGGCAACCGTGTTTCCCGCCGTCTGCGTGAGCACAGATAATGTGTGATTCATATTAGTGTCGAGTCGTGAAAGAAGGTTAATCCTATGAAGAAGTTTTTTGCATTGGTAGTGTCCCTGATTCTGATTCTGAGTTTGACTGCCTGCGGCGGCAGTGACAGCTCCACGGACAGCGCACCGGCCTCTGGAGCATCCTCCGCCGATCCCGCCGCAAAGACGGAGATCGTCTACGGCAAGTCTCAAGGTCCCTACACCGAATTGTTCGAAGCAGCGATCGTTCCCATCCTAGAGGAGCAGGGCTACACCCTGAAAGGAGTCGACTTTTCCGACCTGCTGACTGCCGATATCGCCCTGAACGACGGCGATGTGGATGTGAACGTGGAACAGCACACGGCATACGCCGAAAACTTTAACTCCAATAACAACGGTGATCTGGTTCCCATCAGTCCCATCCCTACCGTTCCCGCCGGTATTTACTCTGGGACCCACACATCTCTGGATGAAGTGACTGACGGCGCAAAAATTGCCGTCCCCAACGATGCCTCCAACACCGCTCGGGCCTATGTCCTGCTGCAAAAGATCGGCTGGATCACTCTGGATAGCGGCGTAGATCCCTCTGCCGTGACACAGGATGATATCGTGGAGAACCCCAAGAATCTGGAATTTGTGGAAATGAAGTCTTTAACCATCCCCGCAGCCATCCAGGACTTTGACTATGTAATCATTACCGGCAGCATTGTTTACAATGCCGGGATTGACCCCTCTGCTGCACTGGCAACCGAGGACATTCTTGATCACCTTATCCTACAGGTTGTTGTCAAGGAAGGAAACAAAGATGCTGACTGGGCGCAGGCCATTGTAGACGCTTATCACTCTGACCGATTTAAGGCCTATCTGGAGGAGAACAACGACGGCCTGTGGTGGGTTCCTGAAGAACTGCAGTAGGAAGATGTCAGCTAATAGAGAAAAGAGTGCCCTGATTGCAATGAGCGGCGGTGTGGACAGCTCTGTCGCGGCATGGCTGATGCGTGAGCAAGGATATCGCTGCGAGGGAACGACCATGCGTCTTTACCGCAACGCGGACATCGGCTTGAGTCAGTTCCATACCTGCTGCTCGCAGAAGGATATCGACGACGCCAGTGGGGTGGCGTTTCAACTGGATATTCCCTATGAAGTGCTGGATTTTACCATGGACTTCAGGAACCAGATCATCGGAAAGTTCATCCGAACATATGAGTCGGGCGGGACACCGAATCCATGCATTGATTGTAACCGGTATATGAAGTTCGATAAACTGCTTCGCTTTGCCGATGAGAGGGGACTGGAGTATGTGGCCACCGGACACTATGCCCTCATTGAATATGACGAAGTGTCCGGCAGGTATCTTTTGAAAAAAGCGCTGGATGACAGCAAGGATCAAAGCTATGTGCTGTATATGCTGACACAGAACCAGCTTAGCCACATACAGTTTCCTTTGGGCGGCAAAATGAAAAAGGAAGTGAGAGAGATCGCGGAACAGTTGGGATTCTGCAACGCCTGGAAGCACGACAGTCAGGACATTTGCTTCGTTCCGAACGGGGACTATGTCAAGTTTATGGAACAGTATACCGGAAAACACTACCCGGCAGGAGCGTTTCTTGATCTGGAGGGCCAGCCGGTCGGCAGACATTGCGGGGCTGTCCGTTACACCTTGGGGCAAAGAAAAGGACTTGGTCTTGCCATGGGTGAACCTGTGTACGTTTGCGGAAAGGATATGGCTGCCAATACGGTCACAGTGGGGCCGGAAAACGCGCTGTATAGCAGTATGCTTCTTGCGGAAGATATGAACTGGATCTCCATCCCGCAATTAAAGCAGCCCATGCGGGTGAAGGCCAAAACCCGATATCGTCAGGCGGAACAGTGGGCTGCTGTGTACCCGGAGCAACACGGCCGTGTTAGGCTGGAATTCGATGCGCCGCAGAGGGCTGTTACCGTTGGACAAGCTGTGGTTCTGTATGATGGAGATGTCGTTGTTGGCGGCGGCACGATCTGCCAGGCGCCGCCAACGAAACGCTGATTCACAAAATACAGGCTCAGGCTTGGACAGCCATATGTTGAACGGCGGACATGACCACTGCGGCGCCTGCTGCTGCGGAAGTTGCGGTGCGCTGAAACTGACCCAAACAGAGGTCGATTTACGGCGTCTTTCTGCTCAGATTCCGAGTGGAAGTATGGTTCTGACCACAAAAGGTCAGGCAGTGATTGAATGAGTGGAAATACAAGAATTGAGGCATAAGCAACGATGCTGAATCAATTTTTGAGGACACAGCGTCTCTTCCACCGGGAGGACATGGAAAAACTGTATCAGGGCCGGGCTGCTGGGGGTGGTATTGGCGGCGTTGGCGAATTTGGTCTCATTGATGATGGACGGGTGTGCCGGACAAGTGTGAATCGCTACACTTTTGCAACCAGAAAAACCGTGGGGCAGAAAGCGTGGAAAAGGTGAAATCCGCTTCACTGAACGTTCCTGTAAGGAGCTTTGCGGAGAACATTTTAACGAGAGGGAGTACTTTAAATAATCTCCCGGTTAGAACCACGCTTTAAGCTGGTGATACCCAATTGAGGATTACTTAAATTGGCGGTGAGTTCCATGCAAGCTGTGTGATTTGGCGGCGGATCGGAGACAGTGTGGCGCCGGGAGAAGGTTTTCGCCATTGTTTTGCAGGAGGGGATGATTCACTCTGGAGACAAAATTATAGTTTTACCGGAGAGACGCCATGATTTACCTTGACTACTCCGCCAACACACCGGTTGATCCTGCTGTGCTAGAGGCATTTTGTAAAGCGGAGCAAACGTATATCGGAAATCCGAACTCAACGCATTGCGCTGGACGTGCAGCCTGCGAGGAGATGGCCCGAGTGACAGATCATATTGCTGGACTTCTCGGTGTGGAACCCGCCGGGATTATCTACACTTCCGGAGCCAGCGAGTCGAACAACCTGGCAATCAAGGGAATCGCCCAGGCTTCCCGAAGTACCGGCAGACATATGATCTCCACCGTACTGGAACACGCATCTGTGGGCGGCACACTTACGGCTTTACAGCAGCAGGGCTGGGAAGTAGATTTGTTGGATATCCAGCGGGATGGAACCATTGACCTGGAGCAACTGGGTGATCTGCTGCGGAAGGACACGATCCTGGTGTCAGTCTGCGCGGTGGACAGTGAGCTGGGGACAGTGCAGCCAATCCGTCAAATTACGGAGATTCTAAAAGATTTTCCAAACTGCCGTCTTCATGTGGATGCCACCCAGGCGATAGGAAAAACGGAGCTGGTGATGGATGGTGTGGACACCATGAGCATCGCTCCTCACAAGTTTTACGGTCTCAACGGCAGCGGACTTCTCCTGAAAAAGAGCAGTGTGATTATCGAGCCTCAGATTCACGGCGGTTCCAGCACAACGCTTTACCGTAGTGGTACACCGGCTTTGGCACTGGCTGTTTCCATTGAAAAAGCGCTTCAATTGACGCTGACGCAGCAGGAAGAACGGATCCGCTGTGTTCGGCAGTTGAACGAATACCTAAAGACTGCACTGCTGCACTATCCGTCAGTCCGGATCAACAGTCCGGAAGGCGCGGTACCGCATATCCTCAACCTCAGCGTTCAGGGGCTTAAAGGCACGGTATTTCAACGTGTTTTGAGTGAGCGGGGCGTATGTGTTTCCGTCAAGTCGGCCTGTTCCGCGGAGGGGACGCCATCCAAAGCGGTATTTGCCGTCAGCGGGGACCGAAAAAATGCGCTGTCCTCCTGGCGAGTGAGCCTTAGTCATTTGACAACACGAGAGGAGCTTGACGAATTTTTGCAGGTGTTCGACCAATGTTACAAAGAGTTGGTTCCATGAAAAATCCATTGGACTATCAGATTTCGAAGTATGACTGCGGTTCCACCGCTATGCTCAATGACGCGAGCTTTCGGTTCCAAGGGAAAGATATCCCCCTGTAGTTTACCAGTAATATCACCCTGTACTGTTTGGATTGTTACGGCTCAGATGGAGTTTGCGAAAAGGGTGGAACCTTTTTGCGGAGAACGGCTCAATCTGTGACAACGGAGGCGGCGGTTCTAAACGTCAGGAAAACAAAACACTGCTCTGTGGGTTAAAACGAAGCAATCCCGGCATTAAAAAGAGTATATTCAACAACATCCACGCTGTTTTCCAGATACGGTGCCCGGTTGCAAAAAAACGGTACAGAGCACTGATTTTTGGAGCAATATGAGGAAAAATGAGCCGGTAGGATATCCTACCGGCTCATTCTGTTACCTAATCAAATTACATAATTATCTCCAGCAGCACCGGACTTCATTAAATCTGCAATGGTAACATTGTCCAGATATTCGTTAATTACTTTATCTAGACCCTGCCACATATGTAAAGTGCGGCATTCCGCTGCTCTGGCACAGACCGCTGCGCCTGGTCCGAGACAAGAAACCGGCGCCAGGGAGTCTTCCGTAAGTCGTAAAATAGCGCCAACAGTGTACTGGTCAGGCGACTTTGTCAATTTATATCCGCCGCCCTTGCCCCGCAGTCCGCTGAGAATATTTGCTTTGACAAGGAGCCTGATGATGGTTTCAAGATATTTCTCTGAAATATCCTGCCGCTGAGCAACTTCTTTCAGTGGGATATAGCCGTCCGTCTGGTGCTCAGCAAGATCAATCATAACGCGCAGTGCATACCGCCCTTTCGTAGAAATCAGCATTTTAAAGTCTCCTTGCACTCATTATAACCTATTATAGCGCATGGTTAATAGGAAAATCAATAGCCTTTTTGGAGCGGCCCTATTGACAGAATGAGCAATATCTATATTTTGAGGACCAATTGATCGGGAAAACACCGCCTCTGAATCTCGTCCCTATTGAGCAGAGCGAAGGGCTGGAGGCCAACCTGCTCGGCAAACTCGAATACTTCAATCCCGCTGGCAGCATCAAGGACCGTATCGCAAAAGCCATGATCGACGATGCTGCGGCCAGCGGAAAATGAAAGCCCGGTTCTGTGATCATCGGGCCTACCTCTGGCAATAGTAAGGGGCTTGGTCAATCCGAAGGCGTTTTGGCTGGCATCTCTTCCGGTGCTGCGGTTTGGGCTGCGCTCCAACCCGCCAAGCGGCCCGAAAATAGAGGCAAGGACCATCACGGCATTGCTGCCGGATACAGGTGACCGTTATCTCTCTACTCCTCTTTTTGCGGACTAAGAAGATAAAAAAGATAGTAAGTCAACTTCATGACTTACTATCTTTTTTGTTTACCCGTACCGGCTGCGTTGTCCAGAGGTCGCATTGTGTCCCTAGAAGAATTAATCCCTGGTCCGGGGGGCTTCTGTGCTTAGTTGTGGGATTCTGTAAAGCGCATGAGAATGGCGGCCATCTCGGCACGGGTGGCGGTGCCGGCGGGGTCGAGCCAACCGCCGCCCTTGCCGGTCAGCAGACCCTCGTCCACCGCCCAGCACAGGGCATCTGCCGCGTAATCGCTAACCGCGTCTTTGTCGTTAAAGCCGTCCAGACTGCCCGTGGGCTCCGGCGTGCCCGCATAGCGGTACAGCATGGCCGCCAACTGCTCCCGTGTCACTGCGTCCTCCGGGCCGAAGGCCCCGGTGCTGTACCCGGTCACAATCCCCCGGGACGCCGACCAGTTGACCGCACCGGCGTACCACGCGTCCGACGGCACGTCGGTGAAGCCTGCCGTACCGGGGACGGCAGGGCTGTCCGCCAGGTTCCAGAGCACTTGGGCCGCCATGGAGCGGGTCAGCACTGTAGTGGGCGCAAAAGCGGCGGGGCCAGTGCCGTCCATGAGGCCGTTTTTATATACATAGACCACCGCGTCATAGTACCAGTCGCCGCTGCTCACGTCGGCAAAGGGGAGTTTGGGCTCGGTTTCAATTTTTGCGAAGCTCGCCTCAATCTCCACCCTGGAGGCGGGCATTTTAAAGGTGTATTTGCCGCCACCCTCGTTGGTGAGCTTGACTTCGCCGCCATTCTTGCCGGTGACAACCAGTTTGTCCAGCTCATAGCCCTCGTTGGGCTTCACGGTGATGGTTACGGTGTCGCCCTTTTCGGCCCGCTTGGGGCTGACGGTGACGGAGCCGTTTTTTCCGCTGTCCACGCTGACGGTGAAACGGCCGGAGCTGGAGCCTCCGCCGGAGGAGCTGGGCCACACCACAGCCGTACCTGTGGCCTTGTTGTAGTGGTCAGTATCATCTGGGGTAAAGGTCCAGGCGTAGGACTTACCGCGCTCCAAGGTCTGGTCGCCATCATCCCAGGAGAATGTACCCGCGACCTCAATACCCGCCGCGTTCTTCATGGAGCCGGACAGGGTGATGGTAGACAGCTCCACGCCGCTGCTGACCTTGTCAAAGGTAGGTTCGCCCTTGGGATTTCCCATGACGATGCTGTATCGCCGGGAGGCGTAACAGTAGGTCTTGGTGTCCTTGCTATACCCATTGATGACAAAGGAGTAGACGCCCAGCTCGGTGGGAGCGATGGCCTTGAGTGCATCGGCGGTCAGATGGGAGTTTGTCTGATTGTACAGGTGCGTTCCGCTAAAGGCGGTGCCCTCTTGTACTGCGTGGAAGTGGGCGGTGAAGGATGTGATGGAATGGTCAGTGCTTGTGCCCTTGGTGTACAGGGTGGTCAGGTTACGGGTGGTAGGAACGATGCCCTGGCCGGTGTACTCGTACACCCGGTCTCCCTCAAAGGTCTCCAGAGGCTTGTCATCTCCCTCCAGATAGAGGTCTACCTCATTCATGCCTTCCTCATAGCAGGTAACATAGAGGATGATGGTATCTCCCGGTTCCCAGTTCGTACCCACGGTGCAGAAGCGGTAGTTGGGGTTTTTCAGCTTCAATTCCACCCGGATGCTGTGGGGATTGCCGTCCGCATCGGTGGTGGGGTGGGTGGGCAGGGTGTCAGTTTGTATAATATTTCCGCTTACATCGTTCTGATAAACATAGTAGACATCGCTGTCATCACCTATGCCGGGCTTGAGGTCGATCTTGTCCTTAGCGATATCAGCCTCGTAGGTTCCGTTCTGACTGCCCTTTTTCACCGGATAGAAGCCCAGCAGGTCACTGAACTTGGGCGCGGTGCCGTCCTCATTCAGCGCGTAGGTGATGTACGGACGGCCGATGCCGCCGTCATTCTGCGTTGTGTCTGCCTTGCCGTAGATGATCCGCATGGGGGTGACTTCCACATTGACGGTCAGCGTCCCTGTGACGCCAGCCTCCGTTCTGGCGGTGGCGGTGATGGTGGTTTTACCCACCTTGTTTGCCTTGAGCTGATCGTCCTCAATAGAGACAATGGTGCTGTCACTGGACTGCCAGTTGGAGAGGGTGACGCCCTCGATGGTCGGGAGCGTCTGGGTGGAGCCGTACTCCATGGAAATAGCATCGGATTTCAGCTCGATCCACTTGGCGTAGTAGGTCTTTCCTACTGTGGAGTTGGTCACAGCGGTACCGGTACAACCCTCGTTTTCGTACCAGCCATCAAAGATGCTGCCCTCTTTGATGGGAGTTGCCAGTTTGCCAGACTCAAACTTGGTGTCCGCCGCAAAGGTGCCGCCATCGGTAACGGCCAGAGAAGTTTTATCTGAATCGAATCCATTGCTTGTTGAGGTTGGATTAGTCTTTGACTGCAACATCAAGGAAATTAAATCGCTTGAACCCAAATAAATTACACTATTATTTGCCATTCCTTTAAAAATTTGATTATTTTCTGGAATAGAGGAAAGCGATGCCGGAATATAGACACCCGCCATTAAAGATGCATCCTTAAATGCCATGCTACCAATAGTGTTAAGGTTGTTTGAAAGAACCACTCTTTTCAAATTAGTACATCCTTGAAAAGCACTCTCGGCAATTTCGGTAACAGAGCTTGAAATGAGGACTTCTTCCAGCTTAGTACACCCCTTAAAAGTCTCCTTGCTTATTTTTGTAAACTGTGGATTTTCTGGAAAAACGCAACTTTCAAGCTGTATACAGTTACTAAAGGCACCAGGAGCAATCGTCGTTACCGTATCTGGCAGAGTAATGCTTGTCAGAGAACTGCACCCCATAAAGGCATTAACTCCAATTTCAGTGACGGCTCCATTAAACTCAATGCTACTAATGCCCGTCGCTGCAAATGTATAGGATGGGATGGAAACTACGCCAACCGGAACAGAAATCGTTCCATTCAAAGAAGAACATTTATAAAATGCTTGTGGCTCAATAGTAGTCAGATTTGCTGGTAATGTGATGGAGGTAATTCCAGAACCATAAAACGAATCTTGCCCAATTTTAGTTATAGAGGCCGGAAGAACTACCGTCTTCAAATTTGTATAATTCTTAAACGATTTCGCGCCAACAGAGGTTACTCCGTCTTGAATTACTACTCGAGTAATCTTCTCGCGTGAGTAGTGCCATTCTGGCTCGCCACTACTCACATTGTCTTCCGTGATATAAGCATTTCCCATAGGACCATTACCGAAAATTGTGAGAGTATAACCATCCTCATCGTTCGCTGTAAGTGCCCATTTAACAGTATCGGTATATTCCTTGTTTATATAATCATATAGGCCGCAGTTACCGGACATCACATTGTCAGCGGGGGCGGGATCATCCTCCGTGGTCTCCGGTTCATCGGGCAGGACGCACTCACACTCATGCCCGGCCTGCAGGGTACAGCCCTCGGTCACGGCGCAGGCAACCGGCGTCTCGCTGCCCTTGTCTCTCTCGACTGCAAGGGCAGAAACAGGAAAAAGAGACGGTAACAGTACCATCGCCATTATGCTTGCTAGTAGTCGTTTTCTCATTTGCTCTATTCTCCTTTATACAAAAGTAGTACCTTTCTAAACTGTCCGCTTTGTAAAAGTGTACCTTTCTAAAGCGCAATTTTACTGTTTGTATTTGCTGAAAAAGTATTGAAAATCCTGGCAGACTTGTGTATCATACAAACAGGGATCGTTCTATCTGAAAGTTTGTAAAGGTACACCTTTTCAAACAAAGCAGCGCCTCTGGATTTCTCCAGAGGCGCTGCTGTCTTTCTGACGCGGACAAAATTATTTGCTCTTATCAACTTCGTGATGGAAAATGCTCCCTTAACTGTTGCAAATTCGTGAATTATATGGTATCATTTTACATGAAAAGACATTGGAAGTAAAGGGTGTTGCACGATGAATGCAAAACTATCCAAGGTCAATCAGTCCATTGAAAAAACCATTCAGATTGTGGAGGTTATGGCCCGCGGTAAGGGCCCTATGCGGCTGCAGGACGTTGCTAAGAAATGTGGAATGCCGGCCAGCACGGTGATGCGGATGCTTAATACACTGCAGGTGTACGGCTATGTCAATCAGGATCCCTGTACGCAGCACTACTCTCTGTCGTTGCGGTTTGCGCGCCTGGGTTGCTTGGTCAGTGAACAGACCAATATGCGGGATGTGGCGCGGCCATTCCTGGCAGAGTTGGCGCAGCGCTGTCAGGAGACTGTGTGCCTGTGGTGTGAGGCAGAAATGGAAGTGGAGTGCACCGATGTGGTGGACGGCCCGGACGGAATCCTGATGGTGAGCCAGCGGGTAGGCGCACGCGCCCCGCTCCACGCCACCGGCGCGGGAAAGCTCCTGCTGCTCAATTACAGTAACCAGAAGCTGAACGAGTACATAGCAGTTAAGGGCCTGCGGGCCCTGACGCCCCATACACTGGTCACGCGGGAGGCGCTGGTGAACAGCTTGGAGATGATACGCAGTCGGGGCTATGCCCTGGAGGACGAGGAGCGGGAGCTGGGTGCCCGCTGTGTGGCGGCGCCGGTGCGTGATTACTCGGGGCGGATTGTAGGCGGGATCAGTGTCTCAGGTCCCACCACCCGTATGTCCAGGGCGCGGCTGGAGGCGCTGGCACCCCTGGTAATGGATATGGCAGCGGAACTCTCCCGCCGGCTGGCCTATGAGGAGTGGCCTGAGGAAGGGGATTGACTTTCCCGGTCGGGCGGTATATGATGGAAGCACAGTTGAATATCGAACTCCGGCTTTTGTGGCATTTACGCGACCCCGCCTGTCCGGGCGGGACACGTATTCTTGTTCGCTGAACAAGGGAATCAGGTGAAATTCCTGAACACGGCCCAGCTCCGCTCGGTGCGGATGGGTACGTAGCTGTAAGCACGGAGCGTATCCTCTTTCCGTGAAAGCGGGTCACTGGCTTGTGCTGGGAAGGCGGGGGATATGCGCTGGCGGCATAGCCGTCTGGACGTGTGAGTCAGAAGACCTACAAGGAGCAGTTTCTCCCCGAGTGGAGGGGAGAGGCATGGTGCGTACAAAAGCGGTAACCTGAGGTTACCGCTTTTTTCGACCTGCTCCCAAGGTGGGAAAAAGCGGATACAGAGGTATCCGCTTTTTCATTTCGGGATCGACGGTTCCGCTTAACAGGTGAATTCCAGGACCGGCCAGGCGGCCGCCCGGACATTGGGGAGAATGGAACGGGGCCGCAGACTCCCGACGGAGCGCGCAGGGCCTGCGAATGGGTTGGGGCGGGGAGAACAGCTCCCGGACAGGCGCCCTGCCAGCTAAGCTGGTAGGGCGCCTGATTCATATTGAATAAAAAACTCCGCAACCGAAAGGTTGCGGAGTTTTGGCGGAGAGAGAGGGATTCGAACCCTCGAGACGCTATTAACGCCTACACGATTTCCAATCGTGCGCCTTCGACCAACTCAGCCATCTCTCCATGGTGAGTGCTCTATCCTTGCTCGCCCATCAGCCGAGCAGCAGAGATTATTATATCAGCTTTTTCGAATACGTCAAGAGGAAAATTGAAAAAAATCAAAAAAAGAGGGAAGTCAGGAAAACATTGTGCCTTGCCAAGGGGAGGGGAGAGCGGTTACAATCTGGTTACAAAACAAAGAAAGGTTGTGGAACCATGAAAAAGCTGGTACTGGCCGTGGCATTGAGTGCGGCTCTGGTGACCAACGGACAGGCGGCGTCCGCCGGCCCGCTGCGGGTCAACGGCGCACCGGTGGACGCCAGCGGCAGCTATGTCCATCAAAACACTACCTATGTCCCCCTGCGGACGATAACGGAGGCGCTGCGCCCCGATGCAGAGGTGGATTGGGTGAAAGACCGGGCTGTGGTCCGGGCGGAGGGGCTGAAGCTGACGGCCCGGCCAGGTGATGCCTACATAGAAGCAAATGGCCGTACGCTGTATGCCAAAGACGGTGTCCATTTGAAGGCGGGGCGTACGCTTGTGCCGGTGCGGGTGTTGGCAGAGGCGCTGGGCGCCACCGTGGACTGGAATCCGGCCACCGGCGTGGTGTCGGTCAACGGGGGAGGCAGCGCAACGACGCAGCCCGACTACAACCGGGAGGACAAGCTCTACTGGCTGTCCCGCATCATCTCGGCGGAGAGCCGGGGAGAGCCTCTGGAGGGGCAGATCGCAGTGGGCAACGTGGTACTTAACCGGGTGGATTCCCCGGACTTCCCGGACACCATCTACGGTGTGATCTTTGACGACCGGTGGGGTGGGCAGTTTACCCCTGTGCGCAATGGCACAATCTATCAGGAGCCCACGGAACAGAGCATTCAGGCGGCCAAGCTCTGCTTGGAGGGGGTCAACGTGGCCAAGGACAGCCTGTACTTCCTGGCGCCGGCGCTGACCAACAACCATTGGATTATGGAAAACAGAACTCACGTCATGACGATCGGCGCCCACTGGTTTTACCGCTGAACGCGGTGGAGACACATCCGGACAGCTTTCCGGACGTGTTTCTTTTTGTTATCATTTGTAGCCGAAGGAGAGCTGGAAACATCGAAAAATGTTCTGACGCACAAAGAGAAGGGTGAATTGAAACCATTGCAGCACAATGGATTGAACAGTATCGACAAAACTTCCTCTTGACTTTTTGGGGGAGAATCGGTTACAATACGGTTACAAAACAGTGAACAACAAGTAACAGATTGTAACAGGAGGAATCCTAAGCATGAAGAAACGAGCCCTTTGTGCGCTCGTCAGCCTGGCCCTTTGCGTTACCCTGGCCGGGCAGGCGGCGGCGGCTGAGAGCAGCGTCAGCTTTGTAGTCAATGGGATCACCCTTGCGGCAGATGTGCCCAACCGTGTGGAGGCGCGCACTACCTATGTGTCCTACTGGCCCATCGTGAGCGCCTTGTATCCGAACGCGACGGCGGAGTGGGTCAATGGTCAGGCAGAGGTCAAGGCCGACGGCCTGACCCTCCACATCAAGCCCGGCGCCCAGTATATCGAGGCCAACGGCCGCTACCTGTACGTGCCGGACGGAGTCAAGTGCGAGGGCTACAGCATCATGGTTCCCATCCGAACCCTGTGCCAGGCGCTGGGCGCCGGCGTGGAGTGGGACGGAACCCAGTCCACCATCCAGATCACCTCTGGCAGCGGGCCCATCCTCTCCGGTGAGCAGGCCTACCAGGCGGACGTGGTGTACTGGCTCTCCCGCATCATCTATGCTGAGAGCGGCAATCAGCCCCTGGACGGAAAGATTGCAGTGGGTAATGTGGTGCTCAACCGGGTGGCCAGCCCCCGGTTCCCCAACAGCGTCTACGAAGTGATCTTTCAGCGCAACCAGTTCACCCCCGCCGCTAACGGAAGCATCAACCGTACCCCCAGCGCTGAGAGCGTGGTTGCCGCCAAGCTGTGCCTGGACGGTGCCAACACTGCGGGCAGCGCCCTGTACTTTGTGAATCCCACCGTGGCCCCCGGAAGCTGGGCCTCCCGGAACCGCCCCTATGTGGCGACCATCGGGGCCCACGCTTTCTACGGGTAAGGTGCGGCAAAAAGCCGAGACCATTGGTCTCGGCTTTTTATTGTGTAAAAGCATAGCAAAATGGCCATGTATCGCCATATTTGCCTGTTGTCATGATATGTGCATCGTGTATGAAATGTCCCGACCGGGAACTGCGGGAGAAAAGGATGGAAATATCCACGCGCGTATGTTAATATAAATACGTATATCCAAATGATTCAGCATGGAGGGAACTGACTTTGACTTATTTTATGTCCATCTTAATGGGGATTATCCAGGGCGTGGCGGAATTCCTGCCCATCTCCAGCTCCGGCCATCTGGCCCTGTTTCAGACGTTTTTCGGGATGGAGAACATGGAGGAGAAATACATGTTCTTTACCGTCCTGCTCCACTTCGGTACACTGATTTCTGTCTGTATGGTCTACTGGCGGGACATTGTGGATATGATCCGCGAGTTCTTCCTGGGCATTGCCGCCCTGGCCGGGCGGAAGGATACCGGCGTTGCCCCGCCGCCGGCCCGACGGATGGTGATGCTCATCATCATCGCGACCGTGCCCCTGTTTGTGATGGTGTTTTTGCAGGATGCGGTGAACCAACTGTTCTCCAACTCCATCATGGTTTCCTGCGCCCTGCTGGCCACCGGGTTTATCCTGTTTTTCTCCGACCGCATGGCCCGGGGCCACAAGACCGCCAGAAATGCGACGGTGGCGGACGCCTTGATCGTGGGCTGCGGCCAGGCGCTGGCGGTTATCCCCGGCCTCTCCCGCTCCGGCACCACCATCTCGGTTGGCATGATGCGGGGCTTTGACCGGGCCTTCGCCGTGCGCTTCTCCTTCCTTATGTCCCTGCCTGCCGTACTGGGCGCCAACGTCCTGGAAATTAAGGATGCGCTGGCCTCGAACTTCCCCATTGAGGAGCTGCCCATGTACTTAGTGGGCGTAGCGGTGTCCGCTGTGGTGGGGTACTTTGCCATCCGGCTTGTTAAGAGCCTGTCCGATAAGGGGAAATTCGGCAAGTTTGCTTACTACTGCTGGGCGGTTGGCCTGGGCAGCTTGGTAGCGGGCGTCGTGAAGATGATACTGCTCAAGTGACAGAAACCCGATACAAAAGAATGACCCTGGAAAGGATTTGATTTTCAATGGCCACAGCACAGAAGAAGAACGCGGGCGGAAAGCGGACGGCCTCGGGTACGGGAAGGACCGCATCCGGCTCCCGCGCTGCCGGCAGCCGGAAGAAGGCCCCGGCGCCCAGGCCCATCCGTCGGGAGGTGGGGGCGGTGGCCTGTCTGCTGCTGGCCATTTTCTCCGCCTTTGGCTACTTCCATATTCAGGCCATCTTTATCGACTTTTTCTGCGGCTTGGTCAAGGGCCTGATCGGCTACGGCTATTGGCTGCTGCCCCCCATGCTGCTGGTGGCCAGCGGTATCTTGGTCTTCCACCGGGGCCGCCCGGTGCGGCTGCGGGTGTGGTGCGCCCTGCTCACCCCAGTGCTGGTGGGCTGCCTGCTCCACCTGATTCTGACCAGGGGCTCCTATGAGTGGAGCCTGGAGCTGGTCAAGACCCTGTGGAGCCAGGGGGAGGCTCTCAAGAGCGGCGGTGTGGTCAGCGGCTTGATCGCCCTGGGGCTGACTGCGGTGTTCAGCAAGTACGGAGCCGGTGTGATCTTCGTCCTGATCGCGGCCATCATGCTGATGGTGGTGTTCCACGTCTCCCCGGTGGATATCGTGGACCGGATCCGTGAGCGGCCCCGGGTGGAGTACGAGGAGGAGGAACTGCCCGAGCCCAAGCCCCGTGAGCGCCGCCGTGCCCCCGAGCCGGAGAGCGCTGCCCGCCGCCAGCAGGTGCCTCAGATCGATATCCCCGTGGACGATGGTCCGCTGGTGGGCAAACGGCCCGAGCCCAAGCCCATTGAGAAGAAGGAGCGCTTTTTCAACCGGAAGCCCTCGGTGCCCACGCCGGACCAGGTATTGGCCGGTGCGGCGGCTGGGGATGTGCCTGAGGCAGAACCCATCGCCGTGTCCCCGCCGCCTGAGACGCCTCAGGAGGCAGCTCAGGCGGCGAAACCGGTGCCGGAACCCATCCCGGAGCCCGCCCCTGCCCCGCCGGTGCCGGAGATTGAGCGGGAGCCCGCTGTGGCCAAGGTGAAGAGGGAGGAGGCTGCCCAGGCGGCGGCCGAGGTGGCCCAGGACATCGCCCGCAAACTGGAGGAGGGGACTCCGGCGGCCTACCAGTATCCGCCGGTTTCGCTGCTGAACGAGGGGGCAGGCGTGTCGGGCGCCGACGTGGCCAGCGAGCTCCAGGCCAATCAGGCCCGCCTGTCCGACACCATCCGGTCCTTCGGAATCGATGCTACCATCGCCAATGTGACCCGCGGCCCATCGGTGACCCGGTACGAGGTGGAGCTGGACCAGGGGGTGCGGCTTAACAAGCTGACCAACCTGGCTGACGATATCGCCCTGGCCTTGGGGGCTACCGGCGTTCGCATCGCCCCCATCCCGGACAAGATCTCCATGGTGGGCATCGAGGTGCCCAACAAGCTCGTCTCCCCGGTCTATATCCACGATGTCATCGACTCCAGTGAGTTCCGGGACAACCCCTCCAAGGTTTCCTTTGCCGTGGGCCGGGACATCAGCAACCGCAATGTAGTGGGCAATATTGCCAAGCTGCCCCACCTGCTCATCGCCGGCACCACCGGCTCGGGCAAGTCGGTATGTACCAACTCTCTGATTATCTCTCTGCTCTACAAGGCCACCCCTGAGGAGGTGCGCCTCATCATGGTGGACCCCAAGATGGTGGAGCTGGGCATCTACAACGGCATCCCGCATCTGCTCATTCCCGTGGTCACCGACCCCAAGAAGGCGGCGGGCGCCCTCCAGTGGGCGGTGGTGGAGATGATGAAACGCTACCGGGCCTTTTCGGAGATCGGGGTGCGGGATCTGGCCAGTTACAACGCCCACGCCGCCAAGACCGAGGGCATGGAGAAGATGCCCCAGATTGTGGTGGTCATCGACGAGCTGGCCGATCTGATGCTGGTGGCCGCCAAGGAGGTGGAGGAGTCCATCTGCCGGGTGGCCCAGATGGGCCGCGCCGCCGGCATGCACCTGATCATCGCCACCCAGCGGCCCTCCGCCGACGTGATCACCGGCCTGATGAAGGCCAATATCCCGAGCCGCATCGCCTTTGCGGTGGCCTCCTCCCTGGAGTCCCGCATCATTCTGGACACTACGGGCGCGGAGAAGCTGGTGGGCCGGGGCGACATGCTCTACTTCCCCCTGGGCACCGGCAAGCCCCAGCGGGTGCAGGGCTGCCTCATCTCCGACGAGGAGGTGGCCGCCGTAGTGGGCTTTATCAAGCAGAACAGCGGCTCGGCCGAGTATTCGGAGGAGATCATCCATGAGATCGAGCAGCACGCCGCCGAGAAGGAGAAGGGGAGCAAGGGCGTGGGCGGCTCCGCGCCGGACGAGGTGGGGGACGACTACGACGAGCTGCTCCCCGCCGCCATTGAAGTGGTGGTGGAGACCGGCATGGCCTCCGTGTCCATGCTCCAGCGGCGGCTCAAGCTAGGCTACTCCCGGGCGGCCCGACTGGTGGACCAGATGGAGGAGAAGGGAGTCGTGGGGCCCTTTGAAGGCTCCAAGCCCCGCCAAGTGCTCATTACCAAGGATCAGTGGCAGGAGATGCAGTTTAAGCAGGGGATGGTGGACGCTGCCCCAGAGCCCGTCCCCGACGAGCTGGAATTTGAGGGCGACGCCATCCCCCAGAGCCGGGATTTGCCCCCGTTTGATATGGAGGATTGAGAGCGATGGAGCACTATGTCATCAAGCCCGCCGGGGAGGCGGGGGAAGCGGCGGTTCACGCCGGCCTGCGGGCCTATAACCGCACCTTTGTCTCCGATACGGCGGATCTCTCCCTGGTGGTGGAGGACGAGGCCGGACAGATCATCGGCGGCTGCGATGCCTTCCGGATGGGGGAGCTGACCCTGCTGGACGTGCTGTGGGTGGCGGAGTCCCGCCGGGGCACCGGCCTGGGGGCCTGCCTCCTGGCCCAACTGGAGCAGGACGCCGCCCGCCAGGGTGCGAAGCGCCTGGAGCTGAACACCTTTGGATTTCAGGCCCCCGGCTTCTATGAAAAGCTGGGCTACCGCCGCTTCGGCGCAGTGGAGCCCGCCGTGGGGGAGTACGGCCACTACTTTTACGTGAAAGAGCTCTAACAGGACGCAGATAAGCCGGATGGGCGCGGTCAAACGACCGCGCCCATCCGGCTTATGATGTAGAAATGGAGGAAGGAAGTAGAAATCAGAATCAGAAGTCGACCTCAGTGCCGTAGTAGATGCAGGTAAACAGCTTGGCCATGGTGGCGGGATCGATGGGGCGGGGGTTGGAGCCGGTGCAGGCGTCGCCCACCGCGTTGGCGGCGATGGCATCCAGCTTCTCCTTGAACTCGTCTTCAATAATGCCGAAGTCCTTCAGGGTGTTGGGGATGCCCATGGCATCGTTCATGGAGCGGATCTTGGCGCGCAGGCCCTCCACCAGCTCGGCGGTGGTGTCGCCCACGACGCCCATGGTGCGGGCGATGTCGGCATAGCGCTCGGCCACGCCGTCGGCCTTGGCGTTGTAGGCGATGACGTAGGGCAGGTACATGGCGTTGGCCAGGCCGTGGGTGATGTGGCCGGTGGAGAAGGCCGCGCCGGTCTTGTGGGCCATGGAGTGGACGATGCCCAGCAGGGCGTTGGAGAAGGCCATGCCGGCCAGGCACTGGCCGTAGTGCATCTCCTCGCGGCAGCCCATGTCGCCGTTAAAGGAGCGGAGCAGATCCTTCTCCACGATGTGGATGGCCTTGAGGGCCAGGGGATCGGTGAACACGGTGTGGAGGGTGGACACATAGGCCTCGATGGCGTGGGTCAGAGCGTCCATGCCGGTGTGGGCCACCAGCTTGGGGGGCATGGTCTCGGCCAGGGCCGGGTCGATGATGGCCACGTCGGGGGTGATATTGAAGTCGGCCAGGGGGTACTTGATGCCCTTCTGGTAGTCGGTGATGACGGAGAAGGCGGTGACCTCGGTGGCGGTGCCGGAGGTGGAGGGGATGGCGCAGAACCTGGCCTTCTGGCGCAGCTCCGGGAAGCTGAAGGGGGTGATCAGATCCTCAAAGGTGGTCTCCGGGTACTCGTAGAAGGCCCACATGGCCTTGGCCGCGTCGATGGGAGAGCCACCGCCCATGGAGATGATCCAATCGGGTTCAAACTCCCGCATGACTGCCGCGCCGCTCATCACGGTTTCCACAGAGGGATCGGGCTCTACGTTCTCGATCAGGCGGGTCTCAATGCCGGCCTCCTTCAGATATCCCAGGGCCTTGTCCACAAAGCCGAACTTCTTCATGGAGCCGCCGCCCAGCACCAGCACCACACGGGAGCCCTTCAGATTCTTCAGATTTTCCAGCGCATTGGCGCCATAATAGATGTCTCTGGGAAGCGTAAAACGGGACATAACAGGTACCTCCGTGTATACGTGAATTTTAAATCGTTAAAAGTTTAACGATTTACCGGAACCTATTATGGCACATTGTTAATTCCCTGTCAATTGGTTTTGCAGAAACTGTACGTTCCAAACTTCGCGTTTCAGATTACCAGCGTCCCATTCTCGTCCTCCTGGAGCAGCAGAATGCGCTCCTGGCGGCCATCGGCGGCATCCACGTAGACCAGCACGTGGCCGCCGGAGGCGTTCTGACACTTGAATTCGTGGCACAGCACCTCGTACTCGCCGCCGGTGGGGATCAGGGCGAGCTGGTGGGCCAGAACGGTGAGGGAGCCGTCCACCTGGGCGGCCGCCTCCGCCTCGGAGACGGCGGGGGCGGGGAGGGTACGGTCCCCGTGGTTCATGAGGTAGCCCTCCGACTCAAAGCTCACCACATCCCCGGTGTCCAGCGCCACACCCACCTTGGCCAGATCGGGGTAGCAGTACACGCCGTCCTGGCGGGAGGCAAAGTGGACGGTGAGTATGCCGTCCTGCCGGATGGAGTAGCTGGGGTCCATATCCTGGTAGCCCCGCTCGGACAGAAACTCCGCAGCCCTCTGCCGCCCCTCCTGGGCGGAGAGGGACGCCTCGCCCACCGGCCGGGAGGAGAGTACCTGGAGCACCTGGCCGCCCTGCCGGGTGACCTCTACATAGAGCTCGCCGCCATTCACCAGGGCGGAGAAGCCCCAGGTGGGGAGCTGTCCCTCGCCCTGGGCGCTGAGGGTGAAGATGTCCTCCCGCAGCCCCAGAAAGGCTGCCGCGGCCCTGCGGGCCTCCGCCTCGGAGACCTGGGGCAGCCCCTCCAGCATCTTGGGCGTGCGGCCCGACAGGTGGTCGGAAAAGGGGCCGTCGTAGATCAGGGCGGGCACCTCGGGGAAGTCGGCCTCCACCGTCTGGAAGGCCGAGCCGGCGGGGAGTTCACCCGACTCCGTGGCGTTGGACAGCCGTGCCTGAACGGTCTCCACGTCCTCCGGTCGGATGGTGCCCGCGTCCAGCTCCGCCAGCAGGCTCTGGAGGGCGCCAGACAGGGTGGAGGCGGCCCCCGCCAGGCCGCGCAGGGTCTCCCGGTGCGCCTCAGTGCACGCCGTCTCGCCGTAGGCGTCCCGGGCCAGGGCCATGGCGTAGTCACCGGTTTTGGCCAGGAAGGCGGCGGTCTGCTCCAGCTCTACGTTGCCGTAGGGCAGCTCGCCCAGAGCCGACTGAGCGGCCAGCGCCTTGCTGTAGGCCTGGGCGCACAGTGCGGAGAACAGCTCGGGACTGGTGGCGTAGGTCACCTTTCGGAGGGCGACATCCAGCTCGCCCGCCGCCGTGGCCAGCTCGGTGAAGGCGTGCTGATAGGTGTTGTCCAGCATGCGCCGGTACTGTGCCGCCCGGGCGTGGCCCTGTACTGCAAACCCGGCGGTCACCGCGAAGGCCCCCGCCAGAAAGCTGGCGGCCAGCACCTGTTTTCTCCGTTTCTCCATGACAAAACGCCCCCTTTTACGGCTAGGTTGCGTAAAAGGGGGCGTTTTATGTGCGGTAAATATAAGCTAAAGAAGGGGGCGAAGCCGCGCAAAAAGGTTGAGCAGATCATCGGAGGCCTTCACGCCCAGAAGAGGAATTTCCAAGCCGGCCGCCCGAATCCGATCTTCCAGTGCGCCGAGGAAAAGGCCACGGCCGGGCATCTCTTGATTGCGGTCGGACGTGGTCTCCACCCCGCAGTTGGGGGAGCGGTTTGCGCCCAGAAACGCAATGATGCGAAACCCGTATCTGTGGTACTCCAGCACCTGATGCATGACAGATTCAACTAGGTCCTCCAGCATCCGGCTGGGGGCGGGCGCCTGCATGGCGGCACGAATACGGGTGTTTTCTTCTGTGACCGGGGACTGCGCGCCCTGCCTGTTTCCACGGTCCAGCCCAAGGCAGCAGAGCTCCGGGCAGGGAAGCTGAACGATTCCCACCTGATGTTCCAGAAAGAACTGCACCAGCTCCCGGAAAGCAGCCGGATATACGGCGGTTCCGTCGGAGATGGCGTTTTGGTTCAGCAGGCAGTGGGCCAGAAACACCACTTTTCTACTGCGGCCGTCGGCAAACATCTGCATGATTCTCACCATTTACGGCTGGGTTCAGCCGCCCAGCTTGTCCAGCCCAAGACGGAGGCGGCGCAGGCACTCGTCCTTCCCCAGAATGTGGCAGATCTCCACCGCGCCGCCGGGGGTGACCGCCTTGCCCGCCGCGGCAATGCGCACCGGCCACATGAGGGTGGCGTTTTTGACCTCCAGAGACTCGGCCAGGCCGATCAGAGCGTCATGAATCCCGTCCACGGTCCAGTCGGCCAGCCCATCCAGGGCGGGAAGGACGGCCTCCAGCATCCGCCGGGACACCTCCGGATTGGTCTTGGACTTCTTGTTGGTGAACAGCTCCGCGTCGTAGTCGGGCAGGGCGTCAAAAAAGTCCAGCTTCTCTGGGATGTCGGTGAGGCGCTCGCACCGGGCCTGGAGCAGCCCGGCGATCTCCTCCGTGGAGAGGGCGGGATTCTGCACCGCCTGGCGGATGTAGGGCAGGGCGGCCGCATGGAAGGCCTCGGGGCTCATCTCCCGCAGGTAGTGGGCGTTGAAGTAGGTCAGCTTTTCGATGTCGAAGATGGCGGGGGACTTGGAGATGCCGCCGATGTCGAAAATCTCCGCCAGCTCGGCCAGGGTAAAGAACTCCCGCTCGGCGTACTCGCCTCTGGGAGACCAGCCCAGCAGGGTGACGTAGTTGACCACCGCCTCGGACAGATAGCCCATGGCGATGAGATCCTCGTAGGAGGGGTCGCCCTTGCGCTTGCTCATCTTGTTGTGGGCGTCCCGCATGACGGGGGAGCAGTGGATATAGGTGGGCACGTCCCAGCCGAAGCCCTGGTACAGCAGATTGTACTTGGGGGCGGAGGACAGGTACTCGGAACCCCGCACCACGTGGGTGATGCCCATCAGGTGATCGTCGATGACGTTGGCAAAGTTGTAGGTGGGCAGGCCGTCCCGCTTGATGAGCACCTGGTCGTCCAGGGTGGAGTTCTCTACGGTAATGTCCCCGAATACGGCGTCGGAGAAGACGGTGGAGCCCTCGGCGGGGATCTTCTGGCGGATGACGTAGGGGGCGCCGGCGGCCACCTTGGCCCTGGCATCCTCCAGGCTCATGTCCCGGCAGGGGTCGGCCGCCCGGTCAAAGTTGCCGGAGTCCTCCTCGGACTCGGTCTTTTCGCAGAAGCAGTAATAAGCGTGGCCCTTCTCCACCAGCAGCTCGGCGTACTTGCCGTACAGCGCCCGGCGCTCGGTCTGGATGTAGGGGCCCACCGGGCCGCCGATGTCGGGGCCCTCATCCCAGGTCAGGCCGCACTTGCGCAGGGTGGCGTAGATGACCTCGGTGGCGCCCTCCACCAGGCGGCCCTGGTCGGTATCCTCAATGCGGAGGATGAACTTGCCGCCGCTGTGGCGGGCGATGAGCCAGGTGTAGAGGGCGGTGCGGAGGTTGCCCACGTGCATGTAGCCCGTGGGGGAGGGGGCGAAGCGGGTGCGGACGCCGTCCTTGGGGATGCGGGCTTCCATCTCCTCAAACCAGTTCAGATCCATTGAAAAGACTCCTTTTTTAAACTTCATCACATTATTCTATATTTTTCGCCTAAGGATTGTCAAGGCCATTTGGATATGATATGATAAACCAATATGGGGCATTGTACCCAATGAGCCAAAAATCACTCGTAAGAGGTGTGTTTTAGAATGGAAAACCAGAAAAAAGTCATGCTCTCCGGCATCCAGCCCAGCGGCGAGCTCCACCTGGGCAACTACCTGGGAGCCATCAAGAACTGGGGCGCCCGGGCGGACGAGTTCGACTGCTTCTACTTTATGGCCGATATGCATACCATCACCGTGCGCCAGACCCCGGCGGAGCTCCGCCGCCGCACTCTGGAGCAGGTGGCTCAGTACATCGCCTGCGGTCTGGACCCGGAGCGCAACACAATTTTTGTCCAGTCCCACGTGCACCAGCACGCGGAGCTGGCCTGGGTGCTGGAGTGCTACACCATGTTCGGCGAGCTGTCCCGCATGACCCAGTTCAAGGACAAATCCGCCAAGCACGCCGACAACATCAACGCCGGCCTGTTTACCTACCCCTGCCTGATGGCGGCGGACATCCTGCTCTACCAGCCGGACTTTGTGCCGGTGGGGGAGGATCAGAAGCAGCACGTGGAGCTGACCCGCAACGTGGCCCAGCGCTTCAACCACGTGTACGGCGACGTGCTCAAGGTGCCCGAGCCCTACATCCCCAAGATGGGCGCGCGGGTGATGAGCCTGAACCAGCCGGACACCAAGATGAGCAAATCCATACCCGAGGGCTGCGTGTTCCTGATGGATAAGCCGGAGGACATCCTGCGCAAGTTCAAGCGGGCCATCACCGACAGCGACACTGAGCGCTGCGTCCGCTTCGACCGGGAGAACAAGCCGGGCGTGTCCAACCTGATGAGCATTTATTCCGCCGTCACCGGCAAGAGCTTCGAGGCCATTGAGGCGGAGTTCGACGGCAAGGGCTATGGCGCGTTCAAGCCCGTGGTGGGCGAGGCCGTGGTGGAGATGCTCCGGCCCATCCAGGAGGAGACCCGCCGCCTGCTCTCCGACAAGGCCTATCTGGAGGGGGTCTACCGCGCCGGCGCGGAGAAGGCGTCCTACGTGGCGGAAAAGACTCTTCGCAAGGTCTACAAAAAGGTGGGCTTCCTGGCCCGGTAAAGATAAGGAGCAAATTCCCATGCCAAGAAATCTGGATCTTCCCCTCATCGGCATCGTGGCCGCCGCCCTGGTGGTGGCCCTGGTGGTGGCCCTGGTGGCCACTCCGGTGGTAAAAAACCTGGCCATTCGGGTCAAGGCGGTGGATGTACCCAAGGACGGCCGCCGCATGCACGACCACCCCATCCCCCGCATGGGCGGACTGGCCATCTTCCTGGGCTTCCTGCTCAGCGTCCTGCTCTTTCTGGACTTGAACGCCCAAATGCGGGGGATGCTGCTGGGGGCGGTCATCATCGTCGTGCTGGGCATCTTTGATGATATCTACTCGCTGCGGGCCATGTTCAAGTTTGTGGTGCAGATCATCGCCGCCCTGGTGGCGGTGCTCTCGGGCAACGTGATCGAGACGCTGTCCAACCCCAACGTGTTTTCCGCGGATCCCTACTGGAATCTGGGGATTCTGGCGGTGCCCGCCACGGTCATCTGGATCGTGGCCATCACCAACGCCGTCAACCTGATTGATGGCCTGGACGGCCTGGCCTGCGGCGTATCCACCATCAGCTCCATGACCCTGCTGGTGATCGCCCTGGTGGTCAGCGAGGGCAACGTGGCCATTCTCATGGCCGCCCTGGCGGGCGGGTGTATCGGCTTTCTGCCCTACAACATGAATCCCGCCAAGATCTTCATGGGGGACACGGGCTCCACCTTCCTGGGCTATATTCTGGCGGTGGTGTCCATTCAGGGCCTGTTCAAGTTCTATACCATTATCTCCTTTGCGGTGCCCTTCCTCATGCTGGGCCTGCCCATCTTCGACACCTGCTTTGCCTTCATCCGCCGCATTGCCCACGGACAGAGCCCCATGCACGCCGACCGCAGCCACGTGCACCACCGGCTTATCGACATGGGCTTCAACCAGAAGCAGGCGGTGGCGGTGCTGTATGTCATCAGCGCCATCCTGGGCCTGTCCGCCGTAGTGCTCACCACCAGCGGGCCGGTGAAGGCCATGCTGCTCCTGCTGGCCCTGTGCTTCGCGGGGGCGATCTCCGCCCGGATTTTCCTGGGCGCCAACGGAAAGAAAAACGACGGTGAGAAGCCGGACGAGAAGGGGGAAGAGAAATGAGGCAGGTGCGCGTCATGACCATCTTCGGCACCCGGCCGGAGGCCATCAAGATGGCTCCCCTGGTGGCGGAGCTCCAGCGCCGTCCGGGCCTGGAGCCGGTCTGCTGTGTGACGGCCCAGCATCGGGAGATGCTCGATTCCGTGCTGGAGATCTTCCAGCTCCGGCCCGATTACGATCTGAACATCATGGAGCCCCGCCAGACCCTCTCCACCATCACCTCCAAGTGCCTGCTGGGCATGGAGGGGGTGCTGGAGCAGGCCAGACCCGACCTGGTGCTGGTCCACGGGGACACCTCCACCACCTTCGCCGGGGCGCTGGCCGCCTTTTACCACCAGATCAGGGTGGGCCATGTGGAGGCGGGGCTGCGCACGGGTGACAAGTATTCTCCCTTTCCGGAGGAGATGAACCGGAAGCTGGTGGGCGATATCGCCGACCTGCATTTCTGCCCCACCCGGGCGAACCGGGCAAACCTGGAGCGGGAGGGGATCACCGACGGGGTGTTTGTCACGGGCAATACCGTGATCGACGCCCTCAAGACCACGGTTGTGAAGGATTATCACTTCACAACGGATCTCCTCAACCATTTGGACTACACCGGCCGAAAGATCATCCTCGTGACCTGCCACCGGCGGGAGAACTACGGCCAGCCCATGGCTAACATCATGACGGCTCTGCGCCGGGTGGCGGACGCCTTCCCGGAGGTGGAGCTGGTCTACCCGGTTCACCTGTCCCCGGTGGTGCGGGAGGCGGCGGGGAAGTACCTCGGCGGCCACGACCGTATCCACCTCATTGATCCGCTCTCCGCCGACGAGATGCACAACCTGATGGCCCGGGCCTATCTGGTCATGACCGACTCGGGCGGACTGCAGGAGGAGGCCCCCGCCCTGGGGCGGCCGGTGCTTGTCCTGCGGCGGGAGACCGAGCGGCCCGAGGCGGTGGAGGCGGGGACCGTGAAGATCGCGGGGACGGAGGAGAACGTCATCTTCTCCATGGCCTCCGAGCTGCTCACCGCTCCGGCGGCCTACACCGCCATGGCCCACGCCGTCAATCCCTACGGCGACGGCTTCGCCTGCCGCCGGATCGCCGACGCCATTGAGTGGAAATTCGGCCTGCGGGCCGAACAGCCGGAGGAATTCCGGGCATAACGCGGTCCGGGCGGAGAGGAGGGAACAGGCGTGGAGCGCAGAAAGCGGAATCTGCTGGTGGTACTCATCGGCATCGTCATCGTGGTGGCCATGGTGTCCAGCTTTGGACTGGGCCTCTTTGCGCCGGACACGGCGAAGATCGTGCTGCCCACGCCGGAGGTCTCCCAGCAGCCGGGGGGAGAGCCCGGCGAGCAGAGCGGTCTGGTGCTGGTGGACGTGACGCCGGAGACGGTGCAGAGCGTCATCCGGGATACCCTCTCCCGCCCGGACCGCTACACTCGCGCGGTCACGATCGAGGACTTCTGGGGCGAGGGAGAGAGCGGAACCACCCATGCGGACGTGTGGGTGGACGGCGGCTGGACCCAGACGGAGGCAGCCCTGCCAAGCGGGACGGTACGTTACTCCATCGTGGGCGGCGGGCAGTTCTGGCTGTGGTATGGAGGCGACCGCACGGCCCTTTCCGGTCCGGCGGACGGGCACTCGGCGGATCTGGAGGGCCAGCGCATCCCCACCTATGAGGACGTGCTGGAGCTGGAGCAGGATGCCATTGCCGCCGCCGGATATGAGGAGAAGGGCGGCCTGGCCTGCATTTATGTGGAGACAGGCGAGGACGCGCTGGGCTATGTGGAGAAGTACTGGGTCTCCGTGGACAGCGGCCTGTTGGTGTGCGCCGAGCAGTGGAAAGGGGAGGAGCTGACCTACCGGATGACCTCCTATGCGGTGTCGACGGACCGTACCCTCTTCGGACTCACGGAGTTTGCGTTGCCGGACGGCACAGTGCTGCATACGGTAGAGGAATAACGGGCGGCCGGCAGGGGGCCGGCCGCCCGTTATTCCAGCCCCAGCAGCAGGAGCAGCCCCAGGGTGATGACCAGTTCCATGTCGTCCCCCTCCAGAAAGAGGAACAGGAAGATGAGCAGGAGCAGGACATCGCCGGTGTCGAGGCCGTCCAGCTTGAGGCCCCGAAGCAGCTTGCCCAGTCCTGAGGCGGGCTTGGCGGATTCCGGCGCCTCGGCGTCCGGCTCCGGCGGGGGCGCGTCGGGAGGGACGGTCTGGGTGGGAGGGGCATCCTCCTCCACGACCCGGGTGTAGGAGGCGCCATTGGGTATGTAGCGGTTATACATCGTCCTTCCCCTCCTCTCGGCGGCTCTGGAAGAGCTGGAAGGCCACCCGGATGACCCGGGCCAGCTTGGCGATCTGAACGGCCTTGTCAACCTTTGCATACCGCTCCGGCTTGACAAAAGGCTTGAGAGCATTGAGCAGGGCCACCTTGCGGTCGTCAGTGGCGGAGTACTCGGAAAAGAGGCGCAGACCGGCCTGGAGAAGCTGGGGATCCAGCTCGGACAGGGCGGAAAGCGGGTTGCTGTCTCCGCCGCCGCCCAGCATGCCCAGCAGGGCGGACCAGTCGGTGGCGTCGGACTGCCCGGCCGCCTCTCCCGCGGGCCCGGCCTCCGCCGGTTCTGCGGCGGGGGGTGGAGCAGATTCTCCCGCGTGCTCCCCAGTCAGCGCCTGCGCGAGGGAAGCGATCTGGCCCATGGCCTGGGGATCGCTGAGGATCGCGTTGAGTTTCTCCTCGAATTCGGCCATGTCTCCCGCCCCCTCCCGCCGAAATGCCTACTTCTTCTCCTTGGGCACCGCCTGACTGATGTTTTGTACCAGCCGGGCCCCCTCGCTGCTCTGCATGACCTGCCGCACCATGCCCAGCAGGGCGCCGGTGTCCCCCTTGGCGGCGGCGGTCTTGAGGCCGTCCCCCGCGTTCTGACTGAGCAGCTCCATCAGGCGCTGGGTGTCCGGGGACTGCATCAGGCTCTGGAGCAGGGCCTTGTTCTTCAGCAGGCCGGCGGCCTTGGGATCCTTCATGAGTTCGTCCAGATTGGACTGGGGATTTGCCATACCATCAGCTCCATCTCAATTATTTATAAGACCGATCACTCCATTCTATGAGTGACTTTTCAGAAGGTGATACCTTGAAGCTGGTACTTTTTTCCGACTCCCACGGCAACGTGGCCAACATGGCCGACGTGGTGCGCCTGGAGCACCCGGACCGCGTCCTCCATATGGGGGATCTGGCCCGGGATGCGGAGGAGCTGGCCCGTCAGTTTCCCGATATTCCTGTGACCTATGTGCCGGGCAACTGTGACGGCCGCCGGCCGGATCTGCCGGACGAGCGGTGCTTTACCCTGGAGGGGTGTAAAATCCTGATGACCCACGGCCACACCTACCACGTGAAGATGGGGCCCGGGGCGGCCATCCGCGCGGCCCGAGAGGCGGGGGCGGGACTTCTGTGCTTCGGCCACACGCACGAGGCCCTCTGCGAGTTCCAGAACGGCCTGTGGATCGTCAACCCCGGCGCCGCCGGGAGCCTGGTTCAGCCCACCTACGCCGTGGCTGTCCTGGAGGAGGGCGGCGCGGTGTGCTATCTGTCGCATATCTGAGAAGGGAGAGGAGCAGTATGCTGCTGGTCATTGATGTAGGCAATACCAATATGGAGTTCGGCGTCTACCGGGGAGAGGAGCTGGTGGGGAGCTTCCGTCTGATGACGGACGCCAACCGTACCTCCGACGAGCTGGGGCTCTGGCTGTGCCAGTACTTCCAGCGCTTCGGCCTGGAGCTGGGGCAGGTGGAGGATGTGGTGATCGGCTCGGTGGCCCCCCAGGTGATGCATACCCTGAGCCGGGCGGTGCAGAAGTATGTGGGCAAGACCCCGCTGGTGCTGGACGAGGTGCTGGACCCCGGCCTGCCCTACGTGGAGTGCGACAGCGACGAGCGCCTGGGCCCCGACCGGGCGGCGGCGGACATCGCGGCCATCGCCAAATACGGCGCGCCGCTGGTGGTGCTGGACTTCGGAACGGCCACCACCCTGGACGCGGTGAGCCGGGAGGGGGTGTACCTGGGCGGCTGCATCACCGCCGGGGTGCAGGTGTCCATCGACGGCCTGTTCCAGAAGACCGCCCTGCTGCCCCGGGTGGAGCTGGTGAAGCCGGACACAGTGCTGAGCACCACCGCCGTGGGGCAGATCCAGGCTGGGGCGGTGCTGGGCTACATCGGGGCCATCGAGTACCTCATCCGCCACGCCAAGGAGGAGATCGGCCAGCCGGACACCAAGGTGGTGGCCACGGGCGGCCTGTCCCGGCTGGTGGCGGACAACACAGAGCTGATCGACGTGGTGGATCCCCAACTGGTGCTGGACGGCCTGCGCATCATCTATGAGCGGGCGAGGAGATAAAACGGATGGGGAGGAGAGGCAATGAGTGAGATCAAGCGGAACGGGCACGGAGCCATGGACATGACTCAGGGGTCGCCGACCCGGCTGATCGTCTTGTTCTCCCTGCCCCTGCTGGCGGGAAATGTGCTCCAGCAGCTCTACAACATGGTGGATTCGGTGGTGGTGGGCAACTATGTGGGCTCCTCCGCCCTCACCGCCGTGGGCGCGGGCTTCTCTATCATGTTCCTGATATCCTCCCTCTTCCTCGGATTCTCCATGGGCGCGACCATCATGATCGCCCAGTATGTGGGCGCCGGGGACCAAGGGGCGGTGGGGCGCACGGTGGACACCATCTACAGCGCCCTGCTGGTGATCATTGTGCCCCTGACCCTGCTGGGCGTGCTGGCCAGCGGGCCGCTGCTCACCCTGATCCGGGTGCCGCAGGAGGCCTATGAGCAGGCGCGGACCTACTGCATGGTGGTGCTGGGCGGCATCATCGGTACTCTGGGCTACAACATGAACAGCGGCATCATGCGCGGCCTGGGGGATAGCCGGACGCCCCTGATCTTCCTGTTCATCGCCTGTGTCATCAATATTGTGCTGGATCTGGTGTTTGTGCTGGTGTTCTCCTGGGGCGTGTTCGGCGTGGCCCTGGCCACCATTCTGGCCCAGATCTGCTCCTGGGTGTTCGGCATCTTCTACATCAACCGAAAGTACCCCTTCCTCCATATCCGCCTGTTCCGGATGCGGCTGGACCGGCGCCTGCTGGGGCAGGTGATCCGTCTGGGCATACCCTCCGCGATACAGGAGTGCCAGTTCGCGGTGGGCATACTCATCATGCAGGCGCTGATCAACGGCTTCGGCAACGATTTTGCGGCCGGCTTCACCGCCGCCAACAAGATCGACACCTTCGCCTTCATGCCCATCGAGTCCTTTTCCATCGCCGCCACCACCTATGTGGGACAGAACATGGGGGCGGGGAGGCTGGACCGGGTACAGACCGGGACCCGCCGGGCCCTGGTGCTGGGCACTCTGGTATGCCTGGCCATGTCGGCGGTGGTGCTGCCCCTGCGGCGGCCCCTGCTGATGCTCTTCAACCGGGAGCCCGGCGTGGTGGCCGCCGGGGAGGCATACCTGCTCCGGGCCCTCTCCCTGATGTTCATTCTGGCCATGATGTTTATCATGAACGGCGTCCTCCGCGGCGCAGGCGCCACGACAGTGCCCATGGTAGCCTCCATCATCTCCCTCTGGGCGGCCCGCATCCCTGTGGCCTATGCGCTGGCCTATTTCTTCGGCCCGGAGGAGATCTATTGGGCCTATCCCATCGGCTGGGCCCTGGGCCTGCTGATCTGCGTGGTGTCCTATTGCCGTGGAAGGTGGAAGGACAAGTGCATTGTGAGCTAGGCGCCGCAGGAATAGCACAGAGGCCCCGCCGGTCTGTCCGGCGGGGCCTCTCCTGCTGGAGTCAGGACTTTGTGTAGAAATCGCACCAGGGGCGCAGGGTACAGTTGGGGCAGTCGGGCTTGCGGGCCATACACACCGCCCGGCCGTGGAGCACCATCCGGTGGCAGAAGTCGTTGGACTCCTCCGGCGGCAGGGTGGGCCGGAGCTGCTCCTCCACCTTGGCCGGGTCCTTGGTGCCGTCGGTGAGGCCCAGTCGGCCGGTAATGCGTATGCAGTGGGTGTCCGCCACCACTACGCCGGGGGTGTGGTACACGTCGCCCAAAATCAGGTTGGCGGTCTTGCGGCCCACACCGGGCAGCTTGAGCAGCTCCTCCATGGTGTCGGGCACCCGGCCGCCGTACTGCTCCACCAGCATGCGGGAGGCGGCTACAATGTCCCGGGCCTTGGCCCGGAAGAAGCCGGTGGAATGGATATAGGTTTCCACCTCGGCGGGGTCGGCCTGGGCCAGAGACTCCAGGGTGGGAAAGCGGGCAAAGAGGGCGGGAGTGACCATGTTGACCCGCTCATCGGTACATTGGGCGGCCAGACGCACGGAAAAGAGCAGCTCGTAGGGCTTGGGGTACTGGAGCGAACAGAGCCCTTCGGGGTATAGCTTCTTCAGCTCCTCTACGATAGCCAGGACGTCCTCATGGTTTTTCATCGAATCACCTCTTAGACAATATAGCATAGAATCCGCCAAAAAACGAGAGCCTTTTTTCAAATAGGGCGATTGTAATTTAAAGTGGGATTCTGTATAATAAACGGTACAGTCAAATTTGAGAAAGGTGGAGTCGGATTTGGTCAAGGATATCATGGAGTTTCTTGCCGGACAAGACCCCGAGGTAGGGGCGGCGGTTCAGGCAGAGTACGACCGCCAGCGGCGCAACATCGAGCTGATCGCGTCGGAGAACTTTGTCAGCCCGGCGGTGCTGTCCGCGGCGGCCACAGTGCTCACCAACAAGTACGCGGAGGGCTATCCCGGCAAACGCTATTACGGCGGCTGCCAGTGCGTGGACGTGGTGGAGGATATCGCACGCAAACGGGCCTGCCAGCTCTTTGGGGCCGACCACGCCAATGTGCAGCCCCACTGCGGCGCCAACGCCAACTATGCGGTGTACGCCGCCCTGTGTGAGCACGGCGACACGGTGCTCGGCATGGATCTGGCCAACGGAGGCCACCTGACCCACGGCTCACCGGTCAACTTCTCGGGAAAAAACTATAATATCGTGGCTTATGGCGTCAACGACCAGGGCTACATCGACTACGACCAGGTGCGCGATCTGGCCAAAAAGCACAGGCCCCGCATGCTCCTGGCCGGCGCCTCCGCCTATCCCCGCACCATCGACTTCAAGACCTTTGCCGATATCGCCCACGAGGTGGGGGCCTATCTGTTTGTGGATATGGCCCATATCGCCGGCCTGGTGGCTGTGGGGCTCCACCCCTCCCCGGTGCCCTATGCCGACGTAGTGACCACAACTACCCACAAGACCCTCCGCGGCCCCCGGGGCGGCATGATCCTCTGCAAGGAGGCGCTGGCCAAGAAAATCGACTCCGCCATTTTCCCGGGCAGCCAGGGCGGCCCCTTGGAGCACATCATCGCCGCCAAGGCCGTGGCCCTGGGGGAGGCGATGAAGCCGGAGTTCAAAGCCTACCAGGAGCAGATTCTCAAAAACGCCGCCGCCCTGGCGAAGGCCCTCATGGCCGAGGGCTTCGATCTGGTCAGCGGCGGCACCGACAACCACCTGATGCTGGTGGATCTCCGCCCTGCCCGCCTCACCGGCAAGGAGATGGAGAGGCGGCTGGACGAGGTGAACATCACCGTCAACAAGAACGCCATCCCCAACGATCCGGAGAAGCCCTTCGTCACCAGTGGTATCCGGGTGGGTACGCCCGCCGCCACCACCCGCGGCTTCAAGGAAGCGGACATGGAGGTCATCGCTTCCATCATGTGGCGTACCGCCACCGATTTTGAGGGCAAGCAGGACGAGCTGCGGGACCAGGTGGCCCAGCTTACCGGCAAATATCCCCTGTACGAATAAACAAAACGGAGTACGCATGAGCAGAGACGGCGGCCTGTCGAAAAATGGCTTCGGCAGGCCGCCGTTTTTCTCTTGACAAACGCCTTTGATGTGGTATATTTATAATATAAAGAGCGAAATACACCACATAAAAGGAGTGTATCTGAATGGCTGACAAACGATGGTATGGGCTGATTGGCCTGCTGTCCCTGTTGGGGTTCGTAGGGGTGTTCACCGGGGAGAAATACTTCCTGGGCTTTTTTGCCTTTGCGGTGGACTTTCAGTACTTTTTTGCCAAGGCTGACGAGATGCAGGAGGGCCAGATTCTCCGCTCGGCCGCACGGGGCTTTTTCGTGGGCATGGGAGTGACGGCGGCGGGGACGCTGCTGCTCCTGGCCCTTGGCGGAGGGACGACGGAGGCGCTGTACCTCAGCAGCGGGCTGGGCTGGGGAGTGGGAGTGATGGTATATGCCCTCTCCAGCTTCCTGTGCGGCTGCCGGGAATGGTGGAACGCGCGGGCATGATTACCAATCGCATCAAGGAGTACCGGGCCCGCTTCGACCTGAAGCAGGAGGAGCTGGCCAGGCGGGTGGGAGTACGCCGGGAGACCATCGGCAACCTGGAGAAGGGGCGCTATAATCCCTCGCTGGTGCTGGCCTGGAACATTGCCAAGGTATTCGGCGTACCGATTGAGGAGATCTTTACCGTGGAGGGGGATGAATAGTATCCGCCGCTCTTTACGGGGGCTCGAACATGTGTTAGAATAGGGGCGACCAAACGAGGAGGGATGCCCAATGTCATACCGGCCCCTGGCCGACGAGATCCGCCCCCAGAGCCTGGACGAGGTGGTGGGCCAGCGCCACATTTTGGGGGAGAACGGCCTGCTGCGCCGCATCATTGAGGGGGGACACATCCCCAATCTGGTCTTTTATGGCCCCTCCGGTACCGGCAAAACCACGGTGGCCAACATCATCGCCAGGCGCACCAACCGGCCCCTCCACCGGCTCAACGCCACCACGGCCTCCATCTCGGACATCAAGGACATCATCAAGGACATCGGCACCATGCTGGCCCCCGATGGGGTGCTGCTCTATCTGGACGAGATTCAGTACTTCAACAAGAAGCAGCAGCAGTCTTTGCTGGAGTTTATGGAGAACGGCAAGATCACCCTGATCGCCTCCACCACGGAGAACCCCTATTTTTACGTGTATAATGCGGTGCTCAGCCGGTCTACCGTGTTTGAATTCAAGCCCATCGAGGCCGTCGACGTGCTGCCCGCCATCGACCGGGGCATCCGGCTCATGGGGGAGCGCCTAGGTGCGGAGGTGGACTGCGAGGATGGCGTGCGGGAGCACATTGCCACCGCCTGCGGGGGCGATGTGCGCAAGTCCATGAACGCGGTGGAGCTGCTGCTCAGCTCCGCCCGGCGGGAGGGGGAGCGGCTGGTGGTCACCCTGGCCGATGCCCAGACGGTGGCGCAGCGCTCCGCCATGCGGTACGACCGGGAGGGAGACGATCACTACGACATCGCCTCTGCCCTCATGAAGTCCATGCGGGGCTCCGACCCCGACGCGGCCCTCCACTATCTGGCCCGCCTGCTGGAGGCGGGGGACATGACCACCGCCATCCGGCGGATTCTCTGCTCCGCCAGCGAGGACGTGGGCATGGCCTACCCCCAGGCGGCCCTGATCGTCAAGGCCTGCGTGGACAACGCTCTCCAGCTCGGGCTGCCGGAGGCCCGCCTCCCTCTGGCCCAGGCGGTGGTACTGCTGGCCACCGCCCCCAAGTCCAACTCGGTCTACGAGGCCATCGCCGCCGCTCAGGCCGATGTGCGGGCGGGCAAGACCGGCGACTACCCCCGCCACCTCCAGAACGTCCACGCCGACTCGGCGGGGATGGAGCGGGAGCAGGGCTACCTCTACCCCCACGACTTTCCGCGCCACTGGGTGCGCCAGCAGTATCTGCCCGACCTGCTGGCGGATAGGTGTTACTACCACTACGGCGACAACAAGAATGAGCAGGCCGCCAGGCGGTACTGGGACGAGATCAAAGGCCCCGAGGCATAAAACAGGAGCGCGGCATAGCCGCGCTCCTGTTTTTCAGGCGAATATGGTCTCCGCGCCCACCTTGACACAGCCCTCGGGGGCGTATTTCCACTTTTCAATTTGTCCCTGGGTGAGAAAATACTCCAGCGGCGCGGGGACGTTCAGCGGGGGCAGGGTGTCGATGGCCAGCAGCTTGATCTTCATCCGCTCAGGCAGGATAGCCTTGATGTAGACGGACACACGGTCCCCCTCCCGCAGGCCGTTTTTCCGCTCCGCCAGGCCGGACAGATTCGGGGTGAGCTCCACAAAGGCCCCATACTCCTTGAGCCCGCGGACGATACCGGGCACCGTCATGCCCGCCTGAAAGCGGGCGGCGTTCTCCGCCCAGGTGCCCAGCAGCTCCCGGTGGGTCAGGTACACCCGCCCCAGCTTGGGGTCCAGCTCCTGTACCACGGCGAAGATGGCCTGCCCCACCCGGAACCGCTGGTCGGGGTGGGGGATGCGGGAGACGGAGATGTTTTCAATCCCGATCAGGGAGGGAACGCCGCAGCCGATGTCCACAAAGGCCCCGAAGGACTCCAGGTGGGTGACCACAGCCGGGAGGATACAGCCGGGATGCAGCCCGGCAAGCATGGCGTCCAGGGCGGCCTGCTGGGCCCGGCGGCGGGAGAGGCGGGGCCGGAGGACGCCCTCAGATTCCTCCAGAGCTGTGATCTGAAAACAGACCGGCTTGCCCACCCGGGAGAGAATGGCGATCTCCCGGGTGGTGCCCTCTGCAATGCCCAGCGCGGCCTCCTCCCGGGGGAGAAAGCCGGTAAACGGCCCTACGGACACCAGCAGGTTGTGGGCCCCGTCGCAGAGCTGGGCAACCCCCTCCAGCACCGTCTCCTCCTCCATGGCCCGGCGGAGGCCGTCGCGGGAGGCGCAGGCGGCCTCGTTTTCCGGTGTATGTAACAGACGCCCCTCGGGCAGGAAGCGGCTCCTCAATGTGACCAAATCCTTTCGTTTCCACAGTCATTTTTTTCCGATAGACTACTATATGCACTTGCCGGTCCTGAATTGACAGGGTATAATAGGCGTTACGAAGGAAACGGGAGGGACGCGGATATGGACATCCATGTGGGCGATGTGCTGGAATTGAAGAAGGAGCACCCCTGCGGCAGCCGGCGGTGGCTGGTGCTGCGGGTGGGAATGGACTTCAAGCTGCGCTGCGAGGGCTGCGGCCACGAGCTGATGCTCCCCCGGAGCAAGGCAGAGAAGAGCATCAAGCGGGTGCTGCGGACGGAGGAGCCCCAGGCATGAGGTACGAGGGGACGGTTTACCGCCCGCCGGGAGAGTGGAAGAGCTATCTGCTCCAGGTGACGGTGGGGTGCTCCCACAACGCCTGCACCTTCTGCGGCATGTATAAGGACAAACGCTACCGGGTGCGCCCGCTGGAGGAGATTTTTGAGGATATTGCCCTGGCCAGGGCGGCCTATGGAGACGTGAAGCGGGTGTTCCTCTGCGACGGGGACGCGGTGGCCATGGACACAGAGGAGCTGCTGGCCGTCCTGGACCGGCTGTACGAGACCTTCCCCTCCCTCGAGCGGGTCAACGCCTATGCCGGCCCGGGCAGCACCCTGCGCAAGACGGAGGAAGAGCTGGCGGCCCTCCGCCGGGCGGGGCTGGTGCGTCTCTACCTGGGGGTGGAGAGCGGCAGCGACGCGGTGCTGCGGGCGGTGCGCAAGGGGGTGGACGCCGCGGGTATGCTGGAGGCCGGACGGCGCATAACGGCGGCAGGCTTTGACCTGTGGGCCATGGTGCTGATCGGCCTGGCCGGGCAGGGAGAGGCATCCCGAGCCCACGCCCTGGACACGGCGGCCCTGATCAACGCCATGAGACCCCGTCACTTCTCCGCCCTGACTTACCTCCCCGAGCGGGGAACGGTGCTGGGTGACGCGGCCGCGCGGGGGGAGTTCCGGCTGCTCACCGCCCGGCAGGCCCTGGAGGAGACCCGGCTGCTGCTGGAACGCCTGGAGGTGGAGCCCCTTCATTTCACCAGCGACCACGCCTCCAACTATCTGCCCTTGAAGGGCGGACTGCCCGAGGACAAGGCCCGGCTTTTGTCTCTACTGGACGGGGCGCTGTCCGGCGGGCAGGCCGTCCGGCCGGAGCTGTGGCGGGGGCTGTGACACAAAGAGAGGAGTATTGAGATGGACGGACAACACCTGCATATTCTGTGGACCAACGCCGATCCGGTGGTCTTTGACAAGATGGTTCTGATGTACGCGGTGAACAGCCTGGTACGGGGCTGGTGGGAGAAGGTGACGGTGATCCTCTGGGGGGAGACCGCCCGTCTGGCGGCCGCAGATCCTGCGGTGAGGGAGCGCATTGTCCTGGCCATGGAGCAGGGGGTGAAATTCTCGGCCTGTATTACCTGCGCCAAGGAGCTTGGGGTGGAGCAGGCGCTGCGGGACATGGGCCTGGAGGTCATCTCCTGGGGCCCGCCGCTGACCGAGCTGCTCAAGACCCGGGCGCCCCTGCTGACCGTGTGACGGAAACGAAAAAGAAGCTGACGCGCATAGCGCGTCAGCCAGACGGTCAATAAGCCCTCCTGCGAAAGGATTCGGAGGGAGGGATAGTGTGAAAGGGAACCGTCAGAGTTCCCTTTCGCGTTGGATCAAACAACTTTTTGAAGCTTTTCTAAAGCTTCAAAAAGTTCGACAGGCTGGCTGACGCGCGCAGCGCGTCAGCTTCTTTTTTTGCCCGTCCCGGATTTGACCTTTTTTGTGGACGTGGCCCTCTATAATGGGAAACGACAGGCCAGAGGACAGGGGGGGACGCGGGGTGACGGTGATCTATCTGGATGAGCTGTTCCTGCTCAACTTTGTGGTGGACTATCTCCTGCTGCTGGCCGCCGGACGCCTGTCCGGCGAGATACTCCGCCGGGGCTGGCTGGCTCTGGGGGCGGCCATCGGGGCGGCCTACGCCGCCGCCGCCGTCCTGCCGGGCATGGGCTTTCTCCTCCATCCCCTCTGCAAGCTGGGGGCGGCGGTGCTGGCCCTGCTGGCGGGCTACGGCAAAAGCCGCCGCCTCCTGCGGGTGAGTCTGGTATTCTTTGCCGTGTCCGCGGCCTTCGGCGGCGGCGTGTTCGCCCTCCAGCTCCTGGGCGGGCGGGGGCTCACTCTGCAAAACGGCATCTTTTATTCCGCCATGGATCTGCGCCTTATCCTCCTGTCGGCGGCGGGGTGCTATGTGCTCATCACCCTGCTGTTCCAACGCACCGCCCGGCACAGCGGCCTGCGCCGGGAGCTGGTGCCTGCGGTGCTCACCCTGGAGGGGCGGCGGGTGGCCCTTACCGCCCTGGTGGATACGGGCAACACCCTCACAGACCCCGCCACCGGACGTCCGGTGATGGTGGCGGAGGGGGAGAAGGTGGGGGCTCTCTTTCCCGACGGGCAGGCGCCGGCTCCCGAGGAGCTGCGCCGCCCGGTGGAGGCCCTGGAGCGGCTGGGCCGCCAGGGCTGGCAGGGGCGGTGCCGCCTGCTGCCCTACCAGGCGGTGGGGGTGGAGTGCGGCATGCTGCTGGCCCTGCGCCTGGACGGGGCGCGGGTGGGGACGGAGGACTACGGCAAGCTGCTGCTGGCCCTGTCCCCCACCCGCCTCACCGACGGGGGCGGCTATCACGCGCTGATTGGTACATAAACAGACGATGTGGGAGGATGGCTATGAACGGTTGGAGACTGCGCCTGTTTGTGGGCGTGGAGTGGCTGTTGGCCCGGCTGGGGCTCAAGCTGCCGGGGAAGATCATGTATATCGGGGGGAGCGACACCCTGCCGCCGCCTCTGTCCAGGGACGAGGAGGCGGAGCTGATCGCCCGTCTGGACGGTGGGGACGAGGGTGTGAAGTCCCAGCTCATTGAGCGGAACCTGCGGCTGGTGGTCTACATCGCCCGCCGCTTTGAAAATACCGGCGTGGGCATTGAGGATCTGATCTCCATCGGCACCATCGGCCTCATCAAGGCCATCAATACCTATCAGCCCGCAAAAAACATCAAGCTGGCCACCTACGCCTCCCGGTGCATCGAGAACGAAATACTGATGCATCTGCGCAAGACGGCCAACCTGAAGAGCGAGGTCTCCTTCGACGAGCCCCTGAACACCGACTGGGACGGCAACGAGCTGCTCCTCTCCGACATCCTGGGAACAGAGAGCGATCTGGTGATGAAGCCCATCGAGGCGGACGTGGACCTCCAGCTCCTCTCCGACGCGCTGGAGAAGCTGGAGGACCGGGAGCGGGAGATCATCACCCTGCGCTTCGGCCTGGACGGCCGCCCGGAGCGCACCCAGAAGGAGGTGGCCGACCGGCTGGGTATCTCCCAGTCCTACATCTCGCGCCTGGAAAAGCGCATCATCAGCCGGCTCAAGCGGGAGATTCTGCGGATGCTGTAGGGGCGGTCACTCCGCCTTCGGCCGCCCGGCTCGCCGGGCAGCCGGCTTCGTCAGATCGTAGCTCAGTTCCAGCAGGCGGATGATCTCCTCCTCCGGGAGCGAGCCGTCCAGGAGGAGGGTGACCCAGTTGGACTTGTTCATGTGGTAGGCGGGCAGGATGCCTGGGATGCCGAGAAGGGAGCCGGCCAGGAGCGGGCCGCATTTTACATCGAGAATGTCGACGGACTCCGGTCGTTCCAGCCCCAGCCTGGTTCCGGGAACCTCCAGAAAGACCGCAAACCACTTGGCGTTTTCACTGTGGCGCAGGACGGCATAGCGGGGGAATTTAGCCCAGAGGTGCTCCGGTTCCGCGCCCAGATGTACCTGGGCATATTGTAGGATACGCTCTTTCAGTGTGGACGGTTGGTTCATGGCGCTCCCTCCTTACAGATCCTTGGCCTTCATTTTCTCCAGCTCGGCCTTTTCTGCCGCCGTGGCCTTGTTCCGCCCGATCAGCCAGGCGGCGGCCAGTCCCGCGGCACATGGAATACCTGAAAGCAGGCCGGAGGCATCCCGGAGCGCGATGGACAGGCCGGCCAGCAGCAGGAGGATCCCGCCGGGCAGCAGAGCCCCCAGCAGGGGCTTTCTCCGGGTACCCAGATAGTATTCCAGCGCCAAAAGGGCCAGGGAAATGAAAAGAACTGCAAACTCTCTCATATCGGTTTCCCCTCCTTCTCGTATTTGTCGATGATCAGTTTGGCGGTCTCCACATCAATGCGGGAGTCCACCGCCAGCCCCTTGATAAAGGCGGTGAAGGGCTCCTCCTCATGTTGGTCGGCCAGCTCGATCTTCTGGATGAGCTTGTCCAGCCGCAGACGGACCGTGGGGTAAGAGACCTGGTAGAGCCGGGCGATCTCCTTCAGAGAGCCGGACTTGAGCGCGAAATTTTTGAGAAAGGCGGCGTCCTCCGGTTCGAGAGCGAGCATCCACTGGGGGATTTTATTAAGCTCCAATTTAATTCTCCTTTTACTTTTAGTTTAACTATATTAAATATGACATAAATAAAATGAAAGTCAAGTATAAAAAAGAGGTGCGGCTTTTTAGCCGCACCTCTTTTTGAGCTTACAGGCCCAGGGTGTCCGCCAAGTCGTCCTTCATGTGGTCCATCTTGCGGACGGCACGCCGGGCCATCCGGCGCACGTCGGGGCTCTGCATGCTCTTGGCGGCCACCGCCATACCGATGGCGGCGCCCGCCAGCACGCCAAGGCCCATCCCTTCCAGAAACGCATGCTTCGTCATATTGCTTCGCTCCCTTCTGCATCAGCGTCCGCTGTTATTATTGCCGGAAACGCAGAAAAATCCGTTGCTAAAAACTGTGTTTCAAGGTATAATGTATGCGGCATGATACGGTTCAATTTGTGGAGGGGACGGGGGTGGACCTGTACCCTTTTTTGCTGTGCTCTGCATGGCGGTTTGGAACGGTTTCAATGTGAAAGGAGTGATTTCGTGAAGCTGCTGATACGGCAGGGACGGCTGGTTGACCCGGTTGGGGGCATCGGCGGGATTATGGATGTGCTGGTTGAGGACGGAAAGGTAGCGGTCATCGGGAGCAACATCAACGAGCCCGACGCCCGGGTGATCGATGCCCGGGGACTGACCGTGTGCGCCGGGCTGGTGGATATGCATGTACATCTGCGGGAGCCCGGCTTTGAATATAAAGAGACCATCGAGACCGGCGCGGCGGCCGCGGCCCATGGGGGCTTTACCTCCATTGCCTGTATGCCCAACACCCGCCCGGCCACCGACAGCCCGGAGCAGATTGCATTTGTAAAGCAGAGGGCGGCGGAGGCCTGCGGCGTCCATGTCTGGCCCATTGGGGCGGTGACCCGGGGACAGCAGGGGCAGGAGCTCACCGACTTTGAGGCCCTGAAGGGGGCGGGGGCGGTGGCCCTGTCCGACGATGGGGTGCCGGTCCAGAATGCCAATTTAATGCGGGACGGCCTGATCCTGGCCCACCGGCAAAACCTGACGATTCTCTCCCACTGTGAGGACGCCGACATGGTGAAGAACTACGCGGTCAACGAGGGGCGTATCTCCCGCCAGCTCCGGCTGGCTGGCCGGCCGGCCATCGCCGAGGAGCTGATGGTGGCCCGGGATGCCATGCTGGCGGAGGAGACCGGCGGGGCGGTGCACATCTGCCACATCTCCACCGCCAAATCGGTGGCCCTGGTGCGGCGGTACAAGCGCAAGGGCGTACAGATCACCTGTGAGACCTGCCCTCAGTATTTCAGTCTCACCGAGGACGAGATTTTAGCCCAGGGTGCCCTGGCACGGGTGAACCCGCCCCTGCGCACCAAGGCGGACGTGGAGGCCATTATCGAGGGATTGAAGGACGGCACCATTGACGCCATCGCTACCGACCACGCCCCCCACTCCGCTGAGGAAAAGGCCCGGCCCCTGACCGACGCCCCCAGCGGCATGGTGGGCCTGGAGACCGCCCTTGCTGTGGCGCTGACCTACCTCTACCATACGGGCGAGATGGCCCTGTCCGACATCCTGCGCCGGATGACCATCAACCCGGCCTGCATCCTGCGCCTGCCCACCAAGGGGCGGCTGGCCATCGGCTCAGACGGCGACGTGGTGATCTTCGATCCCGACGAGGCGTGGACGGTGGACCCCAACCGCTTCGCCTCCAAGGGACGCAACACCCCCTTTGGGGGAAAGACCCTGCGGGGGAAAGTGAAATATACGATTGTAGGCGGCGAGATCGTCTACCGGGAAGGAGAATGAGCGGGATGTCCTTTGATGTATTGCAGGAGAAAATTATCCGTATGAAAAACCCCACAGTGGTGGGGCTGGATCCCAAGCCCGAGTATGTGCCGGAGCACATCCGCAAAGCGTCCTATGAACAGTTCGGCGAGACCCTGGAGGGGGCCGCCGACGCCGTTTTCCAGTTCAACAAGGGCCTCATCGACGCCCTGTGCGATGTTGTACCCGCCGTCAAGCCACAGTCCGCCTATTATGAACGCCTGGGCTGGCACGGTATGGCCGCGCTGGAAAAGACCATCCGCTACGCCCACGAGAAGGGCATGTACGTCATCGCCGACATCAAGCGGGGGGACATCGGCTCCACGGCGGAGGCCTACGCCGACGCCTGGCTGGGAGTCACCAAGGTGGGGGAGGCCCTCTGCGGGGGCTTCAACGCCGACTGCGTCACCCTCAACGGCTACATGGGCGCGGACAGCGTCAACCCCTTCCTAAAGGTGGCGGGGGAACGGGACAAGAGCGTGTTTATCCTGGCCAAGACCTCCAACCCCGGCTCCGGCGAGCTCCAGAACGTAGCCGCCGGGGAGGGAGACACCGTCTACGGCCTTATGGCCGACCTCATTGAGAAGTGGGGAGCCGGCACTGAGGGGAAGTACGGCTATACCCGGGCCGGCGCGGTGGCCGGGGCTACTTATCCGGAGGAGCTGCAGAAGCTCCGCGCCCGGATGCCCCACACCTTCCTGCTGGTGCCCGGCTACGGGGCCCAGGGCGGCACCGCCGAGGATGTGCAGTATGCCTTCCAGGACAAGGGCCGGGGCGCCATTGTCAACTCCTCCCGGGGCATCATCTGTGCCTGGCAGAAGACGGGCAAAAACGGCGCGGACTACCAAGAGGCCGCCCGCGCCGCCGCAATCGCCATGCGGGACGACATCTGCCGGTTTATCGCCATCCAGTAAACCAAGGAAACAGAGGGGGACACACCCATGCCAATACAAAAGCTCTGTACCGTCGCAGAGGCGGTGCGCCTCAATGAATTTGCCTGCTCCCTCACCCTGGAGGCGGAGGGGATGGAGCCCCAGGGGCCGGATCAGTTTGTCCATGTGAAGTGCGGCCACAGCTGCCTGCTCCGCCGCCCCATCTCCATCTGCGACTGGGGGAAGAACCGGTTGCGCATCGTCTTTGAGGTGCGCGGGGAGGGCACCGAGTGGCTCGCCCGCCGGAAAGCGGGGGACACCCTGGACGTACTGGGCCCCCTGGGCTGCGGCTTCCAAGTGGAGCGAGAGGCCCGCTGCCTCCTGGTGGGGGGCGGCATCGGCGTCCCCCCCATGCTGGGCTGCGCCAAGTGGACGGCGGGGCAGAGCACCGCCGTACTGGGCTTCCGGTCGGCAGACCGTGCCATGCTGACCGAGGAATTTCAGAAATGCTGTAAAGATGTTTTGCTTTGCAGTGATGATGGAAGCCTAGGACAGAAAGGCTTTGTGGATGCTCAGGTGCGGGCTGTTCTTGAAAAGGATAAAAACTTTACAGCGGTTTTGGCCTGCGGCCCCAAGCCCATGCTGAAAAACGTGGCTGCCGTGGCGGCGGAATACGGCGTACCCTGTCAGGTGTCCATGGAAGAGCGGATGGCCTGCGGCGTGGGGGCCTGCCTGGGCTGCGCCATCCAGATGGCCGACGGCACCATGAAGCACGTGTGCAAGGACGGCCCGGTGTTTGACGCGGAGGAGGTGGAGTGGAATGTCTAAGGTGGATCAGTCCGTGGTGCTGGCCGGGGTGCGGATGAAAAACCCCGTGGTGGTGGCCTCCGGCACGTTCGGTTTCGGCCGGGAGTACGGCCGGTTTTATGATTTGAGCGAGCTGGGCGGCATCTGCTGCAAGGGTCTGACCCTCTGCCGCCGGGAGGGCAACCCGCCCCCCCGCATCGCGGAGACCCCCATGGGCATCCTCAACTCCGTGGGCCTCCAGAATCCCGGAGTGGACGCCTTTATCGCGGAAGAGCTGCCCGAGCTGAGAAAGCATGATCTGGCGGTAATCGCCAACATTTCGGGCAATACCCCGGAGGAATACGGCGTCATGTGCGAAAAGCTCTCCGCCGCTGGGGTGGACATGATCGAGGTCAACATCTCCTGCCCCAACGTGAAAGCGGGCGGCCTGGCCTATGGCACCAAGCCGGAGCTGGCCGCCGAGGTGACGGCGGTGGCCAAGGCCCACGCCGGGAGAGTGCCGGTGATGGTGAAGCTCTCCCCCAACGTCACCGACATCACTGAGATCGCCCGGGCCGTGGCGGACGCGGGGGCGGATGCCCTGTCCCTCATCAACACCCTGCGGGGGATGCGCATCGACGTGCGTACCCGCCGGCCTATTTTGAAGATGAACACCGGCGGCCTGTCCGGACCCGCCGTGCTCCCGGTGGCGGTGCGCATGGTGTGGGAGGTGGCCCAGGCCGTGAAGCTGCCCATCCTGGGCATGGGCGGCGTAGCCAAGGGGGAGGACGCGGCCCAGCTCCTGTTGGCCGGGGCCTCCGCCGTGGCGGTGGGCACCGCCTGCTTTGACGATCCCTATGCCCCCATCAAGGTGCGGGACGGCCTGGCGTCCCTGGCGGAGCGCCAGGGGCTGAACAAGGTATCCGACTTTACCGGGGCGGTCGTGCCGTGGTGAATGGAGGTGCGCGCCGATGGAGCGGAACACCTGTTATCTGAACCTGTCCGTGGCGGAGGCGGCCCGCACCGTGTCCGAGCTGGTGGAACGTGCGGGGCTGTCCAGCCGGATGGTGGATTGCCATGAGCTGCGCCAGGGCGAGAATCTCTGTGGCATGGTGCTGCTTTTTGAAAAGTACTTTCTCCGCATGGGCAGCCGCCTCACCCTGACGGCGGTGCTGGACAACCTGGAGGGGCGCACCCGGCTCTACTGGACGGTCACCGGCGGGGCGGGAATGCTCCGGCAGAGCGGAGACAGCAAGACAGCGGCGGAGGAGTACAGCGAGGCCCTGCGGGAGAAGCTGTTCTCCTATCTGGACGGCTGAAGGCGGGAGGGAAAAAGATGGAGGATTCGTATTCTGTCTCCCTGGGACTGCGGGAGTGCGGGGAAGCCATCCATGCGGCGGTGACCGACAGCGTCACCGGGGAGCTGGTTGACCACTATGAGCTTACCCACCCGGGCGGCGGCACCTGTGTGGTGGCGGTCTATGAGAAGCACTACTACCGGGCGGGCAACCGGCTCACCCTCACCGTGGTCCTGGACGACTTTACCGGCCGCACCCGCGTCCACTGTATCGGCGGAGGCGGGGGTGAGGGACTCTTCCGCTTTGACTGGGGGGCGGCGGAGTCCTTCGAGGGAGTCGTCCACGACGCGTTGAGCCACTATCGGCTCTGAGGAAAAGGATATGGCTTATACAGAAGTGTTCTACCCCAAGCTGCCCATGGAGGGCTGTGCGGACCGCATTCAGGATGTGATCGTGCGCAGCGGGTTCAGCAATGGACAGGTGTCGGAGCGCTACCGGCTGGAGACCCCCGGCGGCTCGGTTCTGGTTCTGGTGTTGGTCAAGTATCTTCACAGAACCGGAAGCGAGATGGTGGTGACGGCAGTGCTGGACGAGCTGGAGGGGCGGCTCCGTCTCCATCTCACTGCCGCCAGTGCGCTGGGCGGCATGGGAGATGAGTGCGGCGAGGAGAAGCATATTGTCTCCAAGCTGGAAAAGACTCTAGAGGTATGAGAACAATGGATTTCAGATTCAGAGGTGCAGTAAAGCGATGACAACCGTCTATCTGGTCCGCCACGCGGAGGCGGAGGGAAATCTCTACCGCCGGGTACACGGCTGGTATAACAGCCTGATTACCGATAACGGCTACCGGCAGATCGCGGCCCTGCGGGGACGGTTTGCGGACATACATATCGACGCGGTGTACTCCAGCGACCTGTTCCGTACAATGACCACCGCCAAAGCGGTCTACCTGTCCCACGGTCTGGAGCTGCACACCGATCCGGGCCTGCGGGAGATCAGCCTGGGCGCATGGGAGGACAAGCCCTGGGGCGAGCTGGAGCGGTGCGACGCCATGAATCTGATCCGCTTTAACCACAGCTCCCCGGACTTCCGGGTGGAGGGGGGCGAGACCTTCGCCCAGGTACAGGCGCGGCTCAAGGGGGCGGTGCTCCGCCTGGCGGCGGCCCACCCGGGCCAGACGATCGCCCTGTTCTCCCACGGCACCGCCATCCGCTGCCTCCAGGGGGCCCTCCGGGGGCTGGGGCCCGGCGAGATGGACGGCTTGGGCCACAGCGACAACACCGCCGTCACCTGCCTGGAGGTGGAGGGCGATACGGCCCGCACCGTCTTTGAGAACGATAACTCCCACCTGCCCGACGAGATCTCCACCCTGGCCCGCCAGCGGTGGTGGAAGGAGCGGGACGGAACAAGCGGCGATGCAAACCTGTGGTTCCGGCCCCTCAACCTGAAAAAGGAGGGGACGGTGTACCGGTCGGCCCGCCATGAGGCCTGGCAGGATGTGAACGGCCCGGCGGTGCCCTTCGACGGGGACGCGTTCCAGAGGGACGCCCTGCGCTGCTGGAAACGGGCCCCGGAGCGGGCGGTGATGTGCGCCATGCAGCGGGACGAGACGGCCGGCCTGCTCCAGATGGATCTGGACCGGGGGGCTGACGACGGCGTGGGCTATATCCCCTTCCTGTACATGTCTCCCGCCCACCGGCGCCAGGGCCTGGGGGTGCAGCTCCTGGGCCAGGCGGTATCCACCTACCGGCCTCTGGGACGGGACCGCCTGCGGCTGTGCTGCGCGCCGGACAACGGGATTGCCCAGCGCTTCTACCAGAAGTACGGCTTTGTCAAGGTGGGGGAGGAGCCGGGCGCCCGCGGCCCGCTGGATGTTCTGGAAAAATACATTGGATTTGAAGCCAAGGAATCATGAGGAACCTATGAATCAATTTTTGCCTGTCACCAAAGCGGATCTGGCGGAGCGGGGCTGGGAGGAGTTTGACTTCCTGGTCATCACCGGCGACGCCTATGTCGACCACCCCTCCTTTGGCCCGGCCATTATTTCCCGGGTGCTGGAGGCCGAGGGCTACCGGGTGGCAATCCTGGCCCAGCCGGACTGGCGCAAGGCCAGCTCCTTTACAGCGTTGGGCCGCCCGCGGCTGGGCGTTCTGCTCTCCAGCGGCAACATCGACTCCATGGTGGCCCACTATACCGTGGCCAAAAAGCGCCGCCATGACGACGCCTATTCCCCGGGCAATCGGGCCGGCCTGCGGCCCGACCGGGCGGTGATCGTCTATGCCAACAAGGTGCGGGAGGCCTTTGGGGACATTCCGCTGGTGATCGGCGGCCTGGAGGCCAGTCTGCGCCGCTTTGCCCACTACGACTATTGGGAGGACAAGGTGCGCCGCGCCATCCTCTTTGACAGCCAAGCGGATCTGCTGGTCTATGGCATGGGAGAGCGCGCCACCCGGGAAATTGCGGCTCGTCTGGCCTCCGGAACGCCCATCCGGGAGATTACAGATGTAAAGGGAACTGCCTTTATTGCCAAAGATCCTTCTGCGTGTGCCTATCCAAAGGTGGAGTGCCCCTCCTTTGAGGCGGTATCCACGGATAAGCGGGCCTATGCCCAGGCCAACCAGATCCAGTATGAGGAGCACGACCCCGTCCGGGGAAAGGCCATCCTCCAGCGCCACGGCGACCGGCTGCTGGTGGTCAATCCGCCGGCCATGCCGCTCACCACTGCCGAACTGGACTTCGTGGCCGAGCTGCCCTACGTCCGGGAACCCCACCCCATGTATGACGAGATGGGGGGCGTGCCCGCCATCGAGGAGGTGCGCTTCTCCGTGGCCCACAACCGGGGCTGCTTCGGGGCGTGCAACTTCTGCTCCCTGGCCTTCCACCAGGGACGGATCATCACCTCCCGCAGCCATGAGAGCGTCCTGCGGGAGGTGGAGGCCCTGACCCGCCACCCCGGCTTCAAGGGCTATATCCATGACGTGGGCGGCCCCACCGCCAACTTCCGCCGCCCCGCCTGCAAGAAGCAGATGAAGGCGGGAATGTGCCGGGGCCGGGCCTGCCTGGCCCCCACGCCCTGTCCCAACCTGGACGCCGACCACACCGACTATTTGATGCTCCTGCGCAAGATCCGGCAGGTGCCGGGGGTGAAGAAGGTGTTCATCCGCTCCGGCATCCGCTTCGACTATATGCTCCAGGACAAGAGCGGCGAGTTCTTTGCCGAGCTGGTGAAGTATCATGTCTCCGGCCAGCTCAAGGTGGCCCCGGAGCACTGTGTGAGCGGCGTACTGGACTATATGGGCAAGCCCCATATCGAGGTCTATGAGAAGTTCAAGGGTAAGTACGAGCGGCTGAACCAGAAGTACGGCAAGGAGCAATACCTGGTGCCCTACCTCATGTCCTCTCACCCGGGCTGTACCCTGGACGACGCGGTGCGGCTGGCGGAGTGGATCAACCGCACCGGCCGCCAGCCGGAGCAGGTGCAGGACTTCTACCCCACGCCGGGAACCCTGTCCACCTGCATGTACTACACCGGCATTGATCCCCGCACCATGCAGCCGGTGTATGTGCCCCGTGATCCCCACGAGAAGGCGATGCAGCGGGCGCTGATGCAGTGGAAGCGCCCGGAGAAGCGCCCGCTGGTGCGGGAGGCCCTCCACCGCACCCACCGGGAGGATCTGATCGGCTACGGCAAGGGCTGTCTCCTGCGGCCCAACGGCCCCGCCAAGCCGGGGGAGAATCCCTCCGGCCGGGGCAAGCCCGCGCCCGCCAAGGGCAAGGCCCAGCCCACCCGCTCCCGCCCCGCCCGCAAGGCGGGCTGGGCCGTGGCCAAGCCCAAAAAGAACGCCCGGCCGAAGAAAAAGAAATAAGAAACGAGCCTCAGACGCTTGCGTCTGAGGCTCG